>NZ_JBQFXP010000002.1:0-479616 GCF_056540905.1 Ruegeria sp. AL1
AAACACCTTGCGCAGGGGACGTCCATAGATCCACTCCTTGGCGGTTAAGATGCGCCAGAAACCCTCTCTTATCACATCGACTTAAACTGCCACAGTGGCCATGACGAAGACACTTAAGTTGACATCTGACGGGTTGGAATGTTGGTGCTATCATGCCCAACCATAGGCGAACTAGGCATATTGGCTTGACATTTTTTAGTGAATTGAGCACCAGCTAGTTGAACCGCGCTCTTGGCAGTCAGTAACCGTAAGTTGTTCTGAAGCTTTAAGGTGCAATCTTTGCCTGCTCATTTCAATTTGGTCAAATAGATGGTAAAATCTTCATCGGTCGCGGAGAGCTCGGCGTTCAAAGTTTGGACATATTGGGAGAACCTTCCCGGACATCGCACGCCGCCTTACTTACAGCTCTGTCACGAAATTCTAAATAAACAATGTGCGACGGGGGATGTCCACTTAGTCGGACCGGACGATTTGCCGGAATTGATCGGAGACCTACCGATAGATTTCGAGAGGCTACGAGTCCGAGGGAAGACTGGACCGCAATTGGCGCAAAAGGCCGACTACATTCGTTTGCAACTATTGGAAAAGTATGGCGGCCTTTGGGTCGACATGGATGCCATCGCTTTGCACGATCTTGCAGCCTACGCCGATGCCGAGCTTGGAGAGGCCCAATTCTTGTGTATGAAAAAGGCGCGGGGCCACGTTAGCAATAACTTTATGGCGGCACGGCCGGGATCTAAGATCGTTAGTGAAGCTGTGGCTGAAGTGACAAAGCTCTTAGTTGACGCTGTTGCTACGGGCGAAGAATTGGATTGGCAGGCTGTAGGGGCGGGGGTAATCACGCCACTTGTAGAAAAGCACGCGTCAACTGCCAAACTTTTGCCCGAAGCTGCTATCCATCCTATCGACTGGGCTGATTCCGACCTGTTTTTCAAACGCTCCGATTTGTTGAACTATCGCAATTACATAAGTGAAGACGCTAAACTTGTAATGCTGTACAATGCGCGCTTTCGTCCAGTAGACCGCGCTTTGCCACGGCGGGAGCTGCTCAATGATAATACGCTGATTGGCCAACTCTTCCGGGTCGCAATGAGTGACGATACTGGTTCGTCTTCCGACATTCCAAAGACTAAAACGGACAATGGATTCTCCGCCGCTGACGTCGACATGATATTCACCACGGTTAATCGGATCGACTCAACAACAACATTTATCAAGTCCGTTCGAAAGCAGATTGGCCCACAAATTCGGATAAACATCGCTGTTCAGGACCAAGATAGAGCACCTTGGGAGGTTCTTGCAAAAGAGTATGACCTTAGGTTGATCTTTATGGATCCAGATGCTGGTTTATCCCGCAGCCGAAATGCGTGTATTGAAGCGACCGACAGACCCATCATTTTTTTGGTTGACGATGATTTTATTTTTGATGACCAGTTGCATTTTAAGCAGGCGCTGAACGCAATGGAATCCTATCCGCAAATTCAAATTCTAGGAGGGGTGGTTCTGAATCAGGAAAGGAATCGAGATGGTTCTTTGAAAGAGCCACTACCAAACACCTTTACTTTAAAGTTAATTGATGATTCTGACACTGCTACTTTTGTTCCCGTGGAGTATACTGCCCGAAAGCGCCATTTTTTGAATGAGCGTCATTTCTTAGAATATGCTGATACTGTAAACAATTTTGCTCTAATACGCCGTAGCTTATTCACAGATCATGGCTTGCGTTGGAACGATGACATAAAGATTCTCGGAGAACACGAGGAATTCTATATCAAGTTAAAACGACTTGGGTTAGCTGAAAATGCAGTCGCTTATACAAACCTGCTCGTTACCTGTCATGTCCGCGAGACTAACTCGCAGTTTGAAGAAATGCGAAAGCGTACAGAAGGCCTTTCGACAGCTATGCGAAGCACCGGGCACAAGTGTTACCAATTCATTGGCAGGCGTACGGAAATCCTTTGTTCGGATGGGGACGTATTGAGGATGAAATACCCATCATGGACGCAATGACGATGCGTATTAATAAAAACATGAACAAGATAAACTCAACCGACGTGGCCATGTTACGGCATCGTAGTCATAGGTCTTATACGTTTGACAACGATGTGTTATACTGCAGCAATATTAGCCTGATTTATACGGCTGTTTCCAAGAATGGTTGCAGTACGATGAAAGCGTACTTTTATCACTTGGAGAATTTTCCAAAATTTCTTCCGCAAAATGTTCAGCCACATAACCGTGTGAATACTGGTCTTAAGGGTGCTGCTGAAATCGGCGACGATCAATTTGGTAAACTCCTGTCGAATTCGTCAATACCTAAAGTTACGATAGTCCGAAATCCCTTTTCACGGATAGTATCGTGCTATTTGAACCGTGTTGCAGATTTCGGCACGGAGACATATGATCTCAACAGACGGTTTGATGAATGGGTTTATAATAGAATAAAGATCCTTGATCATAAAACTGGTCGACGTTGTACTTTTGATGAGGCGGTCAGCACGGAAATCTCTTTCAGCGATTTTGTCGAGTTCGTATGCGAACAAGCTGACTTCGAAATGGATCGCCATTGGGTTCCGCAAAGCGCCGCGATTTATCACGATGTTATTGAATACGATTACATCGGACGACTCGAGAAGATTGATGAGGCGCAGAAGTGCATTGCCGACATCGTTGGTGCCGATAGTAAGTGGCAAACCGGAGCTCGCCTTAATAGAAGTGGCAGAACCAAGGACTATTCTGATTTTTTTGATTCGAAGACATTGAAACTGTTCTTAGATAGATTTCGCACGGATTTTGAGCTTTTCGATTATTCAACGGATCCATCAGCATGCTGACCAAAAACCTCGTTGTTTTTTTCCCCGCGGCTTCCGAACAAGAGGCGATCCAAGCCCTGTCCATTGGACAAGCGATTTCCGTTTCGGGCGTGCCGATGCTCATTTCTGCCCCTACTGTATTGGAGAGGTCTCTCAGTGGCGCAGTTGCGCGGTTCGGTGGTAAAATCATTTCTGCAGATCAGGACCCGCTTCGTGTGGCTGCGCGGGTCTGGCCCGGTAAGCATGTTCTGCTTTTGCCTGCTTGTACCACCGACGTCTCATTACATGGTATAACCTTGGCCTTGGAACTATTGGAGCAACAGCCCGAAGTCACTGGTATTGCGGGTGTCCTAAATACATCAGAAGAATGGAGCAGCCATGCATTATGTTGGGCAAACTATGCAGTTGGTACGTCAACCAAGATAGCACTACCTGCCGAAACATCGCGTCGGAATTGGTCGCCAGCGGGTATGCATAGCTACATGTTTGTGGATGCTCCAGGCCCTTTTCAGTTGCTACGGTCGTCGAAGATGGACAACATAAATTATGTTGGATCTCCATGGCTGCTTCAAACCACCGAACATTTGATTTCGCATTTTGAAAATGACCGGCAGTTCCTCCTTTTTACCGGGATGCAGGCAATTGTGGGAAATAATCCCCGACAGTCTCAAGCTGTGATGGCTGAGGGTGATGTATGCGACTTATCCGATAAATCACACGCCATCCTTGAACAGATGGGTGTAGATCAAATCGTAATTCCAGGTGTTGCGCGCATCTATTTTGATGACGTGAACTCGGTTTCGTTTCTGACCAAAGAAACAGCTGTGGACGTCTTTGGGCAACCTTCCGAAAGGGAAATTGGTGTTGAGAGTTTTTATCAATCGGCGTTGACTAGCAAAATTGTTGGACCGCTTCTTGATAAAATATCGGAAGAAGAAACTGAGTTTGACGAGAAGTATCAAAAAAAGCGCGTGGTACGTTGGAGAAAACGCGCCCATGCATTAGTCCGTCTCCTTATTATTTCTCTGCTTATTTCGTTTTTGTTGCTTATTTTGGTGTTGCGTTAACTACCTAACGTGAGTCGATGTTTTTTGTTCAAACAACAAGTCCAACGGTTACTTCCCAGTTTGGAACCGTTGGCAAGACTTGTCGCTATCTAAGACGGTCTTTTTGGGGCCTTGTCATTTGTGGACGTCTCTTTTTTGCAAGAGGTTTCTTGAGCGACGTATATCGAAGCAGGTTGCAGTCATTTGTCAGGCCTGTTGGCGCGGTGCATACGACCGCTGGCCTTGATGAATTCCGCATGCCCGGTTCCGATCAGAAGATCGGACTTTAATGTCCCGACAAGGCCTCGGGGTGTCCCGGCTGCGGTCCCTGTCGATCATCATAACTCACGTCTGCCCTTGCATCCATTGCAACCACAATCGTTGTCACCAGAGCATCGGCAACCTAACACTTGCTGATGTTTACTTTGGTCAGGCTGACACCATCTTCAGGCGCAGAAAGGAGATCAAGAAACAGACAATCCAGAAACGCTGCTTGCTGCATCAACACAACGCGGCATAAAATGAAACTACAACGAGCCTGATCCTCCTAAGCCAATCAATCGCTCGTGTTCCAAATCATTCGATGACGGACAGTTCCGGATCGGTATTCGGTTTTAACGTCATACTATTACCGGTTCGAATTTGTCTGACAGCATCTGCCGGAGTTCTACGGGGTAATTAGCTCGGTTTCACCGGGCTAATGAACCGTGATGAAGTTGAATGCGAATGTTGTATTTCCGTTCGCGGACGGCCTTTGTATTCTAACAGTGTTGTTCTGCGCCGCACGAGGGATTGCATGCGCTATCTTCTTTTACAGATCACCATGCTTGTTGCCTGCGCTGGTGCGCTTCACGCAGGTAAGCGCGATTACATTGAGCTTGCGCAAAAAGGATGGGGGTATGAGCTTCGCTCAACCATGCTGGGGCGCGATTTGGCAATTCCCGTTCATATAAACGGGCGCGATCTGGCAGGTGCAGCCTTGTGCCTTGTAGGGGAAAAGCCCCACCCGCAGACATTGGTTGTTCTAAATGCATTTCGGGATCTGTTGAAACACAGTTTTGGGCATCCAACGCCAATGCGGTATGC
Organism: Ruegeria sp. AL1; assembly: GCF_056540905.1. Classification (NCBI taxonomy): domain Bacteria; kingdom Pseudomonadati; phylum Pseudomonadota; class Alphaproteobacteria; order Rhodobacterales; family Roseobacteraceae; genus Ruegeria; species Ruegeria sp. AL1. Next base: position 4,946 of record NZ_JBQFXP010000002.1, read on the forward strand.
TGGTTCTTCAGCGCGGGACTGTGGAACTGGTCGAACGGTGGTATTGCGCCTATATTCGGGATACCCGCCAAACAACGATTTGTCGGAGGATATTGCTTGGCTTAGTGAAGTCCATCAGCTTGGGTTGCCTACGGGTCGCGGCTATGTGGTGACGTCTCCGGCCATGGCGCAGACATTCTTTGGCCGTCGGGGGCAGGGGACTCATATCGTGGTCAAGCAACCTGCACATGACCACCCCGGCCAGCTAGAGCGAGATTTTCACAAATCGATCCTGCTGGAAGAATTATTTCAATCCTTCACCTTTGGCATGGACATTCTGCTGTTTGACACGTCGATGGGATTCTTGTCCAAGCTGCAGGAAACGCCAGTGAACCTGCAGCGTCTGCCGTGGAGCTCACATGACTTCATGCGTGCACTTCTGAATTCCAACCCAAGTGGTCTTTGCGCGTTTGACATCTTCATGTTGCATGCCGTTGCACAATCTCCGGTTGATCAAACCATCGACCCGGGATTTATCGAGTATATCGATAGCCAATATGACCATCTATGGACCAAAACAGATAAAACACTGGCGGATCCGCAGTTTGCGGCTCTGTTTGATCAAGGTTGTACGACATCGGTCCAAGTGCCCAGGTAATACCAATACCATCTGGTATATTTTGCCCAGCGCACGCTGCAGGTAGCCTGACCTCAGGTATTGGACCCCCATGGGTCTAAGGGAGGACATATGGACACCAGGCCTGAAAACCCGCCGCGCGCGATTGCGGGATTATCGGGATATTTGTCGCAGGGGCTTGTCGGGCACGCGCATCTGGTGGAATCCCTTTTGATCGCATTGCTGGAAGGCGGACATCTTCTTGTCGAAGGCCCGCCGGGGCTGGCGAAAACGCGTGCAGTTAAATGGTTGTCGAACGCCGTCGAGGGCAGCTTTGCCCGAATTCAGTGCACGCCCGATCTAATGCCCTCTGATGTGACAGGAACGCCCGTGTATCAGCCGCAGGAAGGGCGATTTGAGTTTGTTCCGGGCCCGGTATTTCACACATTGGTACTGGTTGATGAAATCAACCGCGCGCCACCGAAGGTGCAGTCGGCCTTGCTGGAATCCATGGCCGAGCATCAGGTTACGGTTGGTAATGAAACGCATGCCCTACCTGACCCGTTTCTGGTCATTGCCACCCAGAACCCGATCGAGCACGACGGAACCTTCCCTTTGCCAGAGGCACAGCTGGACAGGTTCTTGTTGCATGTTGTGCTGACACTGCCGGATCTGGAAACCGAGCGCCAGATCCTTGATCTGGTCATTGCCGAAACGCAGGACGGGCCGCCGGACGCTCAGCAGATGACGCTTACCGAATTGCAGGCGGCGCGTGCCGAAGCCCAAGCCGTGCATGTGGCGCCGGAGTTGCGGGATTACATCGTGCGCCTTGTGACCGCGACCCGCGAAGGCCCGTTTGCCGGATTTATTGAACACGCGGTTTCGCCCCGTGGTTCGCTGGCCTTGGCTTCGGCATCGCGTGCACGCGCTTACCTGCGCGGTCGCGATTTCACCTTGCCCGAGGATGTGGCTGCCGTTGCGCCCGATGCGTTGGCCCATCGCATGGTACTGACATGGAGCGCCATCGCAGATGGCAAAAAGCCCCGCGAACTGGTGGCGGACATTCTGAATGCGGTCGAGCCGCTGTGACCGATGTGCTGGCTCATACGGGCGTGAGCCTGACAACGGACGCCTTGATCGCCTTGCGACACGTCGCTTTGACCGAAAACGAGAACCCCGTATTGGCGGCTTTGCCGGGTGGATTCCTGACCCGAAAGCGCGGGCAGGGTATCGAGGTTGCAGACGTGCGCGAATATGTGTCGGGGGATGACATGCGCCATCTGGATCGCGGCACAACCGCCCGCACCGGGCGCCTGCATATCCGCCAGTTTCAGGAGGAACGGGATCGGGTGGCCTTGTTGATTGCCGACTTTCGCGCGCCGATGTTTTGGGGATTGCAACGGGCATTTCTCTCGGTCGCAGCGGCCGAAGTTCTGACCCTGGTCGGATGGCAAATGGTCGAAAGCGGCGGAAGAGTCGGGTTGCTGGCGCTCACCACCGACACACCTGTTATTGTCCCACTGCGCGGAAAGACGCGGGGGATGTTGGATGTGATCGGTGGTCTGGTTCAAGCCCATGCACGTAGCCTGAATTCCTTGCAGACGGGTGAAGATCAGGGGTGGACCCTGGAACATGCGCTTGCGGGTGTTGAACGCCTGACGCCGTCTGGGTCCGAGATCATTGTCGCATCCGGCTTTGATCAGCAGGGAGAGGGTTTTGCCGATCTGCTGGATCGGCTCGATCATCGCAGAAACACACGTTTGGTCCTTGTGACGGAAAGCAAAACGCACGAAATGCCAAGGGGTTGGTATCCGATCCGCCTGTCTGATGGACAGCAAAGGCGCGTTTATCTGGATGAGGCAGCGCCCGAGGATGCACCGATTTATCAAAAGGTTGCCGATCATACGGCGCTTGTTGTGAATGCCAGTGACACGGTCGAACAAACCTCTCGCCGCATTTCGTCGGGTTTTGCGGAAAGATACGTGTCATGACCGAGACCGCCCTCTCAGAGGCCACTATGCTGGCCAGTCTGCGGGACATTCATTTACCCGCCGAGGCTGCGGGCGGGGCACCTGCCGAATATGCGGTTGTTCTTGGGATCGCGGCGTTGGCGTCGGTCGGATGCGTTGCCATCCTGCGGTTTCTGAGTATCCAGACCAGCGCAAACAAGTCGATGGATCCGACAGATGAGTTCGCAGATCAACAAGGTTGGACTGCTGAGCGGCGAAAGGTGGCGCTTCTGCACAGGCTGCGTTCTCAGAATCCGATGCGCTATGCAGAATTAAGGGGTGAGCTGTATCAACCCGGCGGGGGCCCCGATCTTGAGACTTTGCAAGATGAGGTTGCGAGGCGTGTTTGAACTGGCTGATCCCTGGGTCTTGCTTCTGTTACCGCTTCCTCTGGTAGTTGTTCGTCTGATCAAACCACGGCCAGTTTTTGAACGCGGGTTTCCGGTTCCTGATCGCATTGGTGGGACGCTGTTGGCTGCCAGCCCTGAAGTTAACGCCGCAAACCGGCGCTTGGCTGATCGCCTCACCTTGTGGACCATTTGGGCGCTGATTGTCCTGGCCTTGTCCGGTCCGCGTGAGCTGCAGCCCGTCAGCGCGCTGAAAGTGTCTGGCCGAGACCTTGCGATTGTTCTGGATCTTTCAGGTTCAATGGTGCGGGATGATTTTTTTCTCGATGGGCGGCGGATCACCCGGCTGGAAGCGGTGACAAGCGTCGGGTCTGAATTCGCCCGACGCCGCGCAGGCGACCGGGTGGCTTTGATCGTGTTCGGGTCCGAGGCTTATTTTGCCACGCCTTTCACCTTTGATACTGAAGCTGTCGCGCGACGAATTGAGGAAGCCACGATAGGGATCTCAGGCCGCGCAACCAATATTTCCGACGGCCTGGGCCTCGCGTTGAAGCGGCTCGCTGATAGTCAGGCAGCCTCGCGCGTTGTGATCCTGTTGTCGGATGGGGTGAACAATGCAGGGGCTACGAACCCCCGTGGTGTGGCGGAACTGGCTGCTGAAATGGGGGTGCGGGTCCACACGATTGCACTTGGTCCCAAGGACCTGCAAAGCGCTGAAATCGGCGAACGCGGCGTGGTTGACGCTGCCACATTGCAGGCCATTGCCGAGGTATCGGGCGGTGAGGCTTTTCGCGTCAAAACCACAGATGATCTGATCGAGGTGACACAGGCGTTGGATCGGTTGGAAGCAACGGACAGCGCAGGCCTCACGGCTGAGGTTCACAAATCCTATTGGACATGGCCCGCAGCATTGGCTGCGGCGCTTGCTTTGATAGCGGCGTGGAGGCAGTCGGAATGACTGAATTGGATATTACTTTTCTCAGGCCGTATTGGGGGCTTTTCGTGCTCTTCCTGGGCGCAGTTGGCTGGTGGTTGCTTTCCCGCGCCGGAGGGTTTGGGGCATGGGACAAGGTGACTGACCCTCAGCTTATGAAAGCGATGGCGGCGATTGGCAGGATCGAAGGAGGTTCGTTCCCGATCACGCCAGTCGCCTTACTGCTGATCAGCGGCACCATCGCAATTGCGCTGACTGGCCCAGCCATCGAGCGACGTGACGCGCAAACCTATCGCAACCTGGACGGAGTATTCTTCCTTGTTGATGCATCGGACAGTGTGGTGAACGACAACCGCTGGCCACAAATGCTGAGCATGGGGCGCTTTGGCATCAGTGCACTTGGGTCTCGGCCCGGTGGTATCGTTGTTTTCGCGGGCGATGCCTATGTCGCGACGGACATGACGACGGATCACCGGCAACTGGGGCAAACCCTGTCTCTCATCGATAGTGAGACCGTTCCCGACAAAGGATCGCGTCCGGAACGGGCGCTGGCATTGACGCTTCAGCGGATCGAAGAAGCAGGGATTTTGGCCGGGGACGTGGTGATCTTTACGGATGGCGACGGTCTGGGCGCACCCTCACTGCAGCAAGTCGCGTCCCTTGCATCGCGCGGGACGCGTGTGTCTTTGGTGTCGTTAAACTCTCCGACAGCTCAGATGCAAACCCATGTCGGCGTTGGTGACGGTGCAGTCTTCACACTGGATCAGACAGATGATTTGGCCGTTTGGTTAGCTGATGATGCTGCGACTAGGTTGGAACGTGCAGACTATCCCGTGCTGTTCTGGCACGATTTGGGGCGGTATTTTTTGATCTTCGCACTGCTCCCCCTGTTGTTACTGTTTTGGAGGGAACGCGCATGAGGTTGCTTGCGATTGCAGGCGCTGCGTGTATTGCGCTTACCCTTGCGACGGGCGGTGTTGCCCCCTTTGGTCGCGTTGCCTTGGCGTTAGGTCTGTATCCTTTGGCAGCAAACCTGTTTTCCGACCCGAGCTGGCAAGGTATTGCCCTCTACCGTGCGGGGGAGTTCGACAAAGCCGCCGATGCGTTCAAGCAGGCCGGAAACCACTACAACCTGGGCAATGCCGAGGCCAAAAACGGTCAGTTGGCCGCGGCGTTGGAGGCTTACGATCAGGCCATCAATAAGGGTAACCCGGATGCTCAGGCAAATTTCGATGTGCTGGCCGCGTACTATGCAGGGCAACAGATCGACCCGGACGCTTTGGGCCTTTTCCCGGAACGTAAGTCGGGTCCCAAAGCCGATAGCTTTGTAGCCCGAGGCAATGCGCGCGCAGCGGGAACAGGCAGTGAGGTCACAAATTCGAACACGATGCTGGGACTGGCAGAATTGGACAGCCGCGGTCGGTTGGGTGTGCGGCGCATCTTTGATGACAAATTCATGGTCGCCGACCAACGCTGGCTCAATCAACTCTCTGATGTTCCCGGAGAGTTCATGGCGGCCCGGATCGCGCAGGAACATAAGCGCCGGGTCAAGCTGGGCGTGTCCCCGCCAGAAGCGGAGAGCCCGGAATGAGGTGGTTGGTCTTATTTGTCATCATGCTTCCCGTTCAGTTGGTTGCGCAATCCAAGACCGTGCTACCTTCTGAGGTGTCAATAGAGGTCACCATCGACGACGACTCCACTGTGCCCTTCACCCGCGAGATGGTGCTTTTGACCATACGCGGTGTTTATCGTCGGCACATCACGCGCGAAGAATTGATCCAGCCCGATTTCGAAGGGTTCAGCTGGGCCCAGCTAGGACCTGACAACTGGACAGAGGAGCGGATCAATGGCCGAAAATACAAAGTCTTCACAAGGCGCATGGCAATCTATCCTGTTGAGGCAGGCGAGCTTTCGATTGGTCCGTTCGTTCACAGATTGACCCTGACCGACGAAAACGACGACTGGTTCGAACATGACATTCAATCGAAACCGCTAACCATTCAGGTGGCCGAGGCCCCTGCGACAAAGGATTGGTGGTTTCCGGTCCGCAAACTGCAAATCTCGGACCAATGGTCGAACGCCCCGGATCAGCTCGCGCCCGGTGAGGGTGTATTGCGTGTTATCCGGCTTGAGGCTTTGGGCGCGACGCCCGAGATGATTCCGCCAATGCCAGAACTTACTTCACCCTCGGCCCTGATCTTCGCGCATCCCGAAAAACGCCTTGTCGAACTGACCCCTGAGGGGCCGGTCACCTATGCATTCTGGCGCTGGACCATTCGTCCGTCGAACGACACATCAGGCATCGTCGAGCCGTTGCACTTCAGTTATTTTGACACTTTTGCGCGCGAAGCCCGAGAGGTCACGATCTCTCCTCAACGCATTGCCTATGGTACTGTTACATCACCGGAGCGCTCCGACATCGTGCAAACATCAGCACCCCCTGCAACTTTGCCGGGTTGGCCGGTTTTTGCGGTCGCCATCGTTGTTTTTCTGACAGGTCTGGCCTTTGGCATGTCGGGCCACCGAATGGCAGCTTCACGCGCCCTGCAACGCTTTGCGTTTTTCGATCCTCTGGTTCGCGAATTGCGGCGCTGTGCAAAGGCCGGTCGCGCGAATGGGCTGCGACAAGCTGCTACCGCGATTTTGCGCCGGGACGGGCCGTCATCTCGGCGTCTGGAGCAATTGCGGGACTTAGACCGGCAGATTTTCGATCCCAGCGCGGCAGACCCGGACTTGATGGAATTTTCCCGTCGGTTCCTGCATAACTAGGCCGCTCGAAGTATCAAGCTTTTGTTATTAATAGTATCTTTCGTCTACTTAATAATGAAACAGTTGAACTGATCTGGAAATGATGTACTTTTCCTCTCGGAGGAGAGGCAATGCATACTATGGGATGTCCTGAGCCGGTGGACCAGGTATCCAGCGTGTTGATCGTTGACGATCATCCGCTGTTCAGCGATGCATTGGCTGCAGCCTTGCAACTGAGTTTCGAGAAGTGCCGGATCGAAAAAGCCAGCACCCTCAAGCAAACGTTTGAGATACTTGGCACAGGCTTCAAGCCCGACTTGATCATGTTCGACCTCAAGCTGCCGGATGTCACCGGTATCTCGGGGTTTCAACAGTTGCGGCAGCGCTGTCCCAAGGCACCGGTTCTGGTGATATCGTCGCTTGCGTCTGGCGAGCTGGTGCGCTCCCTTCTGGACCACGGTGCTATGGGGTTCTTACCCAAAGACACGCCTGCGCAAACACTGAAACTTGCGGTACAGCAGATCGCGTCGGGCCGAAAATACGTTCCGACCGAATACAGCCGTGTCGAAGAGACGAAGCCGCCCGAAAGCGCTGTTTACCAATCCAGCCCCGAGCTGTCGTCGCTGACTCCGCAGCAGGTCAAAATCCTCAAGCTGATTTGTGTGGGTCAGTCCAATAAACAGATCGCATATGAGCTGTCGCTGGCCGAGGCTACGGTCAAGGCGCACATCACCGCTTTGTTGCGTCGCCTCGGGGTGCGTAATCGAACTCAGGCCGCAGTTTTGGTCGACTCTGTCGTCGCCCGGCAATCGCGACATGAGCCGGAGGTTAAGTCCTTTCTTCAACACTAGGGGGCGCATATGCGGGATCTGGAGCACGGACCGAATTTCATCGCCATAGGCCGTTCCGTTGCCTTGGATCCTGCGACTGCTGTTGAAGAAGCTTGCGCGGAAATTGATTGTCATCTGTCATGCTTCGTTTTGGCTTTTATTCCGAGCAACCTTGATCCGATAGAAATCGCGCGCTGTCTGGATCGGAAACTGGCGGGCGTTCCTGTTTTCGGTTGCACCACTGCGGGGCAGATCACGCAAACAGGGTATGAATCGGACGCGCTTTTGCTGCTGGCCTTTCCGAAGTCGAATTTCCGCTGTTCATCCATCCTGTTCGAAGGAATCAGACCGCTTGAGTCGACCGAGATCGCGGTGACTGCGCAGCGGCAGGCGCAACGGTTTCGCCATACAGCAGGGTGGAACAGGCTGGCTTTGGTGTTCTCGGACGGATTATCCAAGCAAGAGGATTTGCTGGTCTCGACCCTGGAAACCGTTTTGGACGGGCTACCGATTTTCGGCGGCTCTGCCGGGGACGGCCTGCAGTATGAAGAAACCTTTGTTTTTCATGGCGGCAAGGCCCACAGCAATGCGGCCGTACTATTGTTGATTGAGACAAACCTTGGTTTTCAGGGCATAGGGTTCGACCATTTCCTGCCGATCGGGTCAGAGATCATCATCACCGATGCCGACCCCGAAGAGCGTGTGGTCTATGAAATCAACGGTGCGCCTGCAGCGCAGGAATACGCGCGCCTGGTCGGCTGCGCGGCCGAGGATCTTTCACCACTGGTATTTGCCGAGAACCCGCTGCTTTTGCGGCAAAATCTGAACTACTATGTACGCGCCATTCGCGAGCCGATGGAGGGGGGCTCTTTGTCCTTTCTGGCGGCGATTGATGATGGGCTGATTATGACTTTGGGGCGCGGGAAGGAAATCATCGAAACGCTCAAGGCCGGGCTGGATGTGCGCGACACGACCGGAACGGCGCCTGATTTCATCCTTGGGTTCGACTGTATTTTACGCAAACTGGAGATCGAACAAAAACAGCTGAGCAGTCAGGTCTCTGACGTGTTGCAATCCCACCGCGTAGTTGGCTTCAACACCTATGGAGAACAGCAATCCGGCGTACATATGAACCAGACCTTTGTGGGCGTCGCCTTCTTCGAACCAGAGAAGCGGGACCTGAGCTGACCATGCTGAATCCAGACGATCCGCTTGAAATCCAGGTCTCGAAACAAGCCAAGATCATTGATGCGTTGATGCGGCGCGCCAACCGTCAGAAGGATGTCGGCCCGTCCGCTTTTCTGGCGTTTCAGTCGGCCATCGAATTGCAACAACAGGTTATGGAACAAAGCCGCGATCTGGAACGGGCCACCACCGAACTAGAAAGTGCCAGATACGAACGCGAACAAACCCGAAAGAGCCTTGTAAAAGCGCTGTCCTCCATGGAAGAAGGGTTCGCGCTGTTCACCGATGGTGAGTTGAATCTGTGCAACGAGCTGTTTCAGGCAATTTTCCCGGACATGTCCGATCTGATCGGACCCGGTCTTACACTTGGGCGGTTCTTTCTGCTGGTTCAAAGCAGCCCCGAGTTCGTATCGTCCGACAATGGTATCTCGAACATGTTGGACACGCTGGAGCGCAATTGCCATACGGGCATGGTATCAAGCGACGTGATCGAACTGCGGCGTGATCGCTGGTACCAACTCAGCGCGCAGTACACTTCCTCTCAGAACGTGGTCATTCTGCTGACAGACATCACTTCGGTTGTACGCAGAAACCGCGATGAAAAAGAGACCCTGATCGACCGGCAGGAAGACTACCTGCAAGCGGTTTTTCAGAACATGAGCTCGGGCGTATGCACTTTTTCGTCAGAGTCCCAAATCATGATGCACAACGCGCGGTTCCGGGAGATCCTGAACCTGCCGCAGTCGCTTTTGCAGGGAAACGTACCTGTAAAAACGCTTCTGGACCTGATGCGGGCACGCGGGCTGATCAAGGCGGATGACGAGCGCAGAATCGGCAGGTGGCAACACGAGCTGAAAAGTCGGGGCTGGCTTCGCAAACGCGTACGTGACGGGTCGGACCGCGTGCTGGACATTCAAGTAAACCAACTGCCGGATGGCGGGTTTCTGGTTGAGTTGAAGGATGTAACGCTTGAGGCCCGCGCGACCGAGACGCTGGAAAACCGCGTCATGGAGCGCACGGCCGAATTGACCCATGCCAACGCCAAGTTGGTTCAGGAATACGAAGAAAAAGCGCGCGTGGAAGAAGCCCTGCGGATCGCGAAAGAACGCGCCGAAGCTGCGGTGTCTTCCAAGACACGGTTCCTTGCCGCGGCCAGCCACGATCTGCTTCAGCCGATCAACGCAGCGAAGCTGATGATCTCGACCCTGCTGGAAATCACCCGCGAGACCGAGTTTCATGAGATGATGGAGCGTCTGGACGGTGCATTCGGCTCTGCCGAGCAATTGTTGCATTCGTTGCTGGATATTTCGCGACTGGAAACCGCTGATCCGGATACCGTCTCACCCACAGATGTCAGCCTTGCTTCGATGGTTGCCGGGATACAGGGCGACCAGACGCTGGTTGCCGAGAACAAGAATGTCCGGCTTGATGTTGTGCCGTGTTCGGAAATCGTGAACTCGGATCCGGTCTATCTATTGCGCTCGATCCAGAATTTGGTGGTGAATGCCATCCAGTATACCGAGCCCGGAGGCCGGGTTCTGGTTGGCTGTCGCAGACGCGGTGACAAGGTCATCTTGCAGGTCTGGGACACAGGCATCGGAATTGCGCGCAAGGATCAGGAACGCGTTTTCGAAGAGTTCACACGGGCCGATAACGTGCCATTGGGCTCGGGTATGGGATTGGGATTGTCTGTGGTAGACCGCGCCTGCCGGCTCTTGGGGCACAAGCTTTCCTTGCGGTCAAAACCCGGCATGGGGTCAGTGTTCAGCATCGAAATGGACAGGGTCGCGGCGGCGCAAAGCCCGGTTGAGCCTCTGGACCTGTTGGCGAACACCAGCGATGTGCCGCTGGATTTCATTGTCCTGGTGATCGAAAACGACCGCGATGTTCTGTTCGGTACAACGCAATGGCTGGAACAGAATGGCGCAAGCGTGCTGCCTGCGCGCTCACCGGCTGAAGCGATGCAATTCATCAAAGACATTGGAATGCCGCCCGACATTATTCTGGCCGATTATCAACTGGATGACGGTGAAACCGGTGTAAATGCAATTGGCCAGATTCGAGAGATGACGCAGACTCAGGTTCCGGCAATTCTGATCACGGCCGATCGCAGTGAAGCCTTGCGTCAGGACGGGTTGCGGCATGAGATTTCGGTCATGACAAAACCGGTCAAACTGCCGCGTCTGAGATCTTTGATCATTTGGAAAATCAGGCGGGCTCAGAGTGTTCAAATATTGGACACCGACAAAAGTCGGCGGTGACATGGGCCGATTAGCCCATACTCTCATCCTTGGGAGGATGAAATCATGAGAATGTTTCTGTGCGGGCTGGCTTTTTCGTTCCTAACTTTGTCTCCGGCATCTGCTGCGCCGATAGACGCCGAACAAGCCTATGATTTGCTGTTCCAGGATGGTGTTCTGGACACAGTCGCCCGCGACAAGGAACTGGTATATCAGCGCACAGTGACAAACCGGCTGCGGCCTGACAGTGCGGAACGGGATACCGGCGATATCGCGCTCAGCTTCAGGGATGACGGGTCTGAAATGGCGCATCTGGAGTTCCGCCAGGACGAAAAACACCGCGCCATGGGAGTGTTCCCAGCCAGTGTCGGGAATCCCATGATCATGGTGTTTTATGAAAGCGCCATCCGGGACATGGCCGAGTCTGCAGGCGGCAGCCCGTTCTATATCCGAAACCGTGTCAAAGATGCGCTAGTTCAACCTGCCGAGATTATCGAGGGTGAGGCGGTGGTCGACGGCAAAACCGTCCCGGTGCAGACCATCCATATGCGGCCCTTTGCCGAAGACCCCAACCGGGACCGGATGCAGGGTTTCGGAGATCTCACCCTCAGTGTGACAGTGTCAGAGGAGGTTCCGGGTTGGTATCTGAGCCTTGTGGCAGAGGCTGTGCCGGAAGACGGCGGCGCGGCTGTTTACAGGTCGGAAATGCAGTTTGAGGGCGTGCAGGAGGGTCGCCAATGAAGGCCCGTGTTGTAACGTGGGAAGTGGGTCGGATGACCCTTGCAGTCGTCATCGCGGCTTACCTTGTTGCGCCGGTTTCTGCTGCGGCTCAAAGCGTCGCGGACCGGCTGAACGACTACCCGACCTCCGCACGCGCGGACTATGTGTTTGCGTGCATGGTAACCAACGGCCAAACGCGCGAGATGCTGGACCGGTGTTCATGCTCAATCGATCTGATCGCTTCGATACTGCCTTATGAGAGATATGAACAAGCGGAAACCGTCCTGTCGATGCGCCGCGTCGGCGGTGAGCGCATGTCGTTTTTCAAAAGCGCAGTCCTGGCTGAAAACATGGTGGCCGACCTGCGTCGGGCGCAGGCCGAAGCTGAAGTTGTCTGTTTCTGAACTGAACGTGAAACCGTCCGTTAGCTGGCGGCCGCCTTGGGCAGGTCTTTCTCGAACGTATTGCCCTCAGTATCCGTTGCCTTGACCGTCAGCATGGTCGTGCCGTTGTCGTTATAGGCAAAGCGGAACGCAGGGTTTTCCGAGATTGAAATGCCACCGTCCATAGTGAACAACAGCTCATCCCCCTGCCAAACCTCGATATGGTCGATGAAATGTGCGGGAATGAACAGCTGTGTGATCTGATCACGTTGCAGGCCGGAATAGTTGGGGTGCCGGATCATGATCTGAGCTTCGCGGCGTGGTGTCGAAATCTGAGCCTCTTGACCGAAACTGCGCAGTTTCATCTTGCCCATTGTCGCCAGGGCGACCTCGGGGTCTTTGCTGGCCGGAGCTGAACAACCTCCTGAGGCTTTGACAAAGCGACCGGTCATATGAAGCCCGTCAGGTGTTTCGGCAATCACGCGGACATTTGAATATTGATTCACGCGGACCCGCATTTCGAAATCCAACTCACCCATGGCCGGCGAAAAGGTAAAGACACCGGCGATTGGTGCGGGGTTTTCGTCGATCACCACAGTAGCGGCGGAGATTCTGGCTGCAGGATCAAGTTGCTTTAAAACGATAGGCACTGTTGCGGCATCATGTGCCCGATAAGGTGCATCCAGCGAAAGCAGCGTGTCCGCACTCCCGATCTGGCTGTCGCCAACAACATCATATTGCAGGTCCTGCCAGGTTTCGCTGTCAACCAGCGGATTCTTGACGGACTGCTCGGCCCATGCGGGCGCACAAAGCGCCAATGAAAGGATCGCTGCGGGTGCTAGTGCTTTGGCCATGATGTCTCCTCCGGCAACCGGTGCCGCAGAATATGCCATAAAACACCAGAAAAAAACATGCCGACGAAAGGTGGTGTGGTTCTGACACCGATTTGTGCCAATCTTCGGGACGGAGGGGCGTCATGTTCGAAGTCGTAATTTTGCTATGCGTGCAGGCCGCGACCGAACCCTGCAGAGAGCAGCTCTTGCCGGGCTATGAGGCTGAGTTGCAGGCAGATTGCGAACGGATGCTGGAGATGTCGCCGCCGCCGCGCGCTGATGGGCACAGCGGACAGCCCATCTGCCAACCTGTTGGCCAAACACTGGATTTCGAGGAAGCCGCGCCCGGTCTGTTTGTGCATCGTGGACTGATAGAAGAACCTAACGCGGAAAATCTGGGTGACGTCTCGAATATCGGATTTGTCATCGGTCAGGATAGCGTCGCGGTGATCGATACCGGCACGGCCCCGTGGATGGGCGAGGCGGTTTGGCGCGCCATTCGAGCCGAGACGGACAGGCCCGTCAGTCACGTCATTTTGACCCACATGCACCCTGATCACACCTTTGGGACAGGACCTTTGACCCTTTCAGGGGCGCAGGTCGTCGGCCATGCGGGGTTGGAGCGTGCTCTGCTGGACCGTCTGGGGAATTACATCGCCAGCCTGAGCGCTGTTATCGGCCCGGAAGCCTATGTTGGTATCGGGCCAATTGCGGTCGATATCGCGGTCGAAACCGAACAAGAGATTGATCTGGGCGGTCGCAAACTGGTCCTGCGGGCCTGGCCACGGGCCCATACCGGGAATGACCTGACGGTCATGGATGTGAATTCGGGTGTTATGTTCACCGGCGATCTGGTCTTTCATAGGCACACGCCGGCATTGGATGGCGCGTTGATCGGGTGGCAACGTGTTCTGAAGAAAATGACCGGGCTCGACGTGACCCAGATCGTCCCCGGCCACGGCGGCCCGATCCTGGCCTGGCCGGAAGGCTCCGAAGACATGGTGCGCTATCTGGATGTGCTGGAAACCGACACCCGCGAGGCGGTAGAAACAGGGCAGCGACTGGGCGATGCGGTCGAAACAATCGCCCGAAGTGAAGCGGAGCAATGGGAGTTGTTCGACGCCTATAACCCACGCAATGCAACGGTTGCGTTTACCGAACTTGAATGGGAATAGCTGTGTCAGCCGTCGCAGCGGTTAAGATTTTTTGCGACATACAAAAGGGCTAAATCCGCCCCGGCAACTTATCCCTGATCTGACGTTAATTGCTGCAGCATTTGCGAGATTGCAAACAGGCGGCGTTCGATGATCTGCGGAGTTTCGCACAGATAGGTGATCGAGCGCTGACGGTCCGTATAGATCAACTGATCCCAATCCAGTTGCTCTTCAAGGGCGTCAACGCGGTCAAAATCCGGCGGCTCTGCAGCTAAGGCCTGCTCCATTTCGACACGGGCCAGATCAATCTTTTCTGCCATATCGATCTGGTTCAGAGAAAACTCGCCGATCCCTGCGATGATCCGCTTGCGCCGTTTGGACAACGTGTCAAACACACGCTGAAACACCAACCCCAGAATATCCGGATCCCCATTGTAGCGCGCGGCAAACTGGGCGACCTGAGGCTGCAGGTCCTCAAGCTCAATCCGCCTGAGCGCCAGAAGGCCAGCGATTTCGTCAATGTCAGCACCGCTTTCAGAGGGTTCGGATTCGGTGATCTGGTGTGGCCACATGAGGCCCAACGACAAATCCTCGACCTTGCGTTGAATGCACGGCCAGGTGGGGTCGGAGAAATCTGCCGCAATACCAGGTCCGGCAACGCCAAACCAGGCTAACGCCATAACGATTAGCTTGCCGTTCGACATCACAGGTCTCCTCCACGCGGATACTATGCATGAAATCTGCGCCTTAAGTCCATTCAACCCAATACACACCATTGTCTTAATTGTTTGAACTAGGTGCTGGCCTTCATACTCATCCCAAGTTGCCGGTCTTTGAATGATTCCGGTACAAGGGAGGACAGACAGAAATGAGAACACGCGCGGCGGTTGCTGTGGCGGCAGGTCAACCTCTTGAAATCATGGAGGTTGAGCTGGATGGCCCGAAAGCAGGCGAGGTCCTGATCGAGGTCAAGGCGACTGGTTTATGCCATACGGATGAATTCACCCGTTCAGGCGATGACCCTGAAGGGATTTTCCCTGCAATTCTGGGCCATGAAGGGGCCGGAGTTGTTCTAGAGGTTGGCGAAGGCGTCACCAGCCTTGAGGTCGGGGATCACGTAATCCCGCTGTACACACCCGAATGCCGCGAGTGCGAATACTGCCTGAACCCCAAGACCAACCTGTGCCAGAAGGTACGCGCGACGCAGGGCGCGGGTCTGTTGCCGGATGGTACGACCCGGTTCAGCATGTTGGATGGAACGCCCATCCATCACTACATGGGCTGTTCAACCTTCGCCAATCACACTGTGGTGCCCGAGATTGCGCTGGCCAAAGTACGCAAGGACGCTCCGTTCGATAAGATTTGCTATATCGGCTGTGGCGTCACCACAGGCATCGGCGCCGTCATCAATACCGCCAAGGTCGAGATCGGTTCCCGCGGCGTTGTGTTTGGTCTCGGTGGGATCGGCCTGAATGTGATCCAAGGTCTGCGCATGGCTGGCGCGGATCAAATCGTCGGAGTCGATCTGAACGATGGCAAGGCTGAGATGGCTGCGCATTTTGGCATGACAGACTTCGTCAACCCCTCGAAAGTCAGCGGCGATTTGGTGGCGCATCTGGTCGAGCTGACCGGCGGTGGTGCGGATTACACTTTTGACGCTACAGGCAATGTTGGTGTAATGCGCACCGCTTTGGAATGCGCGCATAAAGGGTGGGGCGAAAGCATCATTATCGGCGTTGCCCCCGCGGGAGCAGAGATTTCGACGCGCCCCTTCCAGTTGGTCACCGGACGGTCGTGGCGCGGAACGGCGTTTGGCGGAGCCAAAGGGCGGACGGATGTTCCGAAAATCGTCGATTGGTATATGGACGGCAAGATCGAGATCGACCCCATGATCACGCACAAACTGACGCTGGATGAGATCAACCACGGTTTTGACCTGATGCACGAAGGCAAGTCGATCCGGGCGGTGGTGGAGTACTGACATGGATTTGAAGGTGATTTCGCAAAACCGTAGTTTCGGAGGAGAGCAGACTGTCTACTCTCACCCCTCCGAGACATGCGATTGCGAGATGACTTTTGCCATATACCTGCCGCCACAGACAAAATCCGGGCCAGTACCAGTGTTGTGGTACTTGTCAGGTTTGACATGCACCCACGAAAACGCGATGACCAAAGGTGGCTTCCAAGAGGCTGCAGCTGATTTTGGCGTCGCGGTTGTGTTTCCCGATACGTCTCCGCGCGGCGACAACGTTGCCGATGACGATGCCTATGACTTGGGGCAAGGTGCTGGATTTTATGTAAACGCCACTCGGGACCCGTGGCGGTCGCATTTCAGGATGTATGATTACATTGTCGACGAATTGCGCGATATTGTTCTGAAGAACTTTCCTGTTCAGGACCGTCACGGGATCACGGGTCATTCCATGGGCGGGCACGGCGCGATTACGATCGCGATTCGGAACGCTGACAAATTCGGATCTCTTTCGGCATTTGCCCCAATTGCGCACCCGACGCGCTCGGATTGGGGCCGCAAGCAGCTTAGCAGCTATCTGGGGGACGACGAAAATACCTGGGTCGCGCATGACGCGACACTGCTGCTGGAAGAACACGGCTGGAAAGGTGACCTGCTGATCGATCAGGGCGCGGATGATCAGTTTCTCGATCTGCTCAAACCCGAAGCTCTGGCCAACATGATGGCCAAACGTCGTCAACCCGGACAAATCAGAATTCAGGAAGGGTATGATCATTCGTATTTCTTCGTGAACAGTTTTGCGCGTGACCACGTCGAATGGCACGCGGAACGTCTTAGCCAATGACAACTCTAAGGAAAGAAAAATAGTGTTCAGAACGGTATTCACGGCAACCTGCCTCATGCTTGCACCCGCTTTCGCAAATGCCGAAGGCGATCCCGATGCAGGTGAAAAAGTCTTCCGCAAATGCAAGGCGTGTCATGCAGTTGGCGAGGGGGCAGAAAACAAGGTTGGGCCCCAGCTGAATGGTATCGTTGGCCGACAGGCCGCAACCGTCGAAGGGTTCGGTTATTCCCCTGCCCTTATCGAACTGTCCGAAGGGGGGCTGATCTGGACACCCGAGGAACTGGACGCGTTTCTGACCAAACCGCGTGACTACGCCAAGGGGATCAAGATGACCTTTGCCGGTCTGCGCAAGGAGGACGACCGCACCAATATCATCGCATATCTTGCGACCTTTGAAGACCCAGGGTCGTAAGAGATCGCATTGCTCGCCCGCCGATGAGACCGGAAAAGGGCTGGTCTGGGCGAGCATAAACAGACACCGCAATCCGACCTGGGTGAGGTGTTGCAATGCAGCGAAAACGCTGCACGAAAGGGAGGAGATTGAATGAAAAATCTATCGCTTTGGACCTCCGGGATTGCCATTGCATTGGCCACTGCGGCTTATGCCAATGACGACCTGGTTGCCCAGATGGAGAACTCGAAACAATGGGCGATCCAGACGGGTGACTACAAAAACCAGCGTTATTCCGAGTTGGATCAGATCAACGCGGACAATGTTGGCGATCTTCAGGTGGCGTGGACTTTCTCGACCGGTGTTCTGCGTGGCCACGAAGGTTCACCGCTGGTGATTGGCGACATGATGTATGTCCACACGCCGTTCCCGAACATCGTTTATGCTCTGGATCTGGCCAATGACGGCAAGATCGTGTGGAAGTACGAGCCTAAGCAGGACCCGGACGTTATTCCGGTGATGTGCTGTGACACTGTAAACCGCGGTGTGGCTTACGCGGACGGCAAGATCTTCCTGCATCAGGCGGACACCAAGGTTGTGGCGCTGGATGCCAAGTCCGGTGACGTGGTCTGGGAAGTCCAGAATGGCGACCCGGCGATTGGTGAAACCAATACAGCCACCGTGCTGCCCATCAAGGACAAGGTCATTGTTGGCATCTCAGGCGGTGAGTTCGGCGTGCGCGGATCAGTGACGGCCTATGACATGAACTCGGGCGAGCAAGTCTGGCGTGCCTATTCCATGGGTCCGGATTCGGACATTCTGGTTGACCCTGAAAAGACCACCCATCTGGGTAAACCAGTTGGCGCGGACTCGGGTACCAACACTTGGGAAGGCGACCAGTGGAAGATTGGCGGCGGCACGACCTGGGGTTGGTATTCCGCGGATCTGGACGAGAACCTGATGTATTACGGCACGGGTAACCCGTCGACGTGGAACCCGGCGCAGCGTCCCGGTGACAACCGCTGGTCCATGACCATCATGGCCCGCGACATCGATACCGGTATGGCCAAATGGTTCTACCAGATGACGCCGCATGACGAATGGGACTATGACGGCATCAATGAAATGATCCTGACGGAACAGGAAATTGATGGCGCCGAGCGTAAGCTGCTGACCCATTTCGACCGCAACGGTTTGGGATACACCATGGACCGCGTTACCGGTGAGCTTCTGGTGGCCGAAAAATTCGACCCGGTTGTGAACTGGACGACGGGTGTCGATATGGACCCCAACAGCGACACCTATGGTCGTCCGGCTGTGGTGGCTCAGTATTCGACGGAACAGAATGGCGAGGACGTGAACTCGACCGGTATCTGCCCGGCGGCTCTGGGTACCAAAGACCAACAGCCTGCAGCCTATTCGCCCAAGACCCAGCTGATGTACGTGCCGACCAACCACGTCTGCATGGACTATGAGCCCTTCCGCGTGTCCTACACCGCTGGTCAGCCTTATGTGGGTGCGACTCTGGCGATGTACCCGGCACCGGACAGCCATGGTGGAATGGGTAACTTCATCGCGTGGGACAATACCGATGGTAGCATCAAGTGGTCTCTGCCCGAGCAGTTCTCGGTCTGGTCCGGTGCGCTGGCGACAGCGGGTGATGTTGTCTTCTACGGTACGCTCGAAGGCTATCTGAAGGCTGTTCATGCTGAAACCGGCGAGGAGCTTTACAGGTTCAAGACCCCGTCCGGTATCATCGGCAACGTGATGACCTATGAGCAAGGCGGCAAACAGTATATCGGCATCCTGTCGGGTGTTGGTGGCTGGGCCGGTATTGGTCTGGCGGCTGGTCTGACCAACCCCAATGACGGTCTGGGCGCCGTGGGTGGCTATGCCGCTCTCAGTGACTATACCGCGCTGGGTGGTCAGCTGACCGTGTTCGCCCTGCCGAACTAAGCCAAGGAACCGACCGGCGCGGTCCAGAGGGACCGCGCCGGTTTTCACCTGTAAAGAAACGAGCTTTCCATGAACCACTCTGTACGTCTTCTGGCCTCTGTTCTTGTGTCCTGCCTTCCTGTGGCCGCGATGGCTGACAATCTGGCGGTCTCGTATTCCGAGGATGGGCGGTATTACACCGAAGACGATATCCCCACTTTCAACGTGGCCGAGGATGGAACCGTGGACTGGATGACATTTTCAGGCTTCCGCCGCTATCACGCGGAATGCCATGTCTGTCATGGCCCGGATGGCGAAGGCTCGACCTATGCGCCCGCTTTGAAAGAGTCTGCGCTGGACATGGACTATTACGACTTCGTCGATGTTGTTACAAACGGTCGCCAGGTGGTGAATGCCGCTGAAAACTCGGTAATGCCAGGCTTTGGCGACAACCCGAACGTGATGTGCTTTCTCGATGACATTTATGTATATCTGAAAGCCCATGGATCGGGTGCAATCCCACGTGGCCGCCCGCCGAAGAAAGAAGCAAAGTCTGAAGTGATCCGCGAGGATGAAAATGCGTGTATGGGCTAAGGCCTTCCTCGTTCTGACAACACTTGGCGTCTGGCTGGGACAGACTCAGCCCGGACAGGCGCAAACTTCAGATCTGGTATCGAACACAGCTTTTCGCGTTTGCGCGGACCCAGCCAACTATCCCATGTCGTCCGAGGATGGATCAGGGTACGAAAATCAACTGGCCGAACTGATCGCGGCCAAGCTGGAATTGCCCGTGCAATACGTCTGGTTCCCTCAGGCAACAGGGTTTATTCGCAATACATTGGCCGCCAAACGCTGCGACGTGGTGATCGGCTACGCGCAAGGCCATGAATTGGTGCAGAATACCAACCATTACTATACTTCGGCCTATGCGTTGATCGTACCGGAAGACAGCGATCTGACTGAGGTTGAGATGTTGAACGATCCTGCGCTCAAGGGGCGGAAGATCGGGATCGTGGCGGGCACGCCGCCGGCTGCGCATATGGCGCGAAACGGGTTGATCGGTCAGGCCAAGCCATACAACCTGTTCGTCGATCGACGTGTGGAAAGCCCTGCAATCGATATGCTGAATGACCTGCAATCGGGCGAGATCGATGCCGCCATCCTTTGGGGTCCGCTTGGCGGGCCTTTGGTCAAGGCAGATCACCCGGAATTCAAGGTGATCCCATTGATCAACGAAGAGTTGCCCCCGCGTCTGTTCTACCGCATCACCATGGGGGTGCGACAGGGTGAGAAAGTCTGGCAGCGGCAGTTGAATTCCCTGATCCGCCGCAATCAGGATGAGATTAATGCTGTGTTGGCCGATGCTGGCGTTCCGCTGGTGAATGATCTGGGGACCGAGGTTCTGGACTTGTCGCAATGATGCGTGCATTCGTGGCACTTGCGCTACTATCGACCGCTGCGATGGCGCAAACCGTTCCGGAACCCAGCGACTACCGCAAGGACCATTACCGTGCGCCGGTGCCTGACCAGATAACCGGCGGCACAACTATCGGACCAGAAGAGGCGCACAGCCTTTGGCAAGATCAGGGCGCTGCCTTTGTCGACGTTTTACCACGGCCCCCCAAACCCGCCAATCTGCCCGAGGGCACGATTTGGCGGGACAAGCCGCGCAACAGCATTCCCGGAACGACCTGGTTGCCCAATGTCGGCTATGGCGCGATCGCCGACGTCACGGCGGACTATTTTCGATCTGGGCTAGAGGCCAGCACCAATGGCGACACCAACCAAGGCGTTGTGTTCTTCTGTCTCGAAGATTGCTGGATGAGCTGGAACGCCGCCCGACGTGCAATCGAATGGGGATACACCAACGTCTATTGGTTCCCCGAAGGCACCGATGGCTGGGCCTTGTGGGGGTATCCGCTGGAACGGGTCGAGCCGTTTCCCGGCCAGCCTGTCACCGGCGGCGGTTGATCTAGAATCCAGCCAGTTTCTTGTGCAAATGGCTGACTGTGCCGTCCGTGTCGGTCATCGTCACATCAACAGCTTGCGCCCGGCTTGGTACCGAGATGCCGACCCTTGGATTTTCGGACAGCGAGATTGATCCGGTCATCTGAACATATCCCGCGCCATCAAGATCAATTTCCACGGAATCGACATATCGCATCGGAATGAACAGCAGAGAAATCTGGTCCATCTGCATTCCCGAATGGGACGGGTGATCAATGTTCAAGTCCATCTTGTTGGCGCGATCCGCACCCAAGTTGGATAGGCGCGCCAATGTATCCAGTGCGGGCACGCGGCCGACCAGTTCCGCCTCCATCGTTCCCAGTTTTTCCAAAGCCAGTTTCGGATCAGTTCCGGGTGGCGCGGCGCACGCCCCGAGACCGGATGTCTTGACAAATGTTTCCGAGACCCAAAGGCGGCCATCCGTGGTTTCGGCGATGACATGCATCGGGGTCGGGCCGTTCACGCGCATGGTCACGTCGAAGTAGAAACTCGGCAGCGGTTCTTCCAGCTCGAACACCGCAGAAACCGGCATCGGATTCTCGTCCAGTACCAAAGTCACTTTGGCTACATTCGTTCCTCGGGGGGCGACAACTTGCGCTGCCAATTCGGCCCGCGCATCATCTGGCGTGCGATAGGGCGCATCAATCGCGATCAGCGCGTCACCGTTCTGCATGGGTCGGTCGCCATAAAGCAGCGCGCGGACGTTGTCCCAGGCCTCATTCGATGCAAAGGCCGGGGCAGCCAGCACGCAGAACAACGCTGCAATCAGGTGAGAAGCCTTCATTGTCTTCCTCCTTGCAGAAATCTGCCAAAGGCACGCGGCCCGTCGCAGGTCTCTATCGTTTCTATCACAGTGAGCGCCTTTGGGTCCACGATGCTGACCGTGTTGTCGAACCAGTTGGCGACGACCACCAAATCCTCGCCGGAGGTCGCGTCGATACCTTCCGGATATTCTCCGACCTCAATCAAAGCTACATGCTCCAACGTTTCGAGGGAGATTACGCTGAGCGTATTGGCATATTGGTTGGTGACAAAGGCTCGGCCATTCGCGAAAGCGATGCCATAAGGACGCTCACCAACGGCAATCGTGGCAGTAACCGCAGCAGTTTCAACATCGATAACGCTGACATCATTGCTGCCGACATTGCCGGTTAACAGCCGCCCATCCGGTGCAAAGCGTAAACCGAAGGGACGGGTGCCAACTGGGATACGGTGCAACAGTTGGAGGGTGTCGGCACGAAAAACCGACACCTGATCCGCGTCCTTGTCGGCTGATGCCAGAAAACGACCATTTGCGGATATCGCGATCCCTGCGGGGGCGGTGCCTGTTGCTAGCTCTGTCAAAACCTGCAGATTGTCGCTGTCCAGCACCCAAAGACGGGCGTTGTACCAATCCGATACAAATACCCGCCCGCGCGCCGTGTCCAGCGCGATGCCGATGGGACCACCATCCAATACAGTCTGAGCCATCGTCTCACCGGTCTCAGAGGACAAACGCCGCACAGTCTTGCTGTCCGGGGATACGGTGAGCAGGGTTGCGTCCGATCCGACGGCCACGCCTGCAGGCTTGCCGGGCAAGGGCCAACGGGCTGTTTCCTGCCTTTTGGACAGGTCAATCCGACTAAGTTCCTCGCCATTTTGACAGGTGATGAAGGCCGTCTCTGCCAGTGTCGGGCTGGCAGTGATCGTCGTAAGCAACGAAAGTAATCGGCTAGCTTGCAGTACCAAAACGCTCGACCAGGGCATCGAGTCCTGCCTGATACACTCCGGTCACGGCGGCGATGGCAGCCTCGTCATTCAATTCAGCTGGAGGGTCATTGTTTGGATAACCGCGATAAAAGGCCCCGCGCCATTCAATGATCGACCCACCCCCATCGCGCGGTTTTACAGTCAGATGCGACGAGTAATTGGTGACGGGCAGAACCTCGACCGCGACTTCGGTGATCCGGTAAGAATAGCTCATCTTTTCGTCGCTGAACTTGTAGAGGATTTCGTCAATCGTCGGCCCGCCTTCCTGACCGAGTGTCAGCAGCCGGGTCGCGTCAATTTCGTTGCCGCCGTTACCTTCGGTCGAGAACACGGCGGGATGCCATGACATGTCATCAAAGTTCCCGACGACGGCCCAGACCTCTTCGGGTGAGGCCGCCACTTCGGTGGTCAGAGTGACTTTCTGTCGGGTTGGTCCGTGGGCCCAGACCATGCCGGGAACCAGTAGTGCAGCGGTTGTCACAAGAAGCGTTCGTCGATCCATTCTGTATCCTCCCTGAATGCGCTTGGCGATGATTGACCCGGCTTTCCCAGCCAATTCCAACGATCAAACACACCGAACCGGTCACCCGATGCGACCCCCTGAAAATCTTAGAGGGGCCGCGGGAAACCACAGCAAGATCAACCGCATAAGCGCATTCTTATAAAATAAGAATCGAGCTTAATCATGAAGCTGATAGGCTTTGTTTTACAACACGGCCAAAAGTATCGGTTCCGTTCCTGGGGCGTTTCGCTCTTGATGAGCCAACCTGATCTTTCGGGCAACGGGAGGACATCTTGACCATGCGCGTGCTGCCGCTGTTTGCGGCGCTTTTCTGGTGTATGACTGTGGGGACTGCGGCGGCGATCGATGTCAAAGCTGCAGTGCTGCGGATCGACTATCCATCGCTTCTGCCGATCTCGCGATATGATCTGAAGCCGGACGATCTGGGCTTTGCCGGTGCCGCGCTTGGGGATGAGGATAACGGCACCACCGGCGGTTTTCTGGGACATACATACGAGACCGCGACCGCTGCGGTTCCGCCGGAAGAAGCCGACGCGGCGATGGATCAGATCCTTGCCGAAGGCGTGCGCCTGATCGTTCTTATCGGCGAAGTCCAAGATGTTTTGCGCTTGACGGACAAGGCCGCTGAGGCAGGGGCGCTGGTGTTCAATGTGTCTGCACCGGATATCGAGTTGAGGGATGCAAACTGTCGCGGCAACCTGCTGCATATTGCTCCGTCCCGTGCCATGACAGCTGATGCTGTGGCGCAGTTTGCGGTCTGGAAGAAATGGGGCGATTGGTTCCTGCTGGCCGGTTCTAACCCCGAAGATATGAAACTGGCAGATGCCTATCGCCGCGCGGCTACCAAGTTCGGTGCAAAGATCGCCGAGGACCGAACCTTTGCGGATACCGGGGGGTCTCGGCGGACGGATTCCGGGCATGTTCTGGTTCAACGCCAATTGCCGCTGGATACGCAGGATGTACGCGATCATGATGTGGTGATTGCTGCGGACGAAACCGATTACTTCGGGCGCTACTTGTCTTATCACCTGTGGACCCCACGCCCGGTGATGGGATCGGGCGGGCTACGCCCGACGACATTTCACGGTGCACATGAGGCTTGGGGGGCCACGCAGTTCCAGACACGTTTCGAAGAGCTGACTGGCCGTTACGTGCGGCCCGAGGATTACAACACTTGGCTTGCCCTGCGTGTGATCGGTGAGGCCGTGACCCGTGCCAGCACAGCCGAGCCGGACGGCGTTCGCGATTATGCCCTGTCGGACGAATTCGAACTGGCGGCCTTCAAAGGCCAAAAGGTAACCTTCCGCGACTGGAACGGGCAGTTGCGCCAGCCGATCCTGCTGTATGACGGGTCGATCACCGTCAGCGTCAGCCCGCAAGAGGGATTTCTGCACCAGGTCTCACCGCTCGATACGATGGGTCTGGATCGGGCGGAATCCAGTTGTCAGGCATTTGAATAACCGGAGGTTTTAATGAAACAACTATTGTTGACCGTTGCCTGTGTTGCGTTGACCTCGGGTTCCGCGTTTGCGGGCAAGGCTTTTGTGTCGAACGAGAGGGGCAACACCATCACGGTCGTGGATACCGAAACCTGGGAGGTGATCACCGAGTTTCCCGGTGGAAACCGCCCGCGTGGTATCACCGTCAGCCCGGATGGTGGGACGCTGTATGTCTGTGCTTCGGACGACAATATCATCCGGGTGTTTGATACCGAGACCTATGAGGAACTGCCCAGTCTTCCCTCTGGTCCGGACCCCGAGCTTTTCATCCTCGAACCCTCGGGCAAGCGGCTCTACATCGCCAATGAGGACGACAATCTGGTGACGGTCACGGATACCGAGACGCGCACCATTCTGGCCGAGGTGCCGGTTGGCGTCGAACCCGAGGGCATGGGGATGAGCCCGGATGCCAAATTTGTGGTCAACACGTCCGAGACCACCAATATGGCACATTTCATCTCAACCGAGGATTACACCATCAAGCATAACGTTCTGGTCGATCAGCGCCCGCGTTATGCCCAGTATACAGCCGATGGAAAGCGGCTGTTTGTAACCTCGGAAATTGGCGGGACAGTCTCGGTCATGGATATAGCCGAGGACGGAACGCCAACGGTTGTCGGCAAAATCAGTTTCGAGGTGCCCGGGGTGCAACCGGAATGGCTGCAACCTGTTGGCGCCAAGGTAACCTCGGATGGCAAACGCTTGTTTGTTGCGCTTGGACCCGCAAACCGGGTCGCCGTTGTGGATGCGCAAAGCCTTGAGGTTCTGGACTATATCCTCGTGGGGCAGCGGGTCTGGCAGCTCGATTTCACACCGGATGAGAAATACCTGCTGACCACAAATGGCAATTCCAACGACATCACAATCATCGATGTGGCGGCAGAGAAAGCCATCAAATCGGTACAGGTCGGTCAACAGCCCTGGGGCGTGGTGACCATTGACTGAAGTTCTGGGAGGGACGGGAATGAAGAAACTTATGATCGCAGTGATGGTCGCGGCGCTCGGTGGGCCGGTTTCTGCGGCTCCGCTGTGTGACGATCTGGGATTTGCCGGGCTATTGGCGAAGTGCAATCGGGGTGACACCATCAAGCTGACGCTCGCCTCGGGTCAGCCGCTGGGCGAGGACGTGGTTCTGCAGTCAGGTGCGTATTACAAACTTGAAATCACTGCCGACGGCTCGGCGGAATTGGCAATCGAAGGCCCTTCTTTCTTTCGTGCAATCTGGATGAATGAGATCGTGATCAACAAGATCGAAATCCGCCCGATGGCGGTGGATAGCATCGAGTTTGACAAGGCGGGTGTGGCAGAACTGTCGTTTATCGCCATCAAACCCGGCAGCCATGAAATTCGCATCCCCGGGTCCACCGGGGAAACGCAACGCATTACGGTCAGCATTCAATAGAGAAAGGATAGGATGATGAAAAAGCTTGGGGTTTTGTTGATTGCGGGCCTTGCCGTAGCACCGGCTTTTGCCGACGAAATTGACGCGGCGACCGTTGAAAAGATCGAGGCCTATCTTGCATCCATCGAATGCCAGATGGACCCGGACGATATTGAGGTCGAAGATGACGGCTATGATCTGGACGATGTGATCTGCAAAGGTGGCAATCAGTTCGACATCAAACTGGATAAGGACCTCAACGAAGTCAGCCGCAGGGCGGAATAAAGGGCGAAAAGGATGAAGCTATGAAGAAACTGTTTGCCGCATGTCTGGCGCTTGCTTTCACAGCGGGCACTCTGGCCGCTGATACTCTTCCGACCATTCGCGCTGCAGTTCTTAAGATCGGAACGGTGAATTGGGAGCTGGAGACCATCCGACAAAACGGTCTGGACAAGAAACATGGTTTCATTCTTGATGTTCAACCTTTTGCAGACAATGGTGCCACCCGCATCGCTGTGGAAGGCAACGAAGCTGATTTGGCCGTCGCTGACTGGATCTGGGTCGCGCGTCAGAGGGCAGCCGGGAAGGACTATGTCTTCATCCCTTACTCGAAAGCGGTCGGTGGGGTTGTTGTACCAACTGACAGCCCTGCAACCAGTCTAAAGGATTTGGCGGGCGGCAAGATCGGTATCGCCGGTGGACCGCTGGATAAATCCTGGCTGATCCTGCGTGCTTATGCAGCGCAGGAATATGGTATGGATCTGAAAGCCGAGACCGAGCAGGTGTTCGGCGCTCCACCGCTGATATTCAAGTCAGCACTCGGTGGGGATTATGCCGGAGCAATCAATTTCTGGCACTTTCTGGCCAAGATGAAAGCGTCTGGCATGAAAGAGCTGATCTCGGTAGAAGATGCCGGGCAGGCGCTTGGCCTTGATACCAATACGCCTCTGTTGGGATATTACCTGAAAGAGAGTTTTCTGACCGAAAACCCGGGCCTTGCGCAAAGCCTGTTTGCCGCCAGCCGCGACGCCAAGGATCTGCTGGCCAATTCACCCGAGGCATGGGAGGCGATCCGGCCTCGTATGAACGCCAAGTCTGACGTACAGTTTGAGCAGCTCAAATCCGATTGGATCGCGGGAATTCCAGATCGCAGCCCTATTGACGTGGATGCGGCCAACAAGATGCTGGAACTCATGGCTGAATTAGGTGGGGCTGAGCTGGTTGGCGAAGCAACAACAGTGCCACAAGGTCTGTTTGCTGTCGTGGAATAGGGTTTGATGCAAAACACGCGCCTCACGCCGCTTTTGTCCATTACGGGCCTTGTGGCGTTGTGGATTGTTGCGGCCTTTCTGACCGCAGACCCGCAAATTTTGCCCCAGCCCTGGGACTTGATCCCCCGATTTCAGCAGGAACTCGCGTCGGGGGAATTGCTGCGCAGCCTTGGTGCGACTTTGGTGCGCGTGATCTGGGCTTTTGCGTTGGCGATGACTTTGGGAACAGTCATCGGGCTGGCCATGGGGCGGTCGGATGCGCTTAACCGCTGGCTCGACCCGTGGTTGGTCATCTTCCTGAACCTGCCCGCCCTTGTGCTGATCGTTTTGTGCTATCTCTGGATCGGTCTGACTGAAGCTGCGGCGATCACAGCCGTGACATTGAATAAAATTCCCAATGTCGCGACGATCCTGCGCGAAGGCGGCAGAGCGCTGAACCCGGATCTGGACGCGATGGCCCAAGTTTACCGGCTGCCGTGGCAAACGCGACTGCGCCATGTGATCCTGCCGCAGTTGGCCCCGTTTATCGCTGCTGCTGCACGGTCGGGGCTTTCCCTGATCTGGAAGATCGTGCTTGTGGTCGAATTTCTGGGGCGCTCATCAGGCGTTGGATTTCAAATCCACCTGTATTTTCAACTTTTTGATGT
The DNA here is from genome assembly GCF_056540905.1 of Ruegeria sp. AL1. Lineage (NCBI taxonomy): Bacteria > Pseudomonadati > Pseudomonadota > Alphaproteobacteria > Rhodobacterales > Roseobacteraceae > Ruegeria > Ruegeria sp. AL1. The sequence continues at coordinate 33,143 of NZ_JBQFXP010000002.1, forward strand.
GGCAATGGTGCTTGTCTATGCGTTTTCGTTCATCGCGGTCATGCTGGTCGTGGAATGGCTGGTCTTGCAGCCATGGGAACGCAAGACCAGACACTGGAGAGCCGCATGATCCGCATCGACATACGGCAAAAACACTTTGGCAGCGACGTTGTCCTAGGCCCCGTTTCCATCGATATCGCGGCTGGGGAAACGGTTGCCCTGACCGGACCGTCAGGCATCGGCAAAACCACTCTGCTGCGGTTGGTGGCCGGAATCGATCCTGACTTTGACGGCCGGATTGTGCGACCGGATCGGCTTGCGATCGTATTTCAGGAGCCCACCTTGCTGCCCTGGCGCTCGGTTTTGGATAATCTGATCCTGATCCATAAGGATTTATCTCATGCTGACGCCATCGCCGCCCTTTCCGATGTCGGTTTAGACGGGAAGGGCGATCTGTTCCCCGGTCAACTATCCTTGGGTCAGCAGCGTCGTTTGTCACTGGCGCGCGCCTTTGCAGGGCAGCCCGAGTTTCTGATTATGGACGAACCCTTTGTCTCTCTGGACGCCGAAACAGCCGAGACGATGCTGACCCTGACCGAGGACCTGATCGCGCGGTATGGCCCGGCCACCCTGTTCGTGACCCATTCCGAACCCGAGGCGCAGCGGCTGTCCGACCGGATACTGAATTTGAAATCCGGACCAAACGGGGCCGTCTTAGGATAGGGTTTATTCCGCAGGCTCGGTCGCTTTTCCGGGTGAGACGCGATAGACAAAGGGGGCGTCTTCTTTCGCTGCATGTTCGTTTGCCTGATCCTGCAAAGCCTGATGATGGGGGGATTTGATGCACACCGGATCGGTGGCGCTTGCATCTCCGATAACGGCCATGGCCTGACAGCGGCAGCCTCCAAAATCGATGGTTTTTCGTTCGCAAGACTTGCAAGGGTCTGCCATCCAGTCCGTACCGCGATACGCATTGAATGCCGAGCTATCGTACCAGATATCCGCAAGCGGTTTGTCCTGTACCCGATCAAATGTCAGATGCGGAATGGATTGCGCCGCATGACAGGGCAGCACCTGACCATCCGGAGCCACGTTCAGCCCGGTCGTACCCCATCCACCCATGCATCGCTTGGGATAATCATCGTGATAATCCGCCGGAACATAGTCGATCACCAACTGCCCTTTGAGGGTTTTCCGCGCTTCAACCACCTGTTGCGTCACCTGCTGCGCCTGTTCGCGTGTCGGCATCAAAGCGTCCCGGTTCTTCAGGGCCCAGCCATGGAATTGCACCGTTGCAACCTCGATCCGCCGTGCGCCCATCTCTTGTGCCAATTCCAGTGCGCGTGGCAGTTGGTGCGCGTTGTGACGGTGCAGAACAAAGTTCAGGGTCAACGGGAATCCGATCTGTTTGATCCATTCGACGGTCTTCATCTTGCGGTCGAACCCGCCCCGATAGCCACCCACCTTATCTGCCATCCCTGCGTCGGTGCCTTGAAGGGACAGCTGGATATGGTCCAGACCGGCCTCATCCAACTCATTCAGACGACGCTCAGACAAGCCTATCGCTGATGTGATCAGGTTCGTATACAGCCCTGCCTCGCGCGCGGACTTGACCAAAGAAACCAGATCACGACGCGATGCGGGTTCGCCGCCCGACAGGTGCAGTTGCAAGACGCCAAGGGCGGCGGCCTCCTGGAAAACGCGTGCCCAGGTCTCGGTATCCAACTCGCTGTCGAGCTTCGCCATTTCGACCGGGTTGGAGCAATAGGGACAGGATAGCGGGCAACGATGGGTCAACTCGGCCAGCATGGCAATTGGGGGTGGGGCCTTTGTCTGCATCACATCACGTCCAAAAAGCGCCGGGCCCTCAGGGCGTCCAGAAAGCCTGAACTGTCTTCGGCAATCTGTTCTTTCGGAGCGTTGTATTTTTCGGACAATATAGCCGTGATCTGACCAAAGCTGCGCTGGCCGTCAACTTCGGTCAAAATTGCATGCCCGATCTGATCCAGCGTAACGGCTCGTTCCGGCGCCAATAGAACCCATTTATCCCGCACGGAATCGAAATGGATGCGCACACCGCGCGGAAGCGTGGGAATTTCCTGCGCCAACATCATGATGCCTGCCGCATTAGCAAGCCGACCTCCGGTTTCCATGCGCCCGGAGGAATGCGCGCTGGCTCGACATAGGCTCCCCACAGGGCATCCAACTGCGACCAAAGAACATCTGTCTTGAAAATGAGCGCTTGCGCCGCCGCATCCTGCTTTTCAGCGGTGTCGGCGTGATCCAGCACCCACGCCAAACCAAAGGCCACATCTTTAGGGGCCTCTTTCAGCCGATTGCGGAAATAGGACAATGAGCTGTCATCCGCAAAATCGTAGTGTTGGAGCAGGCCTTCGATCCTGTTGGCGTGAATTTGGGGTGCGAAGAGTTCCGTAAGCGAAGCCGCAACCGCTTCAAGCAGCGTCTTTTCGCGGACAAATCGAACATAGGCGTCCACCGCGAATTTGGTGGCGGGCAACACGCCGTCGCATGTGGAGACGTAGTCCGGATCAAGTCCAACTGCCTCGGCCAGTCTTAACCAGCGTCGGATGCCCCCTTCGTTCTCATCCGTACCATCATGATCTTCGATCCGTGAGCGCCACGCACGCCGCAAGGCCGGGTCTTCAACCCGGGACATGAAGGCCGCGTCCTTCATCGGGATGGAATGTTGGTAATAATACCGGTTTATCACCCAGGCACGGACTTCATCGGGTGTACATTGACCGCCGTGCAGGCGGTGGTGAAAGGGGTGCAGATCATGATACCGCTCGGCCCCGATCTGGCGCAGCCGGGCTTCGAATTCTTCAGGGCTTTGGGTCATAGCGTGATCTCCATTCCATCCTGACCAATCGTCCAGCCTTTGGCTTGGGCCAGAGCATTTTCGGTGCTGTCGGGCCGCAAAACCGGATTGGTGTTGTTCATGTGGACAAAGATTTTCTGTCCGATGTGCATGTCGGCAAAACTGGCGATCGAACCATCAGGCCCGTCCATCGACATATGGCCCATGCGTTTGCCCGTTTTCTGACCCAGCCCCGCGCGCACCATCTCGTCATCCTGCCAAAGCGTGCCGTCGAAAAACAGAAGATCGGCCCCTTCAAGACGGGCGCGCAACTCAGGGGTCAGTGCTGCGCAGCCTGGGATGTAGTAGGCCGTCTTTCCCTGTGTGTTCAGCGCCACCCCGACCGTTTGTTCGCCGACCAGATCGGTTTGGACATTCTCCCCTTCCAGATACAGGGGGACTTTGCCGGGCACGGGAAACAGGGTCGCCGTCAGGTTTGGAACCAGTTCGAAGGGCTCATTCAACGAAATAGGTGCGCGCCGCACGACAGAGGCGTTCAAGGCATCAAAGATCGGGTTTGCCCCAATAACGTCGTGGATGCTGTTGGTCGCAAACAGGGTAAAGGGTTGCATCTCGCGCAACGTAAGCAAGCCCGCCACATGGTCGATATCCCCGTTTGTCACCAGAACCGACTGAACCGGCATATCCCGCAACCCTGTGGGAAACAAAAGGGGCGTCTCAGCCAGTTGCACGCGAATATCGGGCGATGCGTTCAAAATGGCCCAGTTCTGACCATCGGGGGACACGGCGAGAGAGGACTGCGTTTGCGCAGGAATCTCTCCGCGACGTGCAAGATTACAGTTCTCGCACCCGCAGTTCCATTGCGGAAGGCCGCCGCCAGCAGCGGCCCCAAGTATTATTGCGCGCAACGTCATTGGGTGTTGGCGCTTGCGGCTGATCAGATCAGGCCGCCACCGCGCTCATCATCATGATCGGGGCCGTACATGTTGATTTCCATGCCGCACTCGATTTCGCGGATAACAGGTTTATTCCAAGCCATATCTGGGTCCTCCTCCTAAGATTTGCTTTCACACAATGTGGCAGGTGTCATGCGAACGGGCCACTCTTAATTCATAAGAGAGCGTTAGACTTTCGTCGGTAGTCAGTCGTCATCCGGTATCGGAGCAAGCCCTTGAATGCAGAAGCCTTGGTTGCGTATGGTTTTGATTTCAAATCCGAAATCGTCGGACCCCAGTTTCTTTCTCAGATACCCGATATAGACATCGACCACATTTTCGTTACTGGACCCGTCCTGCGACCAGAGCGTGTCAAACAGCTCACCTCGCGGGACAGGAGATCCCGCTTTGCTGTTGAGCAACATGAGCAGATCGAACTCACGCTCGGTCAATGCTACATGTATGTCCCGGACGGTGAGGGTTCTGTTGCGGGCTGAAAAACGCGCCGGGTCGGGTCGCTGTGACAGCGCCCGGTGTTCTTGTACCTGCAATCGGGCCACAAGTTCATCAAAGCTGAAAGGCTTCACCACATAGTCATCAGCCCCTGCTTCAAGCCCGGCAGCGCGATGATCAACGTCCGAGAGGGCCGACAACATCAGAATAGGAATCGCAACACCTGCCGTACGCGCAGCCTGAACCAACTCGATACCACTGTCTGCACCCAGCATGACATCAACAATTGCGCCCGAGAAGGCACCGCTTTTCAGCCGCTCCAAACCTTGATCGGCGCGGTTCTCCGCTTCGGCCGAGTAGCCGTGCAGTGACAGGCCCCGGACAAGGGCCGAGGTTATTTTCGGGTCGTCGTCTATGATCAAAAGTTTCGAAGCCATGGGGTCACTCTACGCTTTAGCCAACGGCAATCGAATGCAGACATTTGTACCGGCATTTGCTCCCAAGGCGCAGTCACGCGGAACCGGGCTGGTGACCGAGATCGATCCTTCGTGGGCCTCGACGACCCATCTGGCCAGGGCCAGTCCGACGCCAAATCCCTGACTGTTCGCGGCACCACCCTGAACAAACCTTTCAAATATTTGACTTTGCGCGCTTTCGGGAATGCCCGGACCGTTATCGGTTATCTGTATCTGAACAATTCCACCTGCTGTTCGACCCAAAAGTGACAATGCTTTGCCCTCACGCGCGTGCCGGATCGCATTGCGCAAAAGGCTGAGAAAAACCTGACGCATCCAGTTTGGATCACAATTCAACTCACAATCCGGGAATTCTCCGACCTCAAGCTGCATATTAGCGCTGTCGATTTCCGGTTGAATGTCACGGACAACGGTTTGCATCACCGCGCGCAGCGCAACATCACGCGGGTCCAGAGCCAGTTCACCGGTTTCAGACCTCGCAACACGTAGTAAATCGTCAATACGCTGATTCAGTTTTGCCGCGCTGGTTTCGATCGTTGCCAGAGCCTCTGGCGCGGTCTGGTTGTCCCGTTGGCCAATCTGCGACTCCATCATGATGACTGTCAGCGGTGTGCGTAATTCGTGGCTGATATCCGCAAAAAAGCGGCGGCGGTTTTCGTCAATTCGGGACAGCGTTTCATTTGCCGCGCTAAGTTCCCGTGTCCGCTGAGCAATTGTTTCATTCAATCGCGCCCATTCTGCAACAACCTCATCTTGACGCTGCTTTAATGCCGCTGCCATTCGATTGGTTTCGCCATACAGTTGACCGATCTCATCGTTGCGGGTTTCCGGCAGCGAAACCGCGAACTCTGATTTGCCAACCTGAACTGCTGCGTTCCGCAGACGGTCCAGACGAGAGAACTGCGGCCGTACCAGACCAAAGTAAAACCATGCCGTGCTGAGCAACGCAAATAGCGCAAGCGCCAAGGCGACCCACGTCAGCATCAGGCGGGTCCTTTCGATTCCGGTCAGTATCGCGTTTCGAAACAGAACCTCGGTATTCACGGCCTGACTGAGCAAGGGATCAAATGCTGACGCAAACGAGTCGATATAAGCGCGCAACCTCGCCTGATCGGCCTCGGTATCCGCAAGCCCGTCCAGTGTATTGGCCAGCAGCGCTTCCATCCTGGCCAGGCCCAGGGATTGGGTTCCGTATCGGGATTGCTCGTCCAGGCCGAGGGATTGAACAGCGCTGACTGCGTCTTCCACATCGGATCGAAGTTGCAGAAAGGTTGTCCCGATCTGGTCCCGGATCGGGGACAGGCGATCCAGTCGGGTTTCGACGGATTGGCCAGTCTGGATTGACTCGGTGGCGATCACAAGAAACGTCGCGGCCTGGGTCGACAAAGCAGCATAGCGCGCCATCCGGGTCTCCGAGGCCAGCGCGGTCTCCAGACGATTGGCGACGGTTTGCATTCCGAAATAGAGGATGGCCGCCGTCAACAAGGTGCCTGACCCAAGCACAATTGCGCCAAGACCTAGACGGGTTTTCAGTAGCAGGCTGCGTTTTGGGGCTTGGGGCTGGGTCGTCATGATTTACGCTTCATCAACCCACGGGCCGGATCGTATCCCCAAACGGCAATTGTGCACAAAACGGCGGTAGACCCCAGAACCCAGGCTAAGGCCCCCCAATTGATCTGCATGTACAGCAGGAACCGGATCAACTCGACAACATGCGTAAATGGGTTGAACGCGCAGATATCACGCAGCAAGGGTGAGCTTTCGGCCATTTTCCACAAGGGATAGAGGGCCGAGGACAGGAAAAACATCGGGAAGATGACGAAGTTCATGACCCCAGCGAAATTCTCAAGTTGTTTGATGAAACTGGATAGCACCAATCCCAGCGCCCCCAGCATCAGGCCGCCCAGAACCAGACCCGGCAGCACAGCGAAATAGCCAGGCAGAGGCAGGACAATTCCGAACAGCGCTGCCAGCCCCAGAAATGTATAAACCTGAAGGATGGAAATGGCTGTCGATCCCAGCAGGCGGCAGAACAACAGCCACCAGCGCGGGAACGAACTGGTCAGCAATAGGCGCATCGATCCCATCTCGCGGTCATAGACCAGGCTCAGCGAGCTTTGCATTCCGTTGAACAGCAGGACCATCGCGCACAGGCCGGGTACGATGTAGGTCTCATATGTAATATAGGTCTGATAGGGCGGGATGATTGACAGGCCGAGGGCGGCACGAAACCCGGCCGCGAAGATCAAAAGCCACACCATTGGCCGGACCAAAGCGGCAAGAAACCGTTCGCGCTGATGGATGAAGCGCAGGAATTCGCGCCCGATGATGGCCCGTGCGACCCCCCAGAACCCGCTCATGCCGGGACCTTGGTTTGGGCCAGGAACCAATCAGAGAGTGTCTGATCTCCGCGCAGGTCGCCTGCCTGCCCACGGGCGAGTATTTGTCCGCGATGCAGCACCAGCAACTGGTCATTGTCGAGAATTTCATCGGTGAGGTGCGTGGCCCACAAAACGCATAACCCCTGTGCCGCCAGATCGTGCACATGGTCGGTGATCGCCTGCCGCGCCGCAGCATCAAGCCCGACGGTTGGCTCATCCAACAGCAGCACTGAGGGGTCGTGCAGCAAAGCACGCGCCAACTCCATGCGGCGACGATGACCGCCATTCAGATCGCGCACCCGTTCCCCGGCGCGTTCCCGCATGTTCAACCGATCCAATGCAGCGTCGATCCGGGCAGGAACCTCTGACCGCGGCAATCCGTGTAAAGCAGCGAAATAAGTCATGTTCTGGCGCACTGTCAGACCCAGATCCAGAGTTGGTTGCTGAAAAACCACCCCGAGTTTGGCCAGCGCTTTGCGCGGGGCTTGGCGCAGGTCGTGACCTGCAACACTGATGTCACCTTCCGGGGCTACAAGCAGTCGCGTCAACAGGGATACCAAGGTCGATTTTCCAGCCCCGTTGGGGCCGAGCAGTCCGCAGAAAGTCCCGGCTGCAACCTCGAAAGACACGGCATCTAAAGCTGTCTTGGTGCCATAGTGAAAGCTCAGCTCGCGTACGGCGAGACCGGTATTGGCTGCCGTCTGGGACCGCGCGTCTGACATTCTTCCTCCGTCCCGAGCTGTGGGGCTTTCTCGCAGCTTGCAATGTCGGGTCGCGTTTCTCAACCTTCCTGTCCGGGACCCGACTGCGACTTAAGTATGTGAAGGTTCACGGATATGTTATGTATCCGAACAAAGGTGCCGCAGGTAACATCGGCGTCAGTTTAACGGGAAAGGGCCGAAATGTCCGTAAATCGGCGCGACGCATTGCAAGTGAGCCTTTGGGCGTTGATTTGCCTTGGCACGCCCGTGCGCGCGCAGGATTTGATCGCTTTGCCAAATGTCGCAACGCTGCACGAATTGATCGCCAGTTTTGCCGGAAATACGCCGATTGAGGACACCGGTGTTTCCATCGACATGGATGACATCGCTGAAGATGGCTATCGCGTGCCGGTGACCGTTGATGCGCCTAAGGCGCAAGAGGTCCTGTTGATCGCGCCGGGCAACCCGGTTCTGCCGGTTCTCAGGGCTCGGTTCGGCCCCTTGGCTGGTGCGCACTCCATCGCAACGCGCATGCGTCTGGGACAATCCCAAGAAGTTCTGGCCCTCGCGCGTTTGCTGAACGGCAGTGTCAACCGTGGTACACGGGCTGTTTCGGTGGTCGTCGGTGGGTGCGCGTGATGGAGGATCTTTGACATGGCCTCAGGTGTCAAAACCCGCGTCAAACTGCCCAAACAGGCCCGCGTTGGCGAGGTGATCACGATCAAGACGTTGATCACCCACCGCATGGAATCCGGGCAGCGCCTTGATTCCGAAGGTGATCGGATCCCCCGGTCCATCATTCATCGTTTCCTGTGTGAATTCGAAGGAGAGGTGGTCATCGACCTAGACATTGGCCCTGGCATTTCGACAAACCCTTTCTTCGAGTTTCAGGCAGTTGTCCCGGGGCCGGGTGTTTTTACCTTCAGTTGGTTTGACGATGACGGCGCGATCTATACTGACAGTCGCGCGATCAAGGTCGCATGAAGATGCCGACGAAAGTTGCGGTTCTGGTGGGGCTTGGAATTTGCAAACGTTGGACGTCTTTGGCCGTTTGTGCCTGTTTCGGTTTCGCGCATGTTGCTTCGGCACAGGCAGGCACAGCGGAAGGAGATATCGAACTGGGCGCTTACCTGTCTGCAGAATGCGTGGCTTGCCATCAGGCAAATACCCAGGCGGAAAGTATTCCGCAGATCGTCGGACTTGATCCGGATGCCTTTGTAGAAGCGATGCTGGCCTACAAGACCAAACAGCGTGAGCATCCGATCATGCAGATGATGGCCGGACGTCTGAACGAAGAAGAAATCTCGGCGCTGGCGGCTTATTTTGCCACGCTGAACTAACTGGGCTGCTGGGAGGGATGTAGATGAGTTGGAACAGACGCAAGTTTCTGGGTGCCGCCACTGGTGCCTTGTCGGCCCCGGCGGTTCTGGCAGAGGGCAGTGGAAACCCTCGGGTCGTTGCCATTGGTGGCGGTGCAGGTGGGGCCACGGCCGCAAGATACATCGCCAAGGATAGCGAAGGCGCAATTGATGTGACTCTTGTCGAGCCATCGCAGGTGTATTTCAGCTGTTTTTTCTCCAATCTCTACATCGGTGGACTGAAATCAATCGACGATATCGGACACACTTATGGTGCGCTTGCTACAAAGTATGGGATCAATGTCATCCATGACTGGGCCGTTGCAGTTGACCGTGCAGGCAAGACCGTAACGATAGCGGGCGGTCAGGTCCTGCCGTATGACAAGCTGATCCTTGCACCGGGTATCGATTTCGTGGACGGGTCTGTTCCGGGCTGGTCTTTGTCGGCGCAGTCGAGAATGCCGCACGCGTACGAGGCCGGGTCACAGTCTCAGATTCTGCGCGCGCAAATTGAAAACATGCCTGAAGGCGGGGTGTTTGCGATGGTCGCCCCGCCAAACCCCTATCGCTGTCCCCCCGGCCCCTATGAACGTATCTCAATGGTGGCGCACGTTTTGAAAACCACCAATCCAACCGCCAAAATCATCATCGCCGACCCTAAGGCCAAATTCTCCAAGATGGCGCTATTCGAGGACGGATGGGCCACACACTATCCCGGCATGATCGACTGGATCGGAGAAGATTTCGGAGGCGGGGAGGTCTCTGTAGACCCGGAAAAAATGACGCTTACGATTGAAGGCGAAGAAATGGCCGTCGATGTCTGCAATGTCATACCCGCGATGAAAGCAGGGCGCATTGCAGAGCTTGCGGGTGTCACGGATGGCCGCTGGGCCCCGGTGAACTCGATCGACATGTCCTCAAAAACCGACCCGGATGTTTATGTGTTGGGCGACGCCAGTGAGCAGGGTGACATGCCAAAATCCGGGTTCTCGGCCAACTCGCAAGCCAAGGTCTGCGCCAATGCCGTCCGAGGAGCACTGACCGGATCCCGGATATTCCCGCCAAGATACGCAAACACATGCTGGTCACTGATCGCCGTGAATGACGGCGTCAAAGTTGGGGCAACTTATGAAGCGACCGAAGAAAAAATAGCACGCGTTGACGGCTTTATCAGTCAGGTTGGTGAATCCGCTATTTTGCGAAAGACAACATACGAAGAATCCGAAAGTTGGTACTCTGCCATCTCTGCGGACATGTTCGAGTAGGAACTTTGTTCTGGGGCTTATGCTAGGCTCAGGACTTCGGTAACGGGGTCGCCTCATTCAAGCGTTTTTGCGCAAAACAATTGATCCGCCATAGCGGTTCCTTTGATATTTTTGGTGCCCGTCCTGGCTTCTGTCTCGGTTTTCGGTTGAGATCCTTGGGGTACATGCTTCGGTTCGTGGTCAGCACGGCGACTGCCAACATGATGCTGGTTCGATGTAATTCCAATGTGCCCATCTCATAGGCGTACTTGACGGGAGTCAGCGACAGTCCAGACCACGGCATCATCGGAACCACGTCCCTGCGGGACCTCAAAAGCCTGCAATCAGGCAGGCAACGGGAGGGATATCATCCTGTCAGACAGGGTTCGGCGCCGCATCTGGCTGGAAAGTTGTGCCATCTACCCAAATCCGATGAAAAATGACCGCTATGCGGCGTGCGAGTGCGACCATTGCAATTTTCCGGCCTCGGCGTTGTGCGATTTGGGCTCCCCATGTTCTCAGCCATGTCGATCGGCCACGGTTCATCATAACGGTTGCTGCCTGGCACAATGCCCGCCTCAGATTGACGTCACCTGCTTTGGTGATGCGGCCTGACACGTCCCGTTCACCGGACTGGTTGCGTGAGGGCGTCAGGCCAACCCAGGGGCCAATTCTCTTTGAAGACCGAAAGCGTGTCGGATCATCGACCGCAGCACGGTAGGTTAGTGCCACGACCGCGCCAATCCCCGGCATTGTCATGAGGCGACAGCAAACTGGATCGTCACCGGCAAACTGGCGCACGTGTTTTTCGAGACCGGCCAGTTCCTGCCGCAGGGACGCTCGGGCCCGCAGCATCGGTTCTGTCGCGGTTTCCAGCATCGGATTGCCATCTGCCAATTCCCGAATGCGTGTCTCAAACCTACCGCGGGAGATCGCACCCACCTTCAGGCCGAAGTTCCGCAGCAGACCTCTCAGCGACATTTCCAGAGCGATCATGTTCTGCTGGATAGCCTTTCTAGCGCCGAGAACCGCTCGGACTTCCTGAGCGGAGACAGATTTACAATGCACCGGACGGAACCAGCCGAGATGTAGAAGACGCGCAATCCCTTCCGCATCGCGCCGATCCGTCTTGATCGGCATCGCCTTCAGCGCTTCTTTCACCTGACGCGTTTCCATGAGCACCGTATCCAGGCCAGCTTCAGCCAGCCCTCGGTGCAGCCATTGCGACAGTGGCCCAGCTTCCAGGCCAATTGCAGCGATGTTGCCTTCAAGTTCGTTCATCCAGCGCGCCAGAGCTTCGGGTTCACTTCCAGTCTCCGCCTCTTTGAGGATCCGACCATGCTCGCTGATCACACACACTGCGGTCTTCGCCAACGACACATCCAATCCAATAAACAGCTTCATCCCGTCATCCTCCAATTGGGTTCAACACGGGTATGGCGACAGCGCGGTGCTGATCTGACAAGTAGCAACGGCGGTGCGTGACGCTGGCCCCGTTACGGCATCTCATAGCCAGTAAATCACGAGGGCAGCCAATGAGATTGCCGAGAGGAAGACCTTTGGGCATCTGTCATAACGGGTTGCCACTCGCCGCCAATCCTTGAGCCTTCCGAACATAATTTCGATACGGTTCCGTCGTTTATATCGGCGCTTGTCATATCGCACGGTCGCCTTGCGTTGCTTGCGACCTGGGGTGCATGGGCGTATCCCTTTGTCTTTCAACACGTCTCTGAACCAGTCTGCATCGTAGCCCCGATCCCCAAGTAGCCAGTCGACATCTGGCAGGCTGCTCATCAACGCACGTGCGCCTATGTAATCACTGACCTGCCCGGCGGTGACAAACTGGTTCAGCGGACGCCCTCGGCTGTCACAGATCGCGTGCAGCTTTGTGTTCAAACCGCCTTTGGTTCGACCCCTTTCGGCAGCACCCTTCGGATGCGCCTGCCGGGCAGTGAATCAGGCGTCCACGTCCCCTTTTTTGACCGCAAGGCTGGACGCCGTGCAATGGGCTTTGAGATATGTTGCGTCCATCATGACCGTCTTTTTCTCACCATGGTCGGCCGCCAATCCCACCAACATCGGCGCAAAGATCCCCTTATCACCACATCTCTTCCAACGATTGTAGAGTGTCTTATGCGGCCCATATTCTTTGGGTGCGTCTCGTCGCCGTAAGCCATTGCGATTGATAAAGTTAATCCCACTCAACACACGCCGATCATCGACGCGCCGTTTGCCGCGAGACTTCGGGAAGAAAGGTTCAAGACGTGCCATCTGCGCATCCGTCAGCCAGAAGAGATCAGACATGGTCACCGCTCGGTTTTCAAACCGTGAGTCATGCCGAACCACTGATATCAATGGGTCCGGAGCCTAGCTTGTGAGCCAATTGGGCAAGGGATGATCTCGAACACTCGAAACGCGCCCCGCTGTACGCAGCCGTTGATGAAGTCCCGTTGGCCCAACCGTTTTTCATTCTGATTTCCATCTGCGATGAAGCTGTCGTGAGTGAAATGCGTGTCGATGCGATCATGCCGGCTCATCAACATGGGATGAACGACACGCCCAGGGTCACTGCAAGGGGCGAAGGAATGTTCCGTGTCGAGGCCCTGTTGTCTGAAGACCAAATCCAACAAACATTGTCTTATGGACCATGGCCACCATCCGAACATTCAGATCCAAGCAACAGCGATTACGCTCGGCGCGGCCTTGAAATACTCCAATACAAACTGAGCGCCATCAGTGGTGTGAGAAATGTCGCTTTTGGCGAGCCGACATTCTCTGCATTTCCGAGAGCGAAACTTCTGATCTGTAAAGCAATCATACAGGGCTGAACTCAGGGAATTAGCATCGCCCGACAGGCAAAGTACGGCAAGGTGACTCAACAGCCGCGTCGAGAATTCGTGCTTGCCGTTTCGATGAACAGAACGCGCCATTCAGCGTTTCAGACCTATGCAAAAGCTGCGGGATTTTGCCGCCGTCCATTCCAACCGCCTCAACCAGGAAAGATCGCTGACCAGCCGAGAGACATTCAGGCTGACACACCGCTCATTTTTTAGAATGGCGACAGATTTGTTTCGGATTGGTTCACGGCCTCTGCGGCAAATTGAAACTGGTCCGAGCTTGTCTGACGTCGCCCCTGCCAGGCACGTTTATCGACGCCTGGACGATATTTCCTGAAGATGTTCGTAGGCCGCCCGGAAACGACTTTTCGCCGTGTCGAAGGCATCGGTCATATTGGTCTCCGGAAGGATCCGTTCACCAATCCTGGGTGGTTTGAGGATGTCTTCGGCGGTAGCTTCGGAGCCAGCGATCATTGCAAGACGGGCCGCCCCCAGCGCGGCACCGAACTCGCCGTCCTGAGGCAGTTCTATGGGTACATCCAGAACTGTTGCGATCAGCTTGGCCCAGTACCGTGATTTCGTTCCTCCGCCGATGCCGATCAGCCGGTCTATGCGGGCTCCGGTCCGCGCAAGTGCTTCATACGAGTCACTCAGGCCGTAAGCGACGCCTTCGAGCACGGCGCAGGTCAGGTCGTTCTGGTCGGTATCCTTGCCCAACCCGGTGAAGCTGCCGCGAATGTTCGCGTCGTTATGCGGTGTGCGCTCTCCGGACAGGTAGGGAAAGAACTGGACGCGGCCGGGCGCGCGCAATTCGTCACCCAGATCGCGCGTCAGGTCAGATGGTTTCTTGCCGGTGATCTGACCCAGCCAGTTCAGGCTGTCCGTTGCCGACAACATGACACCCATCTGATACCAGCGATCCGGAACCGCGTGACAGAACGTGTGCAGCGCCGAGTCCGGGGCCGGGTAGTAGCCATCCCGCGCGGCCAACAAAACGCCAGAGGTGCCAAGGGACAAAAAACCATCGCCCTCGTTCAGGGCACCCAGCCCACAGGCGGCGGCGGCGTTATCACCAGCGCCGCCCGCGACGACCACGCGGTCCTTGACGCCCCAGTTTGCCGCCAGACCGCGCCGTAAGGTGCCTGCGGGCTGGCAGCCCTCTACCAGCCTGGGCATCTGTGTTTCGCTCATCTGCCCGGCGTTCAACAGCTTCTCAGACCACGCACGGCCGGACACGTCCAACCAGGATGTTCCGGCACTGTCCGACATATCGGCGACATAGTCGCCTGTGAGATAGTAGTTCAGATAGGCCGCAGGCAGCAGGACTTTCGCGACGCGGGTGAAGAGGTCAGGCTCGTGCGCTTTGACCCAAAGAAGTTTGGGGGCCGTAAACCCGGGGAACACGATGTTTCCTGAAATCTCGCGCACACCGGGCAGGGCGTCCAGCTCTTTTGCCTCGATGTCAGAGCGCGTGTCATTCCACAGGATGCACGGCCGGATCACGTCGCCGCTGGCGTCCAACAGCGTTGCACCGTGCATGTGCCCTGCGACACTGACTGCGCGGAGGTTGGAAAATTCGGGATGCGTGCGGCGCAATTCGCCAACCGCGGCCTCAAGCGCTCTGATCCAGTCTGCGGGGTTTTGTTCGCTCCAGCCGGGGTGTTTGTGATCGGATTGGTAAGATTGCTCGGCCGAGCCGATCACGTTGCCATCTTGTGCCAGAAGCAGGGCGCGCAACCCGGATGTTCCCAGATCAATGCCAAGGTAGCTCATGCGACGATGCCTCTCATAAGTGCCTTCAAAACGTTTATTGTTTTTTCTTCTGCTTGCAAAGCGCAGGCCCGAGTGACTCGTAGGATGATATGATCAGGTCAGCCCCTTGCTGACGCAGAAATTTTCCGTGCTGGTCTTCAATGCCCCGCAGGTGAGCACCGCCTACAAAACCGGCGCAGAACATGTTGGCTGCCTTGGCAGCGCGCACACCGTAAGGTGAATCTTCGATCACCAGGCAGGTTTCGGGTTCAACACCAAGCTGGGCTGCGGCATGCAGGAAAAGGTCTGGTGCCGGTTTGCCGTGTTCGACCTCTTCGGTGCTAAAGACGTTGTCGAACAAAGCCGTCATCTGCATCGCAGTCAGGGCAACGCCGATGCGTTCAAACGTGCCGCTGGACGCGATGCAGTAAGGAACACCCAGCGCGTTCAAATCTTCTAGAAAACCTGTGACATGAGAAATAGGTGAGAGTTCCTGGCGAAAACGACGGAACAGTTCGGCTTGCCAGTCCTGCGCAAATGTACTGGCGGAAAGCGACGGGCTGTTCTCGGCAACGAAGGTTTCAATTGCAGCCAGAGACTTACCCAAAAATTGCCGTCGAACCTGTTGCGTTGGCAGGTCAATGGCATACGCAGCCAAGGTTTCTTTCAACGTCGAGAGCGAGATGATCTCACTATCGGCAATGACCCCGTCAAAATCGAAAATAATGAGGTTAAAGGCCGCAAGCGATAAGGGAAACTCTGCCCCGGTGGGATCGTCTCTGGTCATCGCGCGCACCGTTACAGCGCGCGCCCATCGGTGCCGAAATGATGCAGCCGATTTTCGGGGATCCGAACGCCGACGATCTGGCCGACAGGCGTGTCGTCATCTCCACCAACACGCGCGACGATCTCGCTTTTGTCCGAGAGGGTCAGGTAAAGTAAGCTCTCGCCTCCCAATTGTTCTTTGACCCGAACCGTGGCGTCGGTATTGCCTTGGCCGTGGGGCAACAACTCAAGATGTTCAGGGCGGCAACCGACGAATGCCGCTTCCGGCTTGATGGTCAGGCCGCTCACTGTGTCGCTGGGGGCAAACACATTCATGGCCGGCGATCCGATGAATTCCGCCACAAAGCGTGAACGAGGCGAGTGATATAGCTCCATCGGGGTTCCAACCTGCTCGACACGCCCGCCGTTCAACACAACGATTTTGTCTGCCATGGTCATGGCTTCAACCTGATCATGGGTCACATAGATCATGGTTGCGGCAAGCTGCTTATGTAAACCTTCCAGCTCGACCCGCATCTGCACGCGCAGTTTGGCGTCGAGATTTGATAGCGGCTCGTCAAACAGGAAAACCTTGGGGTTTTTGACGATGGCCCGACCAATCGCCACGCGTTGCCGCTGACCGCCTGACAATTGCGAGGGCTTGCGGTCAAGATAGTCTTCCAGCTGCAGGATACGGGCAGCCTCTGCGATCCTCTCTTGCCGCAGGTCAGGGGTGAACCCGTTGACTTTCATGCCGAAATCCATGTTTTCGCGCACGCTCATATGGGGATAAAGGGCGTAGGACTGAAACACCATCGCCAGCTCGCGATCGGCAGGTTCGGCATGGGTCACGTCTCGCCCGTCAAGCTCAATGCGCCCCGAGTCCGCGGCCTCAAGCCCGGCCAGCGTACGTAACAGAGTAGACTTGCCGCAGCCCGATGGCCCGACGAATACAACAAACTCTCCGTCCCGGATGTCGAGACTGACATCAAACAGGGCCTGCGTTTCGCCATAAAATTTGTTGAGTCCTTCAATTCCGATGCCAGCCAAGGCAACCCCTCCTCAACGGCGAGCAGTGCGGCCCGCGCATATTCTTTTGTTTATCAGTAGAAACAAATGTATTGACTTTCAAGTCGAAAAAATACTTTTGTATGACCCAGTATGCAAAAGATGATTTTGTACTGGGAGGAGAACTGAGAATGAAAACTCTTAGAAACTTGCTGGGCACCGCAGCTGTCGCAAGCATCATCGCGACAGGTGCTGCCGTTGCAGAGGACGGTTGGAGCCTGAAAAAGGCGGCAGAGCCCTATGCGGGCACAACGATTGACGTCGTGTTCCTGCTGCGACCGGGCTATGAAGCGATCGAAGCCATGCTGCCTGCGTTCGAAGAGGAAACCGGCATCAAGGTCAATGTCATCAAGCATCCTTACGAAAACGCTCTGGGCGAGCAGGTGCGGGATTTTGTGGCGGGCGGCGATCTGGATATCGCGTTGATCGACCTTGTCTGGATCGGCAACTTTGCTGAAAACGACTGGATTGTTCCGCTGGCGGATGTGCAGGCAAAATTCCCTGACGCTGTTGATACAGATCTGGACATCGACGACTTTTTCCCGCTGGTGCTGAACGCGTTTGGCGGTTGGAATGACACGCTTTATGGCCTGCCGTTCGACAATTATTCCGGCCTGATGTTCTATAACCGCTGCATGCTGGAAGAGGCCGGGTTCGACCGCCCGCCGGAAACCTGGCAGGAGCTGAAGGACACCTATGGCCCGGCGCTGACCAAAGATGGCAAATATGCATTTGCGTTGCAGTCCAAGCGGAACGAAACCCAATCGGCTGACAGTTTCGCGCGGGTGCTTTGGCCGTTTGGCGGCTCGTTCTTGGATGAAGACTTCAAGTCGAACCTGATGAGCGACGAGAGCCAGGCCGGTCTGAAATTCCGCCAGGAGCTGATGGAATACATGCCTGATGGTATTGTGGCCTATGACCACGCTGAAACCGTGAACGGGTTCAGTCAGGGTGATGTCGCGATGATCACCGAATGGTCGGCTTTCTATTCATCGGTGGTCTCGCCGGACACGTCGAAAGTTGCCGATTGCGTTGAAATCGCACCGGAGCCCACAGGCCCGGCAGGGCGTAAACCGGCGCTTGGCGGGTTCTCTCTGGCTGTTGCCTCGCAAGCGGACGAAGCCGAGCAGGCCGCGGCCTATCTGTTCATTCAGTGGGCGACCTCGAAGGCCAATGCGCGCGAATATCTTGAGCGCGGCGGCGTACCTGCCCGTCAATCTGTCTATCAGGAAGACGGTCTGGAAGACTTCAAGTTTGTGCCCGCACTGGTCGAAAGCTGGCAGGACGGCGTACCTGAGTTCCGCCCGCGTTTCGCGGAATGGCCTGAGATCACCGAGATCGTTCAGGAATGGGGCACCAAGATGATGCTGGGTGAAGTCTCGACTGAAGAAGGTGCGCAAGAGATCGGCTCTCGAATGGAAGCAGTTCTGGAAGACGCCGGCTATTATTCCGGCGACAAGCCACTGGCCCAGTAAACAAGAACAATAAGTGGGACGCATTCGTGCGCCCCTAGACAACCGGGGAAACCGGAGGACGGATATGCGTGGTCAGGTGTCCCGCAAGACAATCTTTGCATTTATTGGCCCGGCAGTCATTGGTCTTGCCATGGTGGGCATCGCGCCATTGCTGTACGCGATCTGGACCTCGGCGCATTTCTACAACCTTACAAAGCTGAAGCGGGTCGAGTTTATCGGTTTCGAAAACTATTGGACCGTTCTGACCGATGAGGTGTTCTGGCAGGCGATGGGCCGTACATTTTTTCTGCTGGGCACGGCCCTGCCGCTGCAAATCGCGCTGGGTCTGGGTATTGCGCTGGTGTTGCATCAACCCGGTCTGACACTGGTGAAAACACTGGCGCGGCTCAGCCTTGTGCTGCCGATGGCCACGACCTACGCGGTTGTGGGGTTGCTGGGACAGGTGATGTTCAACCAGAAATTTGGCGTCGTGAACCAGTTGCTGGGCGGCGCGGATATCAACTGGATCGGCGACCCGCAGAATGCCTTTGCCATGATCATTTTCTGGGATGTCTGGCAGTGGACTCCCTTTGTGGCGCTGGTTCTTCTGGCGGGTCTGACCATGGTGCCGGGTGAAGTGGAAGAGGCCGCAAGGCTTGAGACCAAATCCAAATGGATCGTACTGCGCTATGTGCAACTGCCATTCCTGCTGCCGGGACTGGTGGCGGTGCTGATCCTGCGCACCGCTGACACTCTGAAACTGTTCGACATGGTGTTCACGCTGACGCGCGGCGGGCCGGGATCGTCGACTGAGTTCATTTCGCTGATGATTCAAAGGGTCGGGTTTCGCGGCTTTGATCAGGGTCTGGCATCCGCACAGGCGATTATTCTGCTGATCATCACCATCGTGCTGGCGCAAATCTATATCCGCGTCTTCTACAAGGAGGTCTGAGCCATGACGACAACGCGCTCATACTGGTCGCAGATCGCCTTGCTGGTGCTGATCATACTGGTCTGTGTTTTCCCATTCTACTGGATGGTCACGACATCGCTGAAAACGCAGATCGTTGCGCTGGAATCGCCCCCGGTCTGGATTTTCGAGCCG
The DNA here is from genome assembly GCF_056540905.1 of Ruegeria sp. AL1. Classification (NCBI taxonomy): domain Bacteria; kingdom Pseudomonadati; phylum Pseudomonadota; class Alphaproteobacteria; order Rhodobacterales; family Roseobacteraceae; genus Ruegeria; species Ruegeria sp. AL1. The sequence continues at coordinate 52,490 of NZ_JBQFXP010000002.1, forward strand.
ACACTGGCCAATTACCGCGAGGCGCTGTTCGAGGACGGGGTGTTTCGGACACTGATCAATTCGCTGATCATCGCAATCTCGACCACGTTGCTGGCGCTGCTGCTTGGGGTGCCAGCCGCCTTCGCCCTGGCCAGGTTCGAGTTTCGCGGCAAAAAAGACCTGTGGTTCTGGTTTATCACCAACCGGATGGTTTCTCCTATCGTGCTGGCGCTGCCGTTCTTTTTGATCGCACGGAACCTGTCCTTGCTGGACAAACACATCACGTTGATCCTGATATACCTGACCTTCAACCTGCCGATCGTCATCTGGATCGTGACCGACCAGTTTCGCGGCATCCCCTATGATCTGGACGAGGCCGCGCGGCTGGAAGGCGCGTCGCAATTCACCATCATGCGCAAAATCTGCCTGCCATTGGCCATGCCCGGTGTGGCCGTGTCGGCGATCTTTTCCTTCATCTTCTCGTGGAACGAGCTGATGTTCGGCCTGATCCTGACACGCACCGAGGCCAAGACCGCCCCGGCAATGGCCGTGTCCTTCATGGAGGGCTACAACCTGCCTTACGGCAAGATCATGGCCACATCGACCCTGATCGTCATCCCGGTTCTGATCTTCGCGCTCATTGCCTCCAAGCAACTGGTGCGCGGCCTGACGATGGGGGCTGTGAAATGACGCCGCCGACCACTCCCTTTCCTGTTGCGTTGCGTTAGAACGGGAACAAAAGGAAAGGATATCCATGTCACGCTATATCAAACTTGACCAGATTGACCCGGAAGAACAGCTGCTGGTGCGGCTGTGCTGGGCCTGCGAGGTCGAGGGCATGACACAGGCAGATGCGGCTGCACGGTTCGGTACCACGCGTTTGCGCGTCAACAAAGCGCTCAGCGAGGCGCGGCGGCGCGGTATCTTGCGGGTCAGCGTAGAATCCGTTTTTGCGGCGGCGGCACAACTGGAATGGGAACTCGAACGGCAATTTGACCTGACCCGCGCGGTTGTTGTCCCATCCCCCGAAGACCGGGTGTCGGTAACACCGTTGGTGGCGGCTGGGTTGGGCGCGCATCTGGGCGAAGTCTTGAGTGACCCGAACCTGACCCATTTTGGCATGTCCTGGGGCAACACCCTGAACCTTGCCACGCGACACATGCAGCCGCTGGACCGCCCAGATCTTGAGATCGTGTCGATCATGGGCGGCGTGTCGCGCGGATCGGATGTGAACGGGTATGAGATCACGACACGACTGGCTGATCTGTGCAACGCCGAGCACAGCTTTTTCACCGCACCGCTTTATGCGGGCAGTCCGGAAAGTCAGGCCTTGTTCATGGAGCAGGATGTGATCCGTGACATGTTGGAAAAGATACGCGCGTGTGGTGCCATTGCGCTGGCGACGGGTGATCTGGAAAGCTCTTTGCTGGTGCGGGATGCGTTGCCAAATGGGGTTGACCCGGTCGATCTGATCGAAAAAGGCGGGGTGGGGGACATCACCGGGCATATCCTGAACGCAGATGGCGCGATGATCGACCACCCTTTGAACCAGCGTGTGATCGGTCTTTCCCTGGATGAAATGGCCCAGATTGACAATGTCATTCTGGCGGCGGGTGGTCTTCACAAAGTGCTGATCATCACGGCGGCATTGACGCGCGGATTTGTCGACACTCTGGTTACAGACGAAAACACAGCGGCGGCGTTGCTGGAAACCAAAAAGAAGTGAGAGAGGTGTAAGATGGCCAAAGCTCTGGTTCTGGAAAAAGCCCGCAGTCTTTCACTGCGCGAGATCGAGCTGGCCGACACACTGGGTCCCGAGGATGTCCGCATCGCAATTGACACCGTCGGCGTTTGTGGCAGCGATGTGCATTATTACACGCATGGCCGGATCGGGCCCTTCGTTGTGAATGCGCCGATGGTTCTGGGGCACGAAGCGGCGGGCGTGATCACCGAGGTTGGTTCGGCCGTAACCAGCCTGCGCGTCGGTGACCGGGTCTGTATGGAACCCGGGATTCCCAACACTCGGTCCAAAGCGGCAAAGCTTGGCGTCTACAACGTGGACCCGTCTGTGCAGTTCTGGGCGACGCCGCCGGTGCATGGTTGCCTGACACCGTCTGTCGTGCATCCCGCCGCCTTCACCTATCGACTGCCCGACCATATCAGCTTTGCCGAAGGGGCGATGGTCGAACCCTTTGCGATTGGGATGCAGGCGGCAACCAAAGCGCAAATCAAACCGGGCGATGTGGCGTTTGTCACCGGTGCTGGCCCGATTGGCATTATGGTGGCTCTGGCGGCATTGGCGGGTGGCTGCGCAAAAGTCTTTATCTCTGATTTGGTCGAAGAAAAACTGTCGGTCGCTGCGCGCTATGACAATATCGTACCGATCCTGATCGGGCGCGACGATCCGGTCGAAACCTTACGGGACGCAACCGAAGGGTGGGGTGCAGATGTGGTGTTTGAATGCGCCGGGGCGGCGGCGTCCGTAAAGACCGCGCTTGAAACTGTGGCTCCGGCGGGGTGTGTGGTCTGGGTCGGCATGCCGGTCGATCCGGTGCCGATGGATATCGTGCTGGCACAATCCAAGGAAATCCGGATGGAAACGGTGTTTCGTTATGCCAACATGTACGACCGCGCCATCGCTCTGCTTGGGTCGGGAAAGGTGGACCTGAAACCGCTGATATCGGAAACCTTCGATTTTGAGCACAGCATCGAAGCCTTCGACCGCGCGGTTGAGGCCCGTCCGACGGATGTCAAAATCCAGATCAGGCTGAGTCAGACATGACCGGTGCGATGGACGATCTGGCGGACCGGCTACTGTCAGAGCTGCGGCCCGGTTTGTCGCCGGATGTGCTGGCGCAGATCGCGCCAGTGGCACAGACCCTTGCGCACGCGCGCCGTATCTTGTGCTACGGCGTGGGCCGCGAAGGCCTGATGATGAAAGCGCTGGCGATGCGCCTGTTTCACTTGGGATGCGACGCCCACGTGGTGGGCGATATGACCGCCCCTCCGGCCGGCTCCGGCGATGTTCTGTTTGTCAGTGCGGGGCCGGGGCACTTCTCGACCGTTGCAGCATTGGTCGACGTGGCGCACAGCAGTGCGGCCAAGGTCGTTTGCATCACGGCCGAACCCGATGGTTCAGTGCCGAAATCTGCGGATCTGACCATTCACCTCCCCGCGCAAACCATGGCCGCCGATCAGGGCGCTGCCGCCACTTCGATCCTGCCGATGGGTTCGTTGTATGAGGCGCTTATGTTCCTGTTTTTCGAATTGCTCGTGCTGGACCTGCGCGACCGTTTGGGTGTGGCACCCGATGGCATGCGGGCCAATCACACAAATCTGGAATAGACCATGTCTTGGGAAAGCCGGTTCAGCCTGAAAGGAAAGAACGCGTTGGTTACCGGCGCATCTTCTGGGATCGGAACGGCTATTGCCGAGGTTTTTGCCGAGGCTGGCGCGAATATCGCGGCGCATGGGCGCGACCACAACCGCCTGGCCGCCTTGGGCAGTCGTGTCGAGGCCATGGGGCGGCGATTTGCGGCGATAACCGGTGATCTGGCCGTCGCCGAGGAAACCGTATCGGTGGCCGCCACGGCTTTGGATCAGTTCGGGCAGATCGATATTCTGGTGAACTCTGCGGGGATCGCGTTGACGGGGCCGGTTGTGGGCTTTGATCTGGTAGACTGGCAGCGCACCATGGCGGTGAACTTGACCGCACCGTTCCTTCTGTCGCGCGCCGTGTTGCCCGGCATGATGGAACGCAGGCAGGGAAAGATCATCAATATCTCGTCTCAGACCGGTGTGATCGCCTTGCCCGATCACGCGGCCTATGCCGCGTCCAAAGGCGGGCTGAACGCCCTGACCAAATCCCTGATGACTGAGGCGGCGCCGTCCAACATTCAGGTCAACGCCATCTGCCCGACCGTGGTGCTGACGGACATGGGCAAACAACTGTGGTCCGCGCCCGAAAAGAAAGACCCGTTCATCGCCAAAACGCCTTTGGGGCGGTTCGGTGAGCCGGTCGAGATTGCCGACATGGCGCTGTATCTCGCATCGCCCGCATCAGATCTGGTGAATGGGGCGATCATGATGATCGAAGGGGGGTATTCGAGCATATGAAAGGTTTCGGCGTCCACACCAGTATGTGGACCATGTCCTGGGATGCAGAAGGCGCTGCACGCGCCATCGCTGCGGCAACGGAATGCGGAATGGATTTCATCGAGATCGCGCTCCTTGACCCGGCATCGACCGACGCGGCGCTGGGGCGGCACCTGCTGGAACAGGCGCAGTTACCTGCGGTGTGCTCATTGGGATTGCCCGAGCCGGTCTGGGCCTCAAAAAACCCCGAAGGTGCGGTGGCGTTTCTGAAACTGGCCATTGAGAAAGCCGCCGGGTTGGGCGCCATAGCTCTCACCGGTGTGACCTATGGCGGGATCGGTGAACGCAGCGGTCAGCCACCTACCCAGACCGAGCTGGACAACGTTGCCTGCGCGCTTGAAACCGCAGCAGCGGCGGCGCAGGCGGCGGGTCTCGATTTCGGGATTGAGCCGGTAAACCGGTATGAGTCGCATCTGATCAACACCGCCGCACAGGGAGTGGCCATTATTGAACGGATCGGTGCTGAGAACATGTTTCTGCACCTCGACACCTATCACATGAATATCGAGGAAAAAGGCGCTGGAAATGGCATTCTTCATGGCCGCGACCATCTGCGATACATCCATCTGTCGGAATCCGACCGTGGCACGCCGGGCGTGGGAACATGCGATTGGGATGAGATCTTTGCCACTCTTGCCGCGATCGGATTTGACGGCGGGCTGGCGATGGAAAGCTTTATCAATATGCCGCCGGAAATTGCGCACGGTCTGTCCGTGTGGCGGCCCGTCGCCGACAGCGCGGATGAGGTCATCGGACAGGGTTTGCCTTTCCTTCAAGGCAAAGCGGCGCAATACGGCTTGATACGAAAAGGACATGGCAATGGCTGATCTGACAGGCAAAGTGGTGGCAATCACAGGCGCAGCATCCGGTATCGGTCGGGCCTGCGCCGAAGAATGCATCCAAGCCGGGGGGCGTGTGGCGCTGGTGGATCGCGATGAGGATGCGTTGCACGCGGCCTGCACCGCGCTGGGTGATGCTGCGATCCCGATTGTCACCGACCTGATGGACCCTGACAGCATCTCTCAAATGATGCCGCAAATACTTGAAAAGACGGGACGTCTGGATGCGTTCCACGCCAATGCAGGGGCCTATATCGGTGGAGACGTGCTGGAGGGTGACCCGGATGCCTGGGACCAGGTCCTGAATCTCAATATCAACGCAGCGTTCCGATCCGTACATGCCGTTTTGCCCCATCTTGCGAAACAGGGATCGGGGGATGTCATCCTGACCAGTTCCATCGCAGGGGTCATCCCCGTTGTGTGGGAGCCGATCTACACCGCCTCAAAACACGCGGTTCAGGCCTTTACCCACTCTGTGCGCCGACAGGTGGCAAAGCATGGCGTGCGGGTCGGAGCCGTGCTGCCCGGTCCGGTCGTGACCGCGTTGCTTGACGACTGGCCCAAGGCGAAAATGGAGCAGGCCCTCGCCGAGGGCAGCCTGATGCAACCCAAAGAGGTCGCGGATTGTGTCGTCTTCATGCTGACCCGACCCGCCAACGTCACCATCCGCGACCTTGTGATCCTGCCCAACGCGGTGGACCTATGAGCTGTTTCGTCGGTGTAGATGTTGGCACGGGCAGCGCCCGCGCGGGTGTGTTCGACGACGCTGGTAAGCTGCTGGCCAGCCGCAAGCAGGACATTCGGATGTGGCGCGACGCAGGCGATATCGCCGAGCAATCCTCGGACGATATCTGGCAGGCCGTCTGCGCCTGTGTGCGCGGTGCTGTTGCCGAGGCTGGGATAGAGGCGGATGAGGTCAAAGGCATCGGCTTTGACGCCGCCTGTTCGATGGTGGTTTTGGATACGGACATGCGACCGCTGAGCATCAGCGCGTCAGGTGAGGCGGCGCGCAATGTCATTGTCTGGATGGATCACCGGGCCAAGGGGCAGGCTGAGCGTATCAATGCCACGGAACATCCGGTGCTAGAGTATGTTGGGGGTCGTATATCGCCCGAAATGCAGACGCCCAAGCTGTTATGGTTAAAGGAAAATATACCCAACACCTTCAGTGCAGCTGGACAGTTCTTTGATTTACCGGATTTTCTGACATGGGTCGCCACTGGGTCGCTGTTTCGATCCGCCTGCACCGTGACCTGCAAATGGACCTATCTGGCCCACGAAGACCGCTGGGATGAAAGTTATTTTCAACAGATCGGATTACCGGAACTGCCCGCAGAAGGGTTCGCCCGGATCGGCCAACAGATTGTGGCCCCAGGAACGGCACTGGCCCAAGGATTGACGACCGAGGCCGCCAAGAGCATGGGGCTTAACGCTGGTACTCCGGTGGGGGCCGGGTTGATTGATGCACATGCCGGGGGCATTGGGACAGTGGGTGCTGATCCTGTCTCAGGACCCGAAGCGACGATGGCTTATGTATTCGGAACCTCGGCGTGTACCATGTCCACATCGTCTGGCGCACATAAGGTACCCGGCGTCTGGGGCCCGTATTTCTCGGCCATGGTGCCAGGCATGTGGTTGTCCGAAGGTGGGCAATCCGCGGCGGGTGAGGCCATTGCGCACCTCATCTCGACCCATCCCGCAAGGGGGTATGCCTCTGAACAGGCACAGTCCGAAGGGATGTCGCTGCAAGCCTTTCTGCTGCGCGAGGTCGAACGCCGCGTGCCGAACGCCAGCGACGCAGCCCGGCTTGCCGGTGCCCGTGTGATCGTTCCGGATTTTCTCGGCAACCGGGCACCCTATGCCGATCCGGACGCAACCGGCATCGTCACCGGTCTGACACTCGCGACGGATCTTTCAGACCTGATTGCAACATATGTCGCGGCAGTTCTTGGCGTGGGATACGGTTTGCGGCAGATCATGGAGGCACAGGCAGAACATGGCGTCTGTCCGAAATCTGTTGCGATAAGCGGCGGGGCCGGGGAAAGCGCGACGATCAAACAGCTTCTTGCCGATGCAAGCGGCGTGCCGGTTCTTTCGACATCTTCGCCAGAGCCGGTTTTGCTGGGGGCGGCTATGCTTGGTGCGGTCGCAAGTAATGCCAAGGAGTCGTTGACCGGAGCAATGGCCGCGATGTCTTCCGTGCAAGAACGTATCTTGCCAAGTTCGGGTGTTATTGCGGACATCCACCACGCACGGTACGACGCATTCATTGCGCACCAGAAGATAGAACGAGACATGCGCGCTGCCCTTGCGGTACTCTAGCGGTCTTGTCGATAGAACCTGGTGTCAGGCAAGCAGAGTTGATTGTTCGCGTTTGGGTATAACAAGACCTGCTATGTTCAAGAGACCCTAAACCGGCCCCTGGGTCATCCGTTTTGGCGGCGACGCTCGGTATCCGATTTCGCCTCGAAACATGGTCGATATTTTGCACGAGCTTAGGATCGAAGTGAGCCACGAGGCTTTCTGATATTGGAGGATTCGTTGTGGTCCGATTTTCGCTTCGAAGTTCCGATGAAAGCGCATTCAGAAATTTCAAGATTTTCGGAGCGGACGTGCACCTCGAGAAAGTCTTTGTGAAGGTCAGTGGCAAGCGACATTCCCTTTGGCGGTCTGAGGATCGCACGATGAGATGTTGAAAGCAGCTATTAATAAACCTCGAAATAAAGCTGCGGCGCGCTGGGCATCCCATGACCGAGTTGTCGGATGTACCGTTATATTTTTTGCCAAAATGACCAACACCCCCGCACTTATTGGGTTGGATTGAAGATTTTGCGTTGGCGAATTTTGGCCGATGCCTCCAAAATATCGGTTCCAGTTTCGCTACCGGAATACCCAAACAACACCGGCGTCCCGAATTAGCTCTGACAAGCAAATCCCCGATGTTGCTCAGAATTCTCGCCGGCGCCTCTGATGACCATACAACCTTTATATCAGTCGCCCTGTCAGACCCGGCGCGGTCAGGTTTACAGAAATTGCAAAACACGCTAAAATTGCAAGCATCGCTAAACATTCTTCTTTCTGAAATTTCTTTGATTTGAATTCGCCGGAATTCAATACGCACGTATTTTCTGACTGCCGAGAAAATGCACAGCCCATACAAAAAGTGCCTCAATCGTTTTGAGGCGCATTGTGTTCCGGTTTTCCTACGCAGTCCATTTTTGAGGGAATTGTCATGCCCAAGTCCAATGAATCAGTAAATATCGTACATCAGGTTGGTTATCGCGCGGTGCGGGATAACGGAGACGCCGAAGTTGCCGGTTGGTGTAAACCAGGCGAAACGCATACTGGAAAGAAGCCGCCCGCAGAGGATGGCGGTCCTGTCGGGGACGGCCCAACGGTGTTGTTTGGAACCGATGACCGCTTTGTTGCCAGCTTCAGCGACACCCGGGTATCGGTTTATTTGTTCGACGGGCTCGACGACGGCAAAGGCCCCCTGTTCTCGGCCAAGACCGGCCGGCATGTTGCCAAAGCACAGGCGGCTCCGGGGGCGACTTCGTTGGTTTTGTACTGTCTGGACAAAGAGGGGCGTCCAGTGTCGGTGGATTTTCGCCCCCGGCCTGATTGCCCTGACGTCGAAGGTCTGTCCACCGAACCCCGGATTACACCCATCGCCCACGATGTGGCCGCGAAAGCGACGGATATGGTCGTTCTGCGGCGCAAGCTGGTCCTTGTCGTCACCGAACCCGACGGTGGTCGTGCCATCGTCGAAGTGAACCGGCGCACCGGTGCGGCCAAGCGGGCTGGTGGTTTTGCCCTTGATGGCGATCTGACCGCGCTGGACCCGGCACGGCACAATATTCTTCTTGGTCGGGACAAAGGCGAACTGAGGCTGGTCATGGTCGGGTCCGATAGTCTCCAAGGCGGGGTCGAGATTCACCCGTTCGAGATTGACCGCGTCACAGCCGCAACAGTGGCCGGAGGCACCCATCTGGTGCTGGCCCGCAAAGGAGGGCTGGTTCAGAAGGTCGATATGCGTGCGGCCTTGCCTGCAACCACAGCGCAATCTGCCGATCCCTTCGCTCGGCTTTGCTACGTGCTACAGCTCTTGTTAAAGCGATGCGGATGCGATTGCACATGCGGGCCCAAAGACCCTGGGGACGACGGCGGCCCGCGTGATCCGAACGATCCCGGAGACGATGAGCCCTGCGATGATCGTCATTCTGCGCAGGTGGGGTTCACCATCTACCGGATTCAAAAGGCTGGATCTTACTTTGCAGCCTTCAGCGCCAATGCCACCCGAATGGCGGTCATGGACCGCAACTTGAACGTAAAGCTGGAGCGCAAACTGGACCGCGCCGGCGCCGACGTATCCGAAGGCCAGAGCCAGACACAGAAGATGCTGGTACAGATTACCAGAAAGGGTCAGCTCGAAGCGTGGCGGATTGCCGACTATGTCGCCGAACTGAAACCGCGTCTGCCGGATGATTTTACAATTGTGGTTCCTCCGCCTGCGAAGACCGTCACCTATTGGGGGCGTCGGAACCAGATCGCGCAAGTTAATCCCACCCTGCAAATCTGCATCTTTCCGGTGATCGACGGCGGTCAGACCTACGGCGATGCCGACATGACCCAACTGATCGATCAGGCCACGACCAGAATATTCTCTACCGTTGACGACTATTATGACGAGTGCAGCTTTGGTGAGCTTGCGATCAGTTTTACAGTATTCGGCCACGATATTGGCGGAATGCGGCGGCCCTTGGTGCTGCCTCAATCGCAGGCCAGCTATTGGTGGGATGGCTTCCGGGCCGGTGGTTTGCGCGCCGTGATGCCCGCGGATTTCTCGGACCCGGTTGCGCTGGACGGGACCGAGACCTTGTCGATACAAGCCAATCCCCGTGCGGGCGCCGTCAATACCTATGATCTGCCATTTGCGGCCATGTGGAGCAGCGGCAACCTGGGAAGTTTCCCGGTGACATTGACATTCGACGGTACAGAAACGCTGGATTTGGCCGTGGAAACCCAGACAGGTGACAGCCATACGCTGACCCTGAACTTTCCTGCCACGACGCTGACCGTGAATCAGGGCGGTGATATCGCGGGTTTCCTGAGCGATCTGGAAACATTGCTGACCGACGCGATCCGAACCGCCGAGGCCGGCATTGCGGGCAGCCCGGTTCTGATTCAGGATGTCGAGTTCAGACGCGTCCGAACCTCGTCGGACGACACTTTGTTTGGCCGCGCTCAAGGACGTTTTCGCATTGCCTCGGCCGGTGGTGCGGCAACCCAAAAGGGACAGGTTTCGGTCGCGGGGCCCGTCTCTCCGGCGGCACCGCTGACCCAGCTTGGGCTGTCTTCGGCGGACATTCCCGGCGTCATGAGTTCAACAACAGCGGCCAGCAGCTATTTCCGTGAATGTCTGCGCGCAGCACAGGTCGATGCCGGAGAGGGCATTGGCGGCAGTGCCGCGTATTTCAACACGTCGGTCGGAACAGACCTTGACGCGGGCGCGCAGGAACTGACCATCGACATCAACCTGACAGCCGACTTCGGCGGCGAGGAAGCCACGATTGAACGGTTGTCCAGTACTGGCCTCGGCGGTACCGGCTGGGACACGTCGCAACCCAATCCGGGCAGCGAAAGCGGGCCCAACAACTCGAACGCATTGCGCCATTCGGTGGATTTGGCCGACGACACATTTACCGCTGCGATGGACCATATCCGCAATACCACTGCCTGGGATCGCGACGCTGTCGAGGCGATGTTTGATAATTTCGACGTCATGATGATCGCCCATGTCGGCGCGCCTAGCACCAGCATCCCGATCGCTGACCGCTGGGATTGCGACGATCCGGCAGGGTTTGGGGGCAAACGCATGTATGCGCGCGGGCATTACGCCACCGACAAAAATCCGCCAGGCGGTGAAGAGCCAGTGCAAATGGGCACGTCCAGGATCATCGGGCAAAGGTTCTTTGGCACGCTGTCCAGTCACGCCGGGGTCATGGCGCACGAAATCGGCCACGCAATTGGTTTGCCCGATCTGTACTCGGCGAACGGCTATCGTGACGACGTGGACTATGTCGATGCATGGGCGATGATGGCGGGCGGAAACTCAAATTTCCACCATTTCTGCGGCTGGTCGAAATGGAAACTGGGCTGGATTCCAGACACCAATGACGTCAACACGAACAGAACCATTTTCGTCGATTTGCCTTCGCCTACGGGTACGGATGTGACCGAAGCCTGGCTGGTGCCGATCGAATACTGGGACAACGCAATGGGTCAGGATGTTCGCGACGAAGTTGGCGGTACGGTGCCGATTGGGCAGTTGATGAAGCTCAACCTCGGCAGTGATGGCGGCGTGACCGCATTTCTTGAGCTGCGCGCGGAGGGATCAAACTTTTCACAAAACCTTAGCCCTGAGCCGACGGTGATCGCCACCAACGGGCTGGACCCGAATTCCGATCGATCCTGGGCGGTGAATGGCCTTTACCGCCGGTCGGTACATCTGTTGAATCAAGGGACCGAGTTACGGGCGATCAACGACACGTGGGACTTTGCCACAGCACCGGAATTTCCGATCAAGGGATGTATTGCCGAGGTCGCCGATGTCCGGTCGATCCGGGGTGGGTCGATCCCCGTCTACAGGGTCCGGGTCGAGCGGGAGCAGGCGGAGTATATCGACCTGCACTTCCAGGACCACGTTCCAAGCTGGAAAAGCCCCGACATCTGGGTCGACTGGCCCGGCGACAACCCGGACCCGGCAATTCCACGGGTTTATCCGGTCGGAACCCCGACGGATCAGGGCGAGACAGTGCGCTTCCCCGCCAGCGGGACCGAACCGCACTATGTGGTCGCTCGTGTCCACAATGCCGGCAACGTCGAAGCCTTGGACGTCAAAGTCCGCTGGTTTGTTTGCGATCCACCCGGCGCGGGTGACGATGGCCGCTGGATCAATCGCGGAACCGAGACAATTTCATCCGTCGGAGCAGGCGCAAACGAGATCGCGGTTTTCGACTGGCAGGTGGATAACGCGACCAATGTGCATCAATGCATGCGCATGGAAATCATAGACTGGACCATCCCCGACACGGTTGATCCGGCGACTGGCGACACCGTCGCTCTGGCCTCGGATGACGTAAAGCTGCAAAACAACAACGCGCAGCAGAACGTGTTTGACTTTGAAGCGCTGACCTCCTCGCCTTATGCACCGATAACTTTCCCGATGCAGGTTCATAACGACCGGGTCGAAACCGAGGTTGCGGCCCTGGTGCCAAGCGGTCTGCCACATGGATCGAAACTGACGATCTCGCCGCGCGAGCATCGGATTCCATCGGGCGAGGCACGCGTTTTCAACTGCACACTTGAGCTGAACGATCAGATAATTCGCCCGGGATGTGACAATGACAGCGGTTTCCTTCTAACCGCCTGGCGCCGGACCCGCGAAGCCGATGAGATCTGGGGAAGCTGCTTCTACCATATCCGCCCACGATTGCGGACGTCTCTGGAGTTGGTTCGCGGAACCTGGTTCCACGGCAGGCTTGTGGTGCATGGGCTGCTGCACGTTCAGTCCGAAACTCCGGTCAATCTTGCTGATGATCAGCCATTGTTTGCCCGTCTCAGAATAACGCTGGACAGCCCGTCCGCGCCACCGGTCTGGCGCACGGTACAGGTTCAGTCCGACGGCAGTTTCATGCTCGATACTACGATCGATGATGGAAAGACAATGGAACTGCAGGGATGGTTTGACCGGACCGACCGGCTTGGCTCGTCCGTGTCTAACACCATGAAGTTAAAGCAAAGCTTTTTGGGCTAGCATCGGTAACAGCAGGAACTGGCCTCGCAACTGAAGTCCCGGTGTTTACGGCGCAACGCGAGTGTTTTTAGAAACTGCAAAGGATTGAGCAGCGTGCGGGAACCATGTTTCCTGCACGCTTCATATTGCTGCAGTTACCCCAAGTCCCAGACGCCATTAACGCGATCCGGATCGCACAGTAGATGAGTGGCCCCATCATATCGGGTCGCGCTCAGAGATCACAGAAATTCGCCTTCGCCCATTCCTCCGTCTACACCCACTTCAACCTGGCACGCATCTCCGCTCTGGCCGAGTGACATGATCTTTGCATGGCTTAAATGACAGCGAAAATGGCCTGGCTGAAACTGGTTCGAATTTGTCCGACAATTGCGCTTGGATCATGCACCTGAGATAGCGGCAACAAATTTAATGGGTCTAGAACCTGGGAGTAAATCAGACATATACTCGTGAGAATATGTCATCCTAACATTTAGAGAACAGAGCCGCATGAATTAGCCGAAGCTGCAAATCCACCGACCTGGGCTATGGCCGATGCCCCAAGCAGGTTGCCCGCTTTCAGACAGTCTTGCATCGGCTTGCCGACCAGCCACGCAGAGAGGAAACCGGCGTTGAAAGCGTCGCCCGCGCCTGTCGTGTCAACCACATCAACTGGATTGGCACGATGGCTGCATTGGTTGCCTTCACAATATGCCGTCGCGCCTTTCGCGCCCTGTTTGACAACCGTTAACCCTGAAATTGGAACTGATGCGCCCATGTCGCGCAGGCGGTCGAATTCGACTTGATTGGGTAGAAAGAGATCAATCTTCTGAAGCCATTCGGTCACTTCGCCCGCGCCAAGGCTTCCGTCCCACCCGCAGTCGGCAGACAGGCTGGCGCCAACGGCGCGGGCGGTTTCCGTCAGTTCGGGCTTTTCGACCAAGGTGGCCAGTTCCCCGAAATGGACATGCGTAACGTTCAGCCTGCGCAGATCGTCAATTGAAAGATCGGGGAAAGCCTCGCCTGACCTGCGTGTCAGAAAAGCCCGGTCGCTGCGGTCGCTAATGGCCACGGTCAACTGTGGGTCGAGGCAGGGTGGTGAGGGTGCACACAAGGTCAGGTCCAGTCCGGCGCGGAGCAATTCATCGCGAACAACGCCGTCAAATGGTCTTTGGGGCAGGAAGGCACCGAGGGTCGTTCGGAATCCGAGGCTCGAAAGATGTGCGGCGGTGATATAAGCGCCGCCGCCCGCATGCAGGCCGAACCCGTCGGCATAGACTTCGGTTCCCATGCTTGGAAGCTGCGGCACCTCGGTGAAAATCAGATCGCAATAGAGGCGACCGACGCAAAGGACCGTGCCGCTATAGGGTGCCTCGCTCATGCAAGTGCCTCGCCAGAGTTTGCGTCGAACACATGCAAGTTCTCGGGACGCGCGCCCAGCATCACGGTTGCGCCCACGTCCGGAGGTGTTCGTCCATCCGCTTTGGCGACGATTTCACCCGATGGTGTGCCAACATAAATCAGCGTTTCGTGGCCCAGCGGCTCGCGCACGAGAACATCACCGGTCAAAAAGCCAGCCTCATTATCGGGGTGCAGATCTTCAGGCCTTATTCCGAGGATGATTTCGCGGCTTTCAGGCAGGTCCCGGCCCAGGTTGATCCGCTGTCCGGATTGAACTTCGATCATGCTGTTTGCGCCCACGACGCCCGGTATCATGTTCATCGACGGGGCGCCGATAAATTGCGCGACGAACGTATTCGCCGGCGTGTGATAGACCTCGGCAGGTGTGCCGACCTGCTGGATGTAGCCATCCTTCATGATCACGATCCTGTCGGCCATCGTCATGGCTTCGACCTGATCATGGGTGACGAAGATGATCGTATTGCCGACCTGCTGGTGGAGCTTCTTTATTTCCAGCCGCATTTGCGTGCGAAGCTGCGCATCGAGGTTTGACAACGGCTCATCAAACAGAAAGACCGCCGGGTCGCGGACCATGGCGCGACCGATGGCAACCCGTTGCCTTTGGCCACCGGACAGCTGCGATGGTTTTCGTTCCAGAAACTCGGTCATGCCCAGGATGCCGGCAACCTCATCTATCCGGGCGTCTTTCTGCGCTTTGGGAAGCGAGGAACTGCGCAGACCGAAGCCAATATTCTTGCGCACGGTCATATGGGGATAGATCGCGTAATTCTGAAAGACCATGGCAATGTCCCGGTCTTTGGGTTCCAGATTATTGACCTGCTTGCCCGCGATTTCGATGATGCCTGACGTCACTTCCTCGAGCCCGGCGATCAGTCGCAAGGTCGTCGATTTACCGCATCCCGAAGGCCCGACGAACACGACAAACTCACCGTCGCGCACATCCAGATTGATGCCGTGCAGAACCTCGGTCTTGTCATAGGATTTAACGAGATCGCGAATTGCAAGATCTGCCACGAATTAGGTCTCCATCAGGTTTGAAAAGGCGGATGCGAGGTCTGACGCGGCGGATTTGGCGCGGTCGTCTCTTTGTGATTTTCTTGATGCAAGCTGCTTCAAGTCCCCGCGATAGGCCGTCAGGGCTTCGGTCATGGCCTTTGGCCCGGGTCCGCCCCGCCGGTTTCTTACCGCGATGAAATGCTCGGACGATGTGACCGTTTCATAGGTTGCCTCGTCGAGTTTTGCCGGGCGACCTATTTCGGCGTGGAAGGTGTCAGAAAACGCCGCAAAACCTGTACCTAAAGACTTGCCTGACGCAATCACGGCGCTTGCAGTTTTAGCGGCTATTTCATGGGCTTGCCGAAAGGTCAGGTGCTCGTCCCGTACCAGTGTGTCAGCAAGCTCGGTAATGGTCACGCAGGCCGCGTCGGCGTTCTTTTGCACCTTCGCGGAATTGATCGAACAGGCAGGGATCAAAGCCGAAAGCAGCTGCAGCACCCGCCCGCCGCTTTGAAAGGCAGCATATCCGGATTGCTGCACCTCACCTTCGCTGTCGTTCATGTCGGTGAAGGGCGTATTGTGCATGGTGTTTACAATGGCGTCACAGCGGCCAACGGTCATGCTTGCCAGATGCCGGAGATGCTCAATCGGCACCGGATTGCGCTTTTGCGGCATGATCGAACTGATCTGCACCAGACTGTTGGGTACATAGAGCTGGCCGACCTCGAATGCCGACCAGAACTGCAGATCCTGAATGACCCGGCCCAGGTGGAGAAACAGCAGTTTCATCGCGGAGTAGAGCCCGGTCACATAATCGACCGAAGCAATGCACCCGTAGCTGTTCAATTGCGGTTTTTCGAACCCAAGCAACTGCGCCATGCGATCTCGGTCAATCGGAAAGCCGGAGGTCGTGATTGCCGCCGCGCCCATCGGGCATTTGTCCAAGGCTTTGGCTGCGGCGTCCAGTCTTTCGGCGTCTCGCAGCAACACTTCGATGGCAGCGCTCAGATAATGTCCAAAGGTTGTTGGCTGGGCGGGCTGACCGTGGGTGTAGGCGACGATCAGCGTTTCTTTCTCGGCCTCGGCCTTGTCGATCAGCTTGGCGGCCAGATCATGGACCAACCCCAAAAGCGATGACACCCGCTTGCGCAGCGCCATCTTGAAAACTGTGTGATCCATATCGTTGCGTGACCGCGCGGTATGCAGGGCACCGCCAAGATCACCGAGGCGCGTGCGCAGCTCTGCCTCGACAAGAAAGAAGTAATCTTCGTACTCGCCCGTGTAGGTGAGAGACGACAGGTCAATCGTCTTGGAAATATCGCTCAGCGCCAAAGCGATTTTTGTCGCCTCTTCCGTGCTCAGGATGCCGGTTTCCTGCAGCATGACCAGATGCGCGCGATTGATCTGGTCTATGCTGGATGCAAAATGCGCCTTCACCCCTTCAAACAGGGGCGCAAGCACGGTGTCCTGATACACAGGATCCGGGAACCGGGATGTATCCGTCATCCTTTGAGCCCCGCCATAACGACCCCGCGGATAATGAAGCGCTGAAAGATCAGGAACACGATCAGGGTCGGAAGCGTCGAGATTGCCGCGCCTGTCATGATCAGTTCCCACGCCACATCCGCCTCGTCTCCGAAAGATGACAGGCCCACCGGCAGCGTATACATCTCAACCGAATTGGTGACGATCAGCGGCCAGATGAACGCCGTCCAATTGCCGAGAAACACAAAGATCGCCAGCGCCGCCAACGCGGGTTTCACCAGCGGCATCGCGACGGTCCACCAGATCTGCAGCTCGTTCAGACCATCGATCCGGGCGGCCTCGATAAAATCGTCGGGCACGGTTTCAAAAAACTGTTTCATCAGGAAGGTTCCGAAGGCGGTCATCAGACCGGGGAACATGATCCCCCAATAGGTGTCGAGCCACCCAAATTGCTGGCTCATCAGATACCACGGGATCACCAGCATCTCGGTCGGGATCATCAATGTGGAAAGGATCGCGATGAAAACGATGTAGCGCCCGGGAAAGCGAAACTTGCAAAGAGTATAGCCGACAAGACTGTCAAACAGCACGTTCGAAACCGTGGTGATCACCGCAATGAAGATCGAGTTCAGAAACCACCAGTAGAACCGGCCGTCTTCCAGTACGAATGTATAGTTTTCGATATGCGGCTCGTCCGGGATCAGTTTGAGGTTGTAGACCTCATGCGGCCATTTCAGTGATGTCGAAATCATATAGGCGATGGGCATCACCATCAGGATGCCGCCCAGAAACAGCAGCCCCCAGCGTATGAACTGGCCCATATTCGCAGGCCGCTTGGGTGCCCGCGTCTTCAGCAGCGTGTCCGAGCTTGCCTGAACGTTTTCTGTTACTGCCATCAGCTGTCTCTCAGAATACGCAATTGCACCAGGCTCACGACCAGAAGAACCAAGAACAGCACCACGGTTTGGGCTGCAGCATATCCCATATCGAATGATGTAAATGCGGTTTCATAGATCATGAGCACCAGCGGTTTCGTCGAATTGAGCGGCCCGCCGGGATTGTTCGTGGTCATGTTGAAGACATGATCGAAAATGCGCAGGAACCCGATGGATGAAAAGACGACGATAAAGACAATCGTTGGCTTCAAAAGCGGGATCGTGATCTCCCACAGCACTGTCCACCATCCAACGCCGTCAATGCGGGCGGCCTCATAGTAACTTGGCGGAATGGCGCGCAGGCCAGCCATGAAGATGATCACCTGAAACCCAAGCCCGGCCCAGACGGCAGGCGCAAGGATCGAAGGAAGCGCATTGGTTGTCGAATTCAGAAATTCGATCTGCGGGATGCCGACGGACGCCAGCGCATTGTTAAACAGCCCGATCGGCACCGGTTGATAAAACCACCGCCACACCCATGCCATCGCAACGGCGCTGGTCATGAATGGCAGGAAATAAAGCATCCTCAGAAACCCGTGCATAAATCGGGTCTTGTCGAGGTGATAGGCAATGATGAAGGACACGATCAGGCTGATGGGTGTACCCAGCAACAAGTACACAAAGGTGTTGCGGAATACTTTCCAAAACACCGGATCGCTGAACAGTTTACTGTAATTCTCGGTCCCGGCCCATGTCCGGTCCCCCAGCAGGTTCCAGTTCTGGAAACTGATCAGGATCGCGTTGCCTGTCGGATAAAATCGGATGACGCTGTAGAACACCACCGGGATTGCCAGAAACGCCCAGGCCCAGACGATCTGCTTCTGCTTGATGGAGAGTCTGCGATAGAAATTCATATTGGCCCCAACGCCCAAAATGCCCCGGCGCAATCACCGGGGCATCACAGGTTATTCGGCGTAGTATTCGTCGAGGATTTTTTGTTCGGCCTCGGCGGCAACCGCAAGGCTGTCTGCTGGCGACATGCCTTCCAGCGTAATCCGCTCAACCATTTCCACCATCAACTGGCGCTGCGCGGATTCATTGGCGAATTTCGTTGTATTTGCGTATTCGAGGCCTCGGATGAAGGGGCCATAGACCTCGTTATTCGCGTTTTCTTCTGTCATCCCGACGGAGGGTTTGGCCGGAAGTTCGCCGACCACATCCAGCCAGATCTGCATCGCTTCATCTGACGTGATATACTGCATGAACTTCACGGCAGCATCGTATTTTTCGTCTTCGGCTTTGGTCGTGATCGCATTGACCCAATAGGATGAATAGTTCGACCGTGTACCGTCCGACGTCGCGGGCAGCTCGGTCACGCCCCATTTCAGGCCACGTGTTTTGTCCAGTGAGCCGATCCGGAATGAGCCGTCAATATGCATACCTGCACGCCCGGCTTTGAAGGCCGCCTGAGGTTCGTCCATGAACCCGATTGCAGTTACAGCATCATCGCCGGTGAACATGCTTGTATACATCTCCAGCGCTGCCAATCCGGCATCCGAGTTGTAATTGACCGTCTTGTAGTCATCCACATATGGCTCTCCACCGTTCTGACGGATCAGCCCCTCGCGCCACCAATGATGATCCTGCGCGGTCATGCCGGCGGTAATGCCGACCTGAGTCAGGTTGCCTGCGCCGTCGCGCTTGGTCATCGCCTTTGCAGCGGCCATCATTTCATCGATGGTGGTGGGGGGTTCGACACCAGCCTCTTCCAGCAGGCGTTCATTGTAGAACAGCGCAAGCGACCGAACGGCGGTAGGCAGTGCCCAATAATTGTCACCATCCTTCATCGCCTGAACCATCGGAAAGAAATTTTCGTCAATTTCGGAGGCCGGAAATTCGCTCGTGGGAAGCGGCTGGATCAGGTCGGCTGCAACATAGTCGTTGAGCCAGCCATAGAATAGCTGCACCACGTCCGGGCCCTCACCAGCAGGCACGGCTGCTGCGACTTTTGTGCGGTAATCGGCATACGGGAAGTGGGTCATTTTGACGGTTATGTCGGGATTGGCTTCCTGGAAGCTCTCGATCAGCTGCTCCATCGCTTCGACACGGGCATCAAAGAAATACTGCCAGTATTCAATTTCGACCGCCTGGGCTACCGACCCGAGCAGTGTCGCCACGCCGGTCGCTGCAGCAAAGGACATGGACTTCAGCTTGCCAATTCTCATCGAATGTCTCCCTGTTTTGTATCGGCCGGACGCCTGTTCGGGTCAGGTCGCGGCCCGTTATGAGAAATGATTAACTCAACTGTATTGAGTTATCAACTTAATTGAGTTAATCCGAGGCAATGGTCGCCCTTTCTGAAATCATCGTCGGCGCAAATGCCGAGCGTTCGCGCAGCCATAACCGGCGGATGGTCCTTGGCCGGGTCCGAGCGGCCGGCCAAATCGGGCGGGCCGACATCGCCAGGGCGTCGGGCCTATCGACGCAGGCCGTCTCGAACATCATCGCAGACCTGCTGCAGGACGGCTTGATTCTGGAAAGCGGGCGGCGCACTGCCGGGCGCGGTCTTCCGGCGGTACAATATGCGATCAACCCGGTGGGCGGTTTTGCCATGGGTATCGAGATCCGCTCGGATGCGGTGTTTGCTGCATTGCTGGATTTACGCGGGAAACCGATTGTCTCGCATCGTGCGCCGTTGCGGTCGCTTGATCGGGACACCGTGACGCAAGCGGTTGTCGGAATCAAAAAGGAAATGATCGAAGAATCCGGCACACCGAACAACCGCGTGTTGGGCGCAGGTATCGTCATGCCGGGCCCATTCGGACAAACCGGATTGCGTGGAAGCCGCTCGGATGGTCCGCTTTGGGATGATATTGCGCCGCAAGATTGGTTTTCGGATGTTTTTGACCTGCCGGTTGCCGTTGAAAACGACGCCAATGCCGCCGCGATGGCCGAGCGTGTCTCGGGTGTTGCACAGGGTCTGGATACCTATGCCTTCATGTATTTCGGCAGCGGGCTTGGTCTGGGTGTCGTTCACAAAGGCCGCATCATCTCAGGCGCTTACGGCAATGCAGGCGAAATCGGGCACATCCCCGTGCCCGCTGGTGGAAAGGCGCTGCTGTTGGAGGAAGCCGTCAGCCGTTTTTCCGTTCAAAGGGCGTTGGCGCAAGAAGGCATCACCGTGGCAAGCGGGGATGATCTCGACCGGCTTTACAAAGCCAACAACCCGTCCCTTGCGCGCTGGCTGGACGCTGCGGTCGAGCCGCTTTCGGCGGCCATGACCATCGTTGAAAACCTGTTCGATCCGCAGGCCATAATCTTGGGTGGCGCGATGCCCGATAGCATTCTTGATCACTTTGTTCAGACTGCACGGTCAACAGATCATTCTGTCTCACATCGCGCCGATCGCAGTGCGCCGCGGCTTTTGCGGGGTGCTTCGGGCCGGATGACCGCAACCCTGGGGGCTGCGGCGCTTGTCATCAATCAAGCCTTCACGCCGCAGATATCGGCACACTCATAGGAGCCGCGATGCTGACCGAAGATCAATCAAGGCTTGTGAACGCCCGCACGGAACCCCGTGTCATGCAACTTTGGTGGGCGCTGAAACCGCTAAACTCAGTTGTGCGGTTCATGCAATCGGGGGCGCATCCTGATGATGAGGATTCGGGGATGCTTGCGGTGTTGGCATTCCGCGATGGCATCAACCTGTCCTATGCCTGCTCGACCCGGGGAGAGGGTGGTCAGAACGATATCGGCACAGAAACCGGTCCTGATCTGGGCGCATTGCGGACACGCGAGATGGAGCGGGCCTGCGATATCCTCGACATGCGCATGTACTGGCATTCGGAAGGGCGGGACGATACGATCACCGACTTCGGATTTTCCAAGACCGGTGAAGAAACCTTTGGCTATTGGGGGCGCGACCGTACTCTGGCCAGATTTGTCGAAATCATCCGGACGGACCGGCCTGATATTCTGTGCCCGACATTTCTGGATGTACCGGGTCAGCACGGGCACCACCGGGCGATGACACAAGCCGCTTATGACGTGATGGCAGCGGCTGCGGACCCAAACTTTGCGTCGAACTTGCCTCCGTGGCAGGTCAAAAAGCTGTTTTTGCCAGCGTGGTCCGGCGCAGGCCAGACTTATGACGATGATGTCCCACCGCCACCGGCGACCGTAACCATTGACGGAAGCGGTTGCGACCCCATGAGCGGTTGGAGCTGGGAGCGTATTGGCCAGATGTCGCGCGCGTTTCATCGCACCCAGGGCATGGGCGTCTGGCCAAACCAACAAAGCGCACGCGATTGGCCTTTGCACCTGGCTGAGACGCATGTCGAAGGCGACACTCTGACGTCGGGCTTACCAGAAACCTTGCGCGACCTGGCTCAGCTACCCGGGGCGGCACCGATGGCGGACAGCTTGAACCGCGCACAGGACAAGATCGACTCAGCCATTGCCGCATTTCCTGAATTTGACACAGTTGCAAAGCAAGCAATAGAGGCGCGCGCAGCCGTCGAGGATGCGGCCTCATCATGCCCTGACCAGTTGCAGGGCGAAGTTACCCATCGCCTCAAGGCCAAACGCGACCAACTGGATCGAGCCATAAGGATTTCGCTGGGAATTTCCGTACAGGCGTCAGTGGGGAATGTGCACCTATCGCCCGGTACAAAAACCACTCTGAACGTCGATTTGGATTCGGGTACAGCCGACCATCTGACCGTCACGCCTGTTCTGCCGAAGGCGTGGCGTCTGGAGAACGATACGCTTTCAATCGAAAAGGACGCTGGCCCTTCTGATCCCTATCGGGCCGCATATGATCCGGCGATACCACTGAAACCTTATTGGGCTCTCAATGTATCCGCTTTCGGGCGCGATTTCACACTAAACGCGCGCTTTGGTGACGAGCCTTTCGTGTGTCCTGCGCCAAGTGTGCAGCTCTCGACTGATGCGCTACTAGTTAATCTCAAACATAAACAACGTGAGCTCGGGCTTCAAATTAGATCCGATGTCGACGTCTCAGTTGCCGCTCCGACACGGTGGGGCACCGCGATCAAGGGTGAGGACGTTAGGATCTCAGTGCCAGTGGGCGTTGAGCCCGGCTTGTACGAGTTGCCGGTGTCAATAAATGGCCAACCGGCTCAGACGGTGCGACCCATCACCCATTCCCATGTCGCAGCCACTGCACAGTACCGACCTGCTGTTATCAGAGTGCGGGTTCTGGAGGCCGATGTACCAAGTGTGCGTGTCGGTTATATCGGGGCGGGAAATGATCGCGTCGGGCACTGGCTTTCTGCCATGGGCGTTGATGTCCAAGACGTGAGTGATGCCGATCTTGCAAGTGACGCAGCGCTTCAGGAATTTGATACAATTGTGGTCGGCATATTTGCCTTCAAGTTCCGCGCCGGACTTGCTGATGCTGCAGATCGGTTGAACGCCTGGTGTGAAAGGGGCGGCACGCTGGTCACGCTCTATCACCGGCCTTGGGACAACTGGGATGCAGACGTCATACCGCCGCGGCGGCTGGAGATCGGGAAGCCATCGCTGCGATGGCGTGTCACGGATGAGAACAGTACCGTGACCCATTTGGGCGCCCATTCTGTTCTCAACACACCCAATCGCATTTCCGCCGAAGACTGGAAAGGTTGGCACAAGGAGCGCGGGCTTTATTTCGCAAAATCCTGGGACGAGGCTTACGTGCCCCTGCTTGCCATGAGTGACCCGGGCGAAGCGCCGCTAAAGGGCGCTTTGCTGGCCGCGGATATCGGGCGGGGGCGGCACGTGCACACGTCGCTCATCCTTCATCACCAGATGGAGCATCTTGTCCCGGGTGCCTTCCGTCTGATGGCGAACATGATCGCCAAACGCGGGTCATGAAACCAGGCGAAAAGTTAATAAATGCGGTGTGGTCCTTAGCTGTTATGTAGAAATCAGTTTATGTGGGATCTGTTGCAAACTATTGACCATTGACCTTGGTGGAGTGTCTGACGTCAGCGCCACTGGGGCAGTTTAGCTCAGGGGGAGTGGTCGCGTCGTCCCGCGGTGCTGGCTACTAAATTTCCCCATAGTGGGGGGAGAGAAAAACTGGAACGTGGTCTTTGCCTGCAGCAAACGAACGCTCTACCCAAGGTCGGCCTTAGACCGGGAGTCCGGGGTAGGGCCTCTGTTTTGCGGCGGCGCCGAGGTCTGCAAGGAGCCCACTTTGACTGATGCCGCGTGATGCCCCGATTACATCAATGCGCAGAAAACGAGCTTTACAAAGTAGCGTTGAACAGCCCGCTCATGTCAATTGAGAACGCCTTCAACACTGCAAGGCGTAGCAGCCAAAAGCACCCGTTCCACCTCAGCGAAGCATTGCTTTATGAATGTTATGCTGAAACCGGAATGCTTGGTTCGGGTTCTCGCTTCATCACGATACGTCAATATCTATTCAGTGTATCAAGTATCGCTTTTTGCGTTTCATCATCGTTGTGGAAAATCTTTCTGGCAAGAAATTCGGACGGGAAATCGGGCCAAGTCTTTCGCATTTCGTCGAGGAGTTGTCGTGCGGCATCGGAATTGCCCAATAGATCGTGCGCAACGGCCTGGAACAGGAGCGAAGGAGCGCTGACGGGCGCACCGGCAGCTGGGGCGCCTTGAAAGGCGTCAATGACATCTTGGTAGTTCCCGAGCATCAGTTGGGAGACCCCCCAGATATTTCTTGAACCAAATCGACCAGAACCTGTTCTGGCTCTTTGAGGATTGCTGACTTCGGCGGCAAGATCAGGAGCATTGGCAACAATGGCCGAGATGCCGGCAAGATCCAAAACATGGCCATCCGAAGGTGCAAGCTCGACGGACATTCTGGCGTATTTCAAAGCCTCGTCCGGCTCATTCCTGACGGCCAGGACCCAACCAGTTGCGGCATTCGCCCATGCGTCGGTGGGGGACAAATCCAAAGCATGTTCAGACAATTCGAATGCTTGGTTCAAGAAATCCCTTCTTTGTGTCTCCTCTCGGGCCAGTATAGCCAGGGTCGCCAAAACCTGCGCCGAGCCGGAGTACCCATCGGGCAAAACGGGGTCGAGTTCGGTGGCGTGTTGGAACATTCCAAGTGCCATTTGCTGACGTTTGGTATCAAAGACCGGAAAAAACATGCCGCGGGCCTGGTCCGCAAGGTTAGCAGCCTGCAATCGTACCAACGATTGTTCACCCAGTGCCGCACGTTCCGCCTGTTCGGTCGTGCGTATAATTGGCTCCGGGCCGAGATCGTCCTGGTTGAACCACAAACCAGCGATTGTGATTATTGCAAAAACACCCAATCCGGCAAAAACCCATTGCCTTAATGGTCCAACACGCCGCCGCTGCCGAGGTGGACCTGCGAGGGGATTTTCAGGCAACGGTTCATAGGAGAATCGAGGCTTGTAGCCACCTGGATCAACGAAGATACGAACGCCTTGGCCATCCCAATGGTCCTCGTAATACTCGCGCAACAGTCGACGTAACCTCCGTGCCTCTACGCGAACGAGATTTTGGCCTCCTGTTCCGTCGATGCGTCGCTCATAGACGTCGACGGCGATGGCTTTACCGCGGATCTGAGCGCCTCGACCTGCCAGAGTTTCTTCGACAACATACGTGAGAAACTGTTGCAACCGGGGCGATGCTTGAAACCCATCGCTTGAAACAACGCGCCGCAGGGCTGCCCGGACCAGATCCGGTGACAGCTGTCCAACATGCTGATCTGTCGGCAAATCATTGGCTTTGTTCAAGGCAAACTCACCCCCAACTCACGGTGACTCACTTGGCCTTTGCGGTCAACCACACTCATCTCGATGAAAGAATAGGTAGTGGGAACCGGGGTTTATCCAGTGATGGCAGACCTGTGTGATGAGATTCCAGAGCTTTCGGAGGCCTTGTCCGGGCGTGTCAAAGTGGATGCGCTTCTGAGCGAGGTCATCGAAGACCTGAAGAAGGTGAGTGCGCTGTTGAATGATGCGTCGATCACGGTAACCGAGCGCGCGGAATGGGCCCACATCCGATCTGAACTTGTGCACGAGCTTCGCCGGATGGCGAAGCGCAAACTCCATAACACAGTTGAATGAGGGTTCTGACATGGCAAACGACGACAATGGTAAGCATCTGGACAAGAAACAGGACGAACAGGCCGATGACATCGAAAATCCCTCTCGTCGGCACGTCATGCAAGGGTTGGCCGCCGGTGCCGTCGCGACCGGAGCGGTCAGCTATGGTACAGGTGCTGCACAAGCGCATCCCGGCGATGGACCGTTGGGTGAAAACCTGACTAACCCGTATGGCGGTAGACCAGCCGGTGGCATCACTCTGCCAGAGTATTTCCGGCCTACAAAGTACATGACCGGTTCGAATGCGAACTATTTCCCGCTGTCAGAAGAACTCGGTCCCGATGAAATGCGGATTTCGTTTTGTGGTTCCACACCGTTTCCTCCGCGCGAGGACCAAGCTGGGACTTGTATCATGGTGGAATTGGGGAACGGAAAACGGTTCTTTTTTGACTTCGGCTCTGGCTGCGTTCGCAATATCATCGGAATGCAGGTTCCTGGCCAGTTGATCAATGACATCTTCATTACGCACCTCCACATAGATCACTATGCCGATATTCCTTACATCTACCCGTTCCGGGCCTGGTCCGGTGGCTACACGCCGTTGCGTATTCACGGCCCCTCAGGTCGGACACCCGAGCTTGGTACAGCCGGAATGGTCAAAGGCATGCAGCAGATGCTCAAATGGCATCTGGAGGCTTTCGACATTTTTCCAATTGGGGATGGTTATGAGATCGAGGTAAACGAGTTCGATTTCCGTCAGGAAGGCGGCATCGTTTATGACGAAGACGGTGTCACGGTTCGATCCTGGCCACGCAGCCATGCCAAAGACGGGGCTGTTGGGTATCGGCTCGATTGGAACGGCCTGAGTTTTGTTTGGACCGGCGATGGACGCCCCGATGAACTGAGCCTTGAATACGGCAAGGGGGCAGATGTGTTTGTGACAGAAATGTCCGGTCAGGATATCGGTCAGTTGATGACTTACAAATACGGTCTGCCACAAGAACTGTTCAACTATACAATCGATACCCACCACACGTCGCATTATGCGGTTGGTAAACTGATGGCAGAAGCGCGCCCGCGTCTTGCTATGGTGACCCATTATACGCAGGACGAGGATATTGATGCCGAGATGCTGGCAGGTATTCGGGCTCACTATGATGGTTTGTTTGCCTGGGGCTTGGATGTTGCAGTTGTCAACGTCACAAAAGACGCGGTCTGGTATCGAAAGGCGACGCTGCCCGGGAAATCCGGCTCGGTCGCACCATTCCGCGAATTGGGCAAGATGGAAGCAGAAGGCAAAATCACGTTGCCTGACGAAATCAAACCGCCTGCGCCGCGGTCTACACGTGCCGAACAGCAGGATCAGAAGTACCGCGACATGGAGATCGACCCCAAGGAATACTATCCGTCGGATGTTTTCCGCGCCCCCGCCCCAGAATGGCCGAGCGACTTTGTCATCAAAGTCGATGATGTCATCCCGAACCGCAAAAAGAAGGCGGAGTGACGGAATGATCGAATTCGGCTCAACCTCGGCAATCCCAGTCACGATCCTTACCGGCTTTCTCGGAGCCGGAAAGACAACTCTTCTGAACCGCATCCTGACCGGAAACCACGGGTTGCGGGTGGCCGTTCTGGTCAATGATTTCGGGGCAATCAACGTCGATGCCGATCTCGTGGTCGGTCTGGAAGATGATGTGATGAGCCTGGCAAATGGCTGTGTGTGCTGTTCGATCCGGGATGACCTGATCGAAACGGTCGAAGCAGTTCTCGCCCGCCCCGAAAAGCCGGAATACATCGTCCTTGAAGCAAGTGGAGTGTCGGATCCGTCTTCCATCGCGATGACGTTTACGGATCAAAAGTTCCGGGACATGATCCGTTTGGACAGCCTGATGTGTCTGGTCGATGCAGAGCAATTGTTTGCTGCACCGGAACAAATGGAATTGAAGCTCCGCCAGATCGCGTTTTCGGACATGGTTATTTTGAACAAGGTCGACCTTGTCGACAGGGCCACCGTCAAGAAAGTTCATGAATGGCTTGGGGCAAGGTTCCGCCGATATCGTCTGGTTGAGGCCGTAAACGCCAATGTCCCACTGGATATTTTGCTGTCCGTCGGACGCTTTGCCAGCGAGCAACTTGAAACGAAAATACCGGATCATCACGAGCATGGGCCCGGTTGTGGCTGCCATCACGCCGAACACTCTGACAGCTTTTCGACGACGGTGATGAAAGCCGAGCGCCCCATTAGCCTGGCGTCTCTTAAAACTGCAATTCGGAATCTGCCCGGCGACGTCTATCGACTAAAGGGCTTTGTCTTCAGTGAAGAGGATCCGGATCACCGTATTCTTGTACAGGTCGTTGGTAAAAGAATGGATGTCTCGAGGGATGGGGTTTGGGGGGACCGACAACCTGAAACAAGGCTTGTCGCTATTGGCGCGCCGGGAGCCCTTTCAGCACACGCTCTATCCGATACGTTGTTGGAGCCAGCATAACGGCTAAGCTGGCAAAGCCCGATGTTGTGCGCAACTTCGACGCTACGGTAAACTCATCCCAGATCGACAACTTCCAGACCAAGTGAGGAGGAGGCTTTTTGCTGAGACTCGTTACGAAATTGGCTCAGGCAATCCCACTGTCTATACCCGGCGTCGCGATTGTTTTGTCAGGCGCCGCAGCGTCTGCGCAGGAGGTTTCCAGCCGAGAGTTTGAGGACACGACGCCAGATTTGGACCTGCCGAGTTCTTCAAAAGGAGTGAGCGCCGAGTTGTTGTCTGCCTTTCATGGGCTCGAAGCGTTGCCCCGATTGGCCAATCTGATTTGCAGAGGTTCTGGGGGCAAACACGGGATGCCCATAATATTCTCAACTGAAATAGACCTAAACACCATGCAGGCAGGTGACTTCAGAGTTGTAACCAATTCAGGACAAATCGGAACAATGCACTGCGCGTCTGTGTTGCCCGCGACGGATCCTGGTGAATTACGCACAGTGCTTCTCATCGGAAACTTTGGGAACGCTGCCCAGGATCCACCTGTCGAAGTCGAGGTTATTGGGCACTTGCATTCCATAGATGGTACGCTCGATTTCCAGGGTGCCACCGTCAGCGTAACTCCACTTGAGGAAGGACCCTCCATGATCTTCGCCGAGGTTGTTGAGGATTGGACGCTGGTCGGAAATCTGGGGCCACGTCGCACTAGAGGCAGTCTTTGTCCAAGTGAAGACATCGTGCAAGCAGTTAGAATTACTTGGGCGGGCGGCGTCGCTCTGCCTAACGGCAAAGATCCTGGCGATGCGGAACGTGACCTGTACAGTATTATCCTGGAGGCCGAAGACGGTTCTCAACGCAAAGTGACGCCGGCGGCGCTTGCCGATCTAGGTGACGGGGACAATAATCATATGCTTTGCCTGGATACCAATGATCAACCGATCTCGGTGTCCTACCCATCCGGCATTTTGACTGATCCTAACGACGACCTGAACCCCGCTACCAATATTGTTCTTACACAACCCGAGTGAGAAGAACCGTTTGAGTTTATTGGTGTGAATTCATAGTTTTGCAGATTAAGTTCGGGCAATTTGGTCGGACCCGATTACCTCCGAACTTGATCAGTCCAGGTACCGTTTGTCCGTCTCAAACGCATCCCTGACCTCGGACGCCTCCGGCTCTGAGCGATCTTTCAAAACTGGAAACATACATGTCAGTAACCATGGCTCGCTGTTAACCGATTTTGTGCTAAAATAAGCAGGCACCAAGTAGAAATGGTCAATTCGGAGCAGCAGAGATGGAACGCAAATTAGCGGCCATTCTGGCCGCCGATATAGTCGGTTTCGCTGGACTTGTATCACGCGATGAAAGCGGGACATTAGCTAAGCTGGTTCACCTGGAACATGAAATCATCGGCATGCAAGTGGAAGCAAACCGGGGCCGTGTGTTCAAGTCTACCGGTGATGGGTTTTTGGCTGAATTCTCGAGTGTCTTTGAGGCGGTCAATTGTGCGATCAATATTCAAAGGGCGTGTTCGCGCGAAGCACGTCAGTCGAACAGTGACGATCCTCTCATCTTACGCGTCGGCGTTTCTCTCGGTGATGTGGTTGTTTACGGAGAAGACATCCTGGGAGACGGTGTAAACACTGCCGCACGGCTGGAAGCAATTGCGGAACCAGGTGGAATTGCGGTTTCTGCAGAGGTCATGTCGCAAATAGCTGGCAAAATAGATCTTCCTCTGGCTGATTGCGGACACAAAAGGCTCAAGAGTTCTGATGCTCCAATACATGTCTACATGACTGTATCAACACCCGGAGAAGAAGCGGGGTTTCTGGATTTTGATGAAGATGAATTGGCCAAAACCTTGGTAACAGGTGGCTGCATCTGTGGGTCTGTTCGGTATGAAATAAACGCACCTGCTATCAGCGCGGGGTATTGCCATTGTAGTTGCTGCAGGAAATTTTCTGGATCAGCGGTCAATGCATGGGCGGCCTTTCCCGATTCTGCTGTTCGATTTCTCACCGAAGAACCTCGATATTTTGCTACTACGCCAATAGCAAATCGTGGTTTTTGTCCCAATTGTGGGGTCAGTTTGACTTATAAGCTCATGAAACCGCGAGAAACGGCCTATCTGGTCCTACATACTTCAAGCCTCGACCAACCCGAAACCTTTGCTCCGTTAGTCCACTCCGGAATAGAAAGCAAAGTGCCTTGGTTTGATATTTTGGACGATTTACCTCGTACGAAATCTTCGGACTCCAGAGTTTTGCAAGAAGCATGGTCAAGTGTCGGTCTCCCAGACCCTGAAACCTGGGGGCCTTTGGCTCAGCCCCCCGAAGTTTATTAGTTGTCTGCTTTGTCCCGCCAATTTCAAGTTCGCCCCCTCATTGATTTTGCGGTCGCACCGAGTTTTCCTTCGTCAGCACCCTCCCACGCTTTTGTTGATGGTCGGATGCATGGGTTTGCTGCAAGCCAGAACTCGGCTACCTTTCGTCAAGAAGCTTGCCAGAGGGGCGCAGTCGAATTGACCTCCTGCTTCCACGATCATGGGTATCGCGGCGAAGGCATCCCAGGCGTTCAGATGCGCCTCATAGTACCCTTCGGCTTGCCCAGCAGCGACGGCCAGCAAACTGATGGCGGCGGATCCGTTGCGGCGGTATTCCATGCCCGCCTCAAGTAGCGTCTGGATCAGGGCGGTATGCTCGGCAACCGGGCGGCGGTTCGACCGACCCAGCAACAGCAATGCGCGATCGGGTTCCGTGCAGTCCGAAACGCTTATCCGCTTTCCGTTCAGCCAGGCACCGGACCCGGTGGCGGCCCAGGCGAGTATGTTCAGATCCGGGGCGCAGATCACGCCCAGCGGTATTCGTCCTCCGTCATAGAAAGCAATGCATACACCCCAGTCCCGAAGACCCCGCATGAAATTGGCGGTGCCGTCAATCGGATCCACAACCCAGAGTTTCTGCCCAGTGCCGGACGCGCCACTTTCTTCGCCCAGCATTGCGTCTGATGGCCAGTTCTCTGCAATCCGTCCACGGATCAGATCTTCGACAGCGCGATCAGCGAATGTCACGAAATCCTGCGGGCCTTTTTCAGCAATAAACTCGGCGCCTCGTTCTGTCCTGAGGCGTTGGGCCAGCTCTCCGGCCTCCTGCGCCAGAGATTTGGCGAATGCCAGACGCGCATCTATGTCGGTCATGTCAACTTCCTACTTTTGCCAGAACGTCTGATTTCAAAAACCGTTCGATGAACAACATGAACCCCACCGAAGGCACCAGCAGAATAAGCGCTGTGATCGAGGCGATCTGATAGTTCCCTTCCATCGACGCTGTGAACAGCAGCAAGGGCATGGTGGTCACGTCCGGTACGCCGACAAAATAGGTGCCGGTGAACTCATCCAGCGAGATGAGGAACACGAAAATGGCGCTGGCCATCAGACCGGGCAGAGCAAGCGGCAGGGTCACGGTGCGGAATACGGTAAAGGGTGAGGCCCCTATGTTGGCGGCTGCTTCCTCCAGTTCGCGGTCCACGGCGGCAAAGGCAGCCGTGGCAATCCAGACCGAAAACACAAGACCCTGGATCGTATGGACCAAAACCACGCCGAGATAGGTGCCATTCAGGCCAAGCCCATAGAAGATGCGCGCTATGTTCATATGGACGGCGATGGATGGGAAAGCCTGTGGCAACAGGAACAGAAGCAGGAAGAACGTCCTCCACGGCAGGCTGCCGCGTCCTAGCGCCAACCCTGCCGGGATTGCCACCACCAGAGAGGCCAACACGGTGAACAGCGCGATCAGCACCGAGCTCCAAAGTGACTCCATGGCGTTGCCTTGCGGGCGGAACACGCGCTCCCAGAACGAAAAGCCATAGCTTTGCGGAAGTTTGGCTGGGAAGTACCATGTTTCGGCCACTGACCAGATCAGCATGTTGGTGATCGGTCCGAAAATGGCGAAGGCCAGCAGGGCCAGCAGAATGGCCGTCACGGTTGTACGCAGAATGGTCATGCGGGTTTGCCTCCTTCCCGCACGCCCTGGCGCAGGTAGATCCAAGCGATAACGGCCGTCATGGCATATGAAATGAAGCCAAGAGCATTGGCGACGCCGTAGTCGGAATAGGCGTTGATGCGCCATGCCATGTCGACGGTGATCATGGTTGGCGTCTGCGCATTGATCATCAGCGGAACAGACAACACCGACATCATCACCACATAGGACAGGATCAACCCGACCATCAGCGTGGTGGCGACTTGTGGCACGACAATTTCGAACAGGATGCGCAAACGGGACGCGCCCAGATTACGGGCGGCCTCAATCGTGGAACGATCCAGCGCGGCCATGGCGCCTGCGACCAGCAAGGCCACGAAAGGTGTCTGTTTCCAGACGAAAGTGATCACGATGCCGCGCCAATCCAGATAGCTGGCCGCCTGTAACGGCTCCATCAATCCGGTCGAGACGATGATGTTGTTCATCATGCCGTTCTTGGCCAGAAACGTCCGCATCAGCTGCGCGGCGACCACGAAGGGAATGAACAGGGGCCAGCGGTACAGCCAGCGCAGCACCGCAAGGGCAACACGGTTTTCCCCAAGCGTCAGATAACCGCCAATGGCCACGGAGAAGCCTCCGATGATAACGGTGGACAGGGTGACGATGATCAGCGTGAACAGGATGTCATTGGAATAAAGGCCAAACGCCTTGATGAAGTTCTGCAGACCCCAACCGCCGAGTTCCTCGTCCCGGAACGCCCAAAGCAGCGAATAGCCCAAGGGGTAGAGAAACAGCAGCCCAAGCAGCACAATTGCCGGGGCAACCAGAACCAAAGAGGTTTTACGTGTGATCATCTTTATCCGGTCCAGAGTGTTCAGGTGCGGGCCGAACGAAACAGGCCCGCACCAAGGTTTCCGTTATTGGGAGTTTAGTTGGAAACCTTCAGTTCATAAGCCTCGCGGATATCGTCAAAGAACGGGCCCAGTGGGAACGGCTTGCCTTTGTTGGCCAGCTCTTCCGGGGTGACGTCGGTGAACAGCTTGTCCCAGACCTCTTTATCCAGCGCGGTTTCGACATGCTGGGCGTCGATGCCCGGATACCAGTTAAAGCGTTTGACGATGCCTTCGGCCTGCACGTCGGGGCTGGTGGCCAGCGCGATGAACTTGCGGGCAGCTTCGGCATTTTCGGCCTTGGCGGGAACCGCGTAATAGTAAGGTTGTCCCGGCATTCCCGGTTCGGGCAGCAAAAGCTTGAGATTTGGGTTCAGACGCCCGTCGGCCTGCCACGTATAGAACATATCGACCCAGACCGGGCCCATCACGATCTCGCCCCGGTTCATCATGTCCAGCGTGCCTGCGTTGCCCGGGGTAAAGGTGACGTTTTCGTTGAACGCCTTCAGGTCATTCAGGGCCTGATCCCAGCTGTTCTTCAGCTCAGGGTCATAGGGGCCATTCATCAGCTGATCGGTGTTGCCCGCATAGGCATACATCCAGGCCGCAGTGAAGGCGACGCCGGACATGCCGTTCTTGATGCCGTTATAGCCGAAAGCCCCCTTGTTTTCGGCGGTCCAGGCTTTCAACTCGTCAAAGCTGTTGGGTGGGTTTTCAACCAGATCGGGGTTGTAAGCGATCGCTGTCTGGCTGTGGAACATCGGCATGACATAGCCGGTCACATCCGTGCCCAGAGCGCTTCTGGACGTGTCCCGCGTGGCCAGTTTGCCGGTTTCGATATCTTCGACATATTGCTGCAGCAGGCCCTCGGTCACCATCTCGCCGGTTTTCAGCTGGGTCATGACGACGACATCTGTGTCCCACGCGTCATTTCCGGCCTGCGCCTTGATCTTTTCAAGGATCGCCTGGCTACCTGCATTTCCGGGACCGGTGCCGACAACATTTACCGTCCAGCCCGGGTTCTGTTCTTCAAACAGGGGGCCCAGATAGTCGGTGACGTAGTCGACCATATTCTGGCTACCGCCGGAGGCCACGTTCAGCACGTTTTCGGCTTGTGCCGCACTGGTTGCGATCAGCGCCATCGCTGCTGATGCAAAAAGATTTGCAATTTTGGAAGTCATGATGTTTCTCCAGTGTCTCAGAGGTGTTGCGCGGCCTGGCTCGCCGCCTCGGGTCCGGTCACGGCTGTCTGGGACTTTGCAGGAAACAGACTAAGGGCCGTGGCCGGTACGCTTACATCGACCGCCGAGCCGATGGGCATCTTGTGGGGATTGTCCGCCATGATCCGGGCCTCGCCGACCTGAATTTCGTGACGATAAACCGATCCCAGATAGGAATGCTGAACCACTGTTCCGGGCAGAGACAGTGCGCCATCCATCGTGTGTCCCAATTGCGCGGCGTCACTGTGAAACAGGATATCGACCGGGCCGCTTTGGGGCTGTGGGAAATGAACGCCGGATACGTCTGCGGCGGCGATCGGCAGGCGGTGGCGTTGGCCGTTGACTTTCAGATCGACAAACTGCGCGCCAAGATCGGCCTCACCAGTCAGGGTGTTTCCGGCCCCCATGAACCGCGCGACATAGGGGTTTGCGGGTGTGTGAAACACATCCTCGGGCGTGCCGACCTGCGCGATGCGCCCCTGATTCAGGATCACCACCCGATCGGCCATCGACATCGCCTCTTCGCGGTCATGGGTGACAAGGACGGTGGTCAGCCCCAACCGTTGTTGCAGCGTGCGGATCTCGTGCCGCATATTCGCGCGGATACCCGCATCGAGGTTGGACAGCGGCTCATCCAGCAACAGCACCGGCGGGTCGATGGCCAGCGCCCGTGCCAGCGCAACCCGCTGCCGCTGACCGCCGGACAAGGCGCCGATCTTGCGGTGGATCAGATCGCCCAACCCCACCAGCGCCGCCATCTCCTGCACCCGCGCCGAAATCTGAGCTTTGCTTTTTCCACGCAGCTTCAGCCCGTATCCAATGTTCTGTGCCACGTTCATATGCGGCCACAAAGCATAGGACTGAAACATCATCGCCATTCCACGCTTTTCGGGCGTTGTGTGGCTCATGTCCTGACCATCGACGGAAATCGAGCCGCCTCGCACCGGGACAAACCCAGCCAGCGCACGCAGCAGCGTGGTCTTGCCACAGCCCGACGCCCCCAGCAGGGCGATGAACTCTCCGGCCCGCACGTCAAGATCGATGTCCGACAACACATCCTGCTCGGCATATCCCACCCGCAAGCCGCGCAGCTGTATCTCGGCACCAAGAGTAGAAGAGGTGGTTTCGTAGTCGACCGGAGCAAGGTTCATTTTGCATCTTCCATAATTCTGCTACAAATGTAGTGAACACGTGTTCACATAACGGTAAGTAATGACACCTTTATGACGCAAGCTAAAATTTCAGATATTCACAAACGAAGCTGTGACCCATCAAGACGAGACCCGACTGAAACATGACGACAAGCAAAGTTTCCAAACCACGCCGCGTTACAGCAAAGCAGGTTGCGCAGGCGGCTGGTGTTTCGCGCTCGGCGGTGTCGCGAGCATTCACGCCGGGCTCACCATTGGACGAAGACAAGAAAAAGAAAATTCTGCAGGTTTCAGAACAGCTTGGATACCGCCCCAACGCATTGGCGGCAGGGTTACAAAGCACGGGTCGATCCAATCTTGTGGCCATCGTCACAGGCGATCTGGTGAACCATTATGATAGCGAGATTCTGGCCAAGCTGATGCGGGGCCTACAGGGGATGGGCAAGTGGCCTGTTGTGCTTGGTGGGTCCGCTGAAACGAGCGAAGCAGAGATACTGGAAGTACTGGCATACCCGCTGGATGCGCTGATCCTGCGCGGCGGGAGCGTGGACGAATCAGTTGCGATCCACTGCGCCAAACTGAATATCCCTTTGATCGTATCTGGCCGCGTGATGCAGGTCGAGCGGGTGGATTGCGTCTGCTGCGACAATGCGCGCGGAGCCGATTTGGCTGTTGCCGAACTCATCAGTCAGGGAAAAACCCGACTGGGATATCTTGGCGGTCAGGAGCATCTTTCCTCGGACCAGGAACGCATGGCCGGATTTGAAAACGCCCTGGCGAAGGCGGGCTTGAAACCAGCCATCATCGAACATTCCGACTACAGCTATGAGGGCGGGTACCAGTCCATCATTCAGATCCTGAAGGGAAATGGCAGTATCGATGGGTTGTTTTGTGCAAATGATGCGATGGCGTTGGGTGCGTTGACAGCGGCCCGTCAGGAGTTTGGCATGAATATTCCGACGGACCTTTCCGTGGTGGGCTTTGATGACATCGCGATTTCCCGATGGCCGAACATTCAGCTGTCCACTGTACGCAACGACATGGATCAAACCGTTTCAGAGATATTGCGGTTGCTTTCCGAAAGATTGGATCAACCGGAAAAGCCCAGTGAAACCGTCTTAATCGCTCCGGAATTTATCTCGCGGGGAACACATTGACCATGAAAGCTGACGTAGCAACATTTTCCGTCTGGATGATCCCGGAGGAACCGGACCTGACCGACCTAAGCAATCGGATCAACAATTTCGCGAATGCAAATGGGACCCCGTCCTTCGTGCCGCACGTGACGCTTTTGGGGGATATTGCAGGTGACGAGGCAGAGCTGGTTGCACGCCTTGGCAGAATATCATCCGGCGTCTCATGCCACAAACTGACCGTGACCGATGTTAAGGCGGAAGATCTGTTCTTTAAGTCCTTGTATCTGGACTTGTTGCCCCCGCCCAAGCTTGTCCGCGAGCAAACTGTGTTGGTCCAAGGTTTGCCAGCCTCTCAGCACCCTCGGGAATTTCTGCCTCATATCAGCGTCGCCTATGGTCCGATCAAACCCGAAATCAAAGCGGCAGAAACCGAAGCCCTGAAAAGTTTGATCGGCGCGACACTGAGGTTCAGGCATTTGCATCTGGTTAAATCCAGCCAAAACGTGCCGATTAAGGACTGGGAAACAATGCAGTCATTTAGACTTAGGACCTGACCTGAGCCCCTGAAACTCCTCCAGTTTTGTGTAGAGTCCGCCCAATTTAAGGACGTGCAAATGAAGACGAGATTCACCGACGTAAAGATCATTCAGATGATCAAGGAACAGGAAGCTGGCGAGCGGATTGCGGATGTGTGCAGCCTTGAGAACCTGGCGCTGGTGGCCGACACCTCTCTATCAGGTCTGCACGTCACGCGTGAAGTGAACCTCTGCGTTGGTGCGCGCCGCCTGATCTTCTGCAATCAACGCCGCGATCTTCGGGCGGGATTTTTGCTTTGCAAAATAGGCTTCCAGTTGAGGATAACCTGCTATCGGCACTTTCGCGCGCGCCGAGAGCACAAGGAACCAGACAAGATAGGCATCTGCCGCTGTAAAGTGATGGCCGACAAGGAAGTCGCGTGTGCTCAGATGTGCGTCCAAAAGCGCGAGACGATCCGGCGCCAATGCGCGAAAGTTGTCCTTTACCGGGTCTGTTGCTTCCGGATAAAACACCACGCGCAAAATCTGTTTGTGCAGTTCCGTGGCCGTAAAGCTTAACCATCGGACCAATTGAAAATATGCCGGACTGTCCGCGGCGACAGTCATGTCCGTCTGCGATCGTGATTGCACCCAAAGCAGGCAGGCGGAGGTCTCGGTGAGTAACTCGCCTGTCTCAAGACGCAAGGTCGCCACCTGACCTAACGGATTCACATCCAAAAGTGACCCACCCGAGGCTAATGCCTTGGTTTCAAAGTCAACAAGATCGATGTCCAAAGATACATCGCCCTCTGCGGCTGCAAAACGCACTGCGAGTGAGCAATTGAACGGGCAATGATACAAAAGCGCAGGCATGATGGAGGTCTCCTCGTTTTGGGTCTTGGCGGTTCTTTTAGCTTCTGTTTCGAAGCCCGTCACTTGCTCAGGCGCAGTAGCAAAACTCCAAGACCGGCATTCGACGAGATCGTCTGAACCTGAAATTTGCACCGTGACGAATGGCGGCAATGCGGGCTGCAACGATGAAGCACAAGGCCGTGATCAAGGTCGGTTCCGGCCTGGTCAGTCTCAACGCGGCCGGTGACATACAATGCAGACATTTGCAAAGCGGACAACACATCGAGCATACGAGATTGCCCAAGAAATTCGACGCAAAAACGGGCTTGACCGGAGTCACCTGACCGTCCGGTTTGATGGAGGGGCGTTTGGCCTCGCCTGAGGAGAACAGAGCAGATTGGCCGACCGCCAATAGGGCGGCGCTGCGCCAGTTTCCCGATCTTACTCCGGCACGCCCGCTCTCTGCAGGCTCGCCAGCCAAACTCTGCGATTTTCCGGGTGGTTTTTTGAGCCTGCGAATTGCCTGCGCATTGCGGAAATCGTTAGTTTCGGGTTGATCTCCAGCGCTGCGTTCACTGCATTTTGAGCTTCTTCCGGTCTGTCCAGCGCGGCAAGATTGGCGGCGCTCAGCAGGTGATGGAACATTCGCCAAGTATTGCTTGTCGCCACCGCGCTCAGCTGTCGGGCGGCGTCCAGCGCTTCTTCGTAGCGCCCCAGATGAAACAGGATGTGCCCTTTGTAGAAATACATGTTCTGCAGCATCGGATCGCGCGGGCTTAACCTGATCGCCATCTCTATTTCGGGCAGGGCGCGGTCCTGCATGCGAAACCAGTCATAGGTATGTGCCATTTCCAGCCGGATACGTGCGTCATTGGGGTTAAGCAAAACGGCACGCTCAAGATTGGCGATGGCAGGATCTGCCTCACCAGTAAAGCGGTAGATATAGCCAAGCGCCGCATGTGCCTGAGCATCTTGGTCATCCAACTCTATCGCGCGCTTGGCCGCCTCGGTTGCGGCTATCAATGTGTCCTGAGGCGTATCTGACCACTGAAAGAAGAAAATCGTCCCCAGCGCACGGGCCAACAAGCTATAGGCTGCGGCGAAATTTGGATCAGCGGCGATGGCCTCATGTGCGAATGCGACCGCGTCCTGCTGTGCTTCTTGCGAAAAAATAGCCTGTCGCGCCCGACCACGCAGATACAAATCCCATGCATCCATGTCCTCGGTCGGTTTTTCGAGTGATCGAGCTTCGCCCGATTCATAAATCTCCGGTAACAATTGGCC
Source organism: Ruegeria sp. AL1 (assembly GCF_056540905.1). Taxonomy (NCBI): domain Bacteria; kingdom Pseudomonadati; phylum Pseudomonadota; class Alphaproteobacteria; order Rhodobacterales; family Roseobacteraceae; genus Ruegeria; species Ruegeria sp. AL1. Next base: position 91,601 of record NZ_JBQFXP010000002.1, read on the forward strand.
CGCTATGGCCCGACTGATCTCGTCCTGAACGTCAAAGATATCTGTCACCCGGCGGTCAAAAACCTCGGCCCAAATGGTCTCGGCGCTGCCGACATCAATTAGCTCTCCGCTGACGCGCAACTGACCATCCGCGCGGCGCACGCTGCCCCGAACAACATAGCTAACCCCAAGATCGCGCGCGATTTCGAGCGCGGTTGCCTGATCCTGAGCGTAAGAGAACATAGTCGCGCTGGACACCACGAACAGTTCCCGATTGCGCGACAGGTGGGCGATCAGGTCGTCGGTGAGACCATCGACAAAATACTGCCCGGTTTTTTCGTCCCCGATATTGTCAAATTGCACAATGGCCAAAGAAGGCTTGCCTTTGTCCGGCAATCTCTGGCGGTCCGCAAAAATGGAAATCGACAACATCGCTATGGCCAAACCCAGTAGTGCGCCAGCGATAAGGACGCTGCGTTTCGGGGTTTTGGCAACGTGCTTGCGAAGCTCATCATCTGCTGTAACTGAAGCCACAAATTGAAACCCGCGCTTGGGGAAGGTCTTGATGTAATCCGATCGTGCCGCCGTGTCGCCCAAGGCCTTGCGCACGGACCGGATGCGCGTGTTCAAAGCGGCGTCAGTGATCGCGGCTCCGTCCCAAATCTCGTCTATAATCTCTTGCTTGCTGACGATTCTTTCCCGGTTCCGGATCAGAAACTCCAGCAATTGCAGCGCCTGTGGTTCCAGGGCAACTGGCTGACCAAGGCGGTTCAGTCCCTGGGTCGGATCAAGTTGGAACTCCAAGAAACGGTACATGCTTCAACCTACACCCCGCCATGTCCCTGGCTCAACGAAGTTTGGGTATTGTCAGATGAATGTCAGAAAAAATCAGCTTTCGATCAAGCCCGGTGTGCTTGCAGCGCGTAGCGTCCGATTGGGCAACCGCCCGGTTGCATTGACCAAAGCACCAGGGAGACAGGATATGACACACTTCAAAACACTTTGCGTAGCGGCTGCGGTGACGCTAGCAGGGAGCACTGCGTATGCTGAATCTGATCTTGAGGCGGCATTGACTGACGGCGCCGAGCGTCTCAACGCCGACCAAATCGCGGAACTTTTGATTGGCAACACTGTCACGGCCACGTCCGGAGAGAAGACGTTTCGCTTCTTTTACGACCCGAACAATACGGTGAGTGGGGAATTAACAAACGGCGGCTGGACCGGTGTGGGTGCGTTTGCCATCACTGATACCGACCAGGTTTGCGTGTCCATGGCGGCCGACAATGGGCGCTACCGTTGTTTGACAGTGCTGCGTGTCGGGGACTCAATCCAGAAATTCAATGCCGACGGAAAGCGGACATTCGAACTTCACAGTTTTGAGCCTTCCACGGGCCTCTGAACCGGGCTTCTTTCGGCTGATGCCACCGTGTCCGTCGTCAGAGATTTTCGGAGAGCTGAAGCGTTTTCGTAACAGAGGCTCTAGTTCGGTTTCTGTTTGGGTTCAGGCAGCAGCGGCTTGGTGCTGCAACCGGCGTTTTCGGATTGTCTGAACGTATGTGCTTTGATGGTGCGGTCCAGTTGATGGAAGGGAAGGGGGCTGATCTTCCGGCTTTGCCAATGCGGAAAGGAGCATCCAGATATGTTAGCCGGTGTTCGCCGCGTTGGCGCCTTGGTCCGATAAACGAGACCCCAGCAAAGCAACCGCCTCGTTGAATACGTTCAAGTCTTCATCGGCACGTGCTGCGAGATGTGCGCCTTCCAGCAAGGCCAAAGCCGCACGGGCTTCGTGATGGGGGACTGACACATTGGCGATAGAACCATCTTTCTGCCCCATCTCAAAAGTAGCTGTCAGCCAATCCACAACCATTTTGCGAAAGGTTCTGATCTTTGTGTTCAGCGCCTCTGACAGGCTTTCGCGACTGCCGATGAACGCCACGCACAGGCAAAGCGTCTGACCCTTATTCAGCGCATTGCGGTAGACGTCGATCAGGGCAGAAAGGCGCTCTGCTCCGGTGTCGCTGGTGGTCTCTATGCTGAAACAGGTTGTCTCGAACGTCTTGAAATACCGCTCCATCAGCGCTTCAGAGAGATTGGCTTTGGTTGGAAAATGGTGGTGGATCGAAGCCTTCCGGATGCCGACCGCTTCGGCCAGGTCGGCATAACTGAACCCGTCAAAGCCGCGTGCGCGCACGGCGCGTTCGGCACAGTCCATCAGGGCGGTCTTTGTGTCGGTGGGCATCGGTTAAGCTTTCTCTTCGACCAGCATGTCTAGCGTATTTTCCGCCGCTTCCAAAGCACCTTCCAGATATCCCCCGAATTGCGGGGCCACCTCTGTCCCCGAGATCAAAAGACGACCGTTCCAAAGCTGCGACAACGCATAGGGCAGGCCATATTGGGGATGCGCGTTGAGAGGCTGCAGATCCAGCTTTGTGGACGTGAAGGGATCATAGGCCCAATCCTTGAGCAATAGCTGTGTCGGCGCGGCGGCCTTGGGTCCAAAAAGACGGTCCAGCTGTGCAAGGATGTTTTGACGGAGTGTCCGCTCATCCGCGCGGGCCTGTGGCGCGACACCGATAAAGCCGAACAGCGCGTAACGCCCGCCTTCCATGGGCGAGGCATCGTGGAGTTCCACCATGGGTCCAAACCGGCTCATGGCATCGCCGGACAATCCCGCCTCACGCCAGAACGGGCGGTCATAGATCGCAACGGCCTTGGCCTGTCCGGCCATCCATGTGGCAATTCCCGTCATCGCGCGGATCGCAGGTTCCGGAAGGGCCGGAGCAAATGTCAGTTCTGCTGCAATGCGTGGCGGCAACGCGAGAACGCAACGCCGGGCGCGGAGCAAAACCCCGTTCTGCGCCTTGACCTCGATACCGTGATCCGTTCGGGTCAGAGAGGTGACTGGCGTGTTGAGCCTGAGCCGTTCAGCCTCCAGCCCCGCTGCAAGCCCGTCAGTCAAAGCCCCAAGCCCCCCTTGCAAACGGTAAGAGCCTTGCATGGAGGCAAAGCCACGTCCGCGCTGCACCTGCCCGCTCTCGTCCTCAAAGGACAGATCACCGTCGGAATACTGGTCAAACGGTGTCAGGCCCAACTTGTGGATCAGGTCCGCGATGCGGGGTTGTCCGGGCCAGTACCACGCCGGGCCAAGGTCGAAAGACCGGTCCGCGACCTGATGGCTGAGGATGCGCCCACCCAAACGGCTGCGCGCCTCAAGCAACATAAAGTCGCGTCCTTGTCCGGTCAGGTGCGAAGCCAGCGAGAGGCCAGAGAGGCCCCCGCCAATGATCAGAGTCTCGGTATCCACCCGGTCAGAACCCCTCTGACGCCGGACGCAAGTCAATCTCATGTGTCCAGGTGGATTTGGGCTGTTGCGCGATCTGCCAATAAACCTCGGCGATTTCGTCGGGTTTCATCATCTTGGCCGGATCAAGACTGTGCAACGCGCGGGACCGGGCGGAATCGATGATCCCGTCGAGGATCACATGGGCCACGTGAACACCGGCAGGCTGGTATTCGCGTGCCAACGATTGGGTGAGCCCCCGCAAGGCAAACTTGGCCGAGGCAAAGGCAGAGAACCGCGCGCCGCCGCGCAGAGATGCCGTGGCGCCCGAAACGATCAACGTCCCCCCGCCGCCGCGTACCATGGGCTGCAACACCGATTGGCAAAGAACCACCAAGGATTGCACCATAGACGTCCAGGTGCGCTGATAATCTTCAAGCGTGGTCTCAGGAAAAGGTGCAATCACCAGTTCCGCCGTATTGTGGACCACGATCTTCGGCGGGCCCTTTTGAGCAATCAGGTCCGCTAGCGCCGCACTTGTTTCTGTCACATCAGATAGATCAAGTTGAAGAAATCGCCCGCTGCTCTGATCCGGGGCAGTGCGGCCAAGGCCTACGGCTTCCATGCCTTGCGCCTCAAAATGCGCCAGAAGAGACTGGCCCAGACCGGCCCCTGCGCCCGCGACAAGTGCGAGTGGTTTTTCTGCAGTCATGATCATACCTCCGGTGGTTTGGCAAAGGGCAGGTGGCCGGTTTTCATCCAGATTTTGGCCCCTTGTGGACCCGCCAACGCCGTTAACGTTTGGCCGTCGGGAAGGCGCAGCCAGGCGTTTTGGCTCAATTCTTCCCCATCAACCCGAACAGACCCTGCGATCACCAGGAGCTCGATACCGCCTGTGGCTTCGGACGTGAGCGCGGCGTCGGCGTTCAAATGGCTATAGGTGACGATCTCACGTTCGTCCTTGTGAAGGGTGGCGGTTGCCACGCCGTCCACAGGCGCGGTCAGTTCCTCTGCCATCGTTTTGCGGAATTGAGTGCGATCCTGCATGTCGAACTGCCAAAGCTTTACGAAAATTGTGCAGCCGTGTTCGGATCCGGGCGTGTGCGAGGTTGTCGGCGGGTTACGGACATAGGTGCCTTCGGGAAAGTCCCCGTGCTCATCCTGAAACACGCCCTCCAGCACGATGAACTCTTCGCCGCCGGTGTGGGTGTGGGCAGAGAACTGGCTGCCCGGCGCATAGCGCACTATGGTCGTGGCGCGGGCCACTTCTCCGCCGATCCGGTCGAGCATGCGACGATCTACACCTTTCATCGGCGAGGGCTGCCATTCCAACCTGTCTGAATGCACAATCGCAGGTAACGAGAAATCTGCATTGATTTCCATATCAACTCTCCTTGTCGAGGGCAGCTTAGGCCGCAATGGACGGGCGCGCAGCGATTTTCTTGCGCCATGCGTGCAGGTTGCTGAGGGTCTCGGGGATATCCACGTTGGCAAAATCCGCAAACGCCAGGCCCGCAAATGCCGTGATATCGGCCATCGAGAACGTGTCACCCGCAATGAACGCGTTTTCCGCCAGCACCTCGTCCAGATAGGCCATGGTGTTCCCCGCGACCTCTTTTTGCTTCTCGCCCCACTCGGCGCATTGATAAGTCTCAAGCTCCGGTCCCAATCCTGGCGTGGCATGGTGGAAATAGGCACCGACGGCGTTCAACAGGCCGTTTTCGGCACGCAGGTTCATCATCGAAACTTTCGCACGTTCTTTTGGGGTGGCACCGGTCAGAGTGTCGCCTTCAAAGTGACCGTCGATATATTCGATAATCGCATTGCACTGTGAAATATGGGTGCCGTCCGGCAGCTCCAGACAGGGGACAACCGCGTCGGGGTTCTTTGCCTTGAATTCAGTCGTTCGGTGCTCTCCACCCATTACATCAACCGGAACGAACTCCACTTGATCGGTCGCGCCTTTCTCGGCCAGGGCAATGCGTACGCGGGCCGGGTTCGGGAAGCCTTCGATGTCGTAGATCTTCACAATTCTCTCCTGTCAGCATCAATTTAGAAGCTACCTATCAGTTGGTAGGTAGATAAGCAAGAAATTTCCAGACCGGCGCGCTCGGTCATCGGTTCGGACAACCCACATGCATGGGCCGACGCACCTTTTTTGATGCAAGGAACTCAGCGATAGGACCGAACCCATCGACATGCTATTTTGATATCCGAGTGGATCGGAGACAACCTTGCTTGACCGTGATCATACGAATGAAATTGACCGTGTTCTGAACGGAGTCGACACTGGACGTGACCGTTTTGTTGCGGATAGCTGGCTGCGGTGCGTTGAAACCTACGGTATGGATCCGGCCCGACGTGAACCCGCGCATATTCTACCCGATACAAAGTTCCGCGAACATCGAGAGCAATCCGAACGTCTCATCGCTACGGCGCGATCGGGGTTGCAATCGCTTTTTGCGCAGGTGGCCGGGCAGAACTATGTCTTGATGCTTGCGGATGCAGAAGGTGTTTGCGTCGATTTTTTCGGAGACAGGAATTTCGAGGAGGAGCTTCGCAACGCCGGGCTTTACTTGGGGTTTAAATGGACCGAGGACCTTGCGGGCACAAATGGTGTTGGCTCCTGCCTGGTGACAGGTGAGCCGGTCACGGTCCATCAGGATGACCATTTCTCGATGATGCATACGCCGTTGTCCTGCACAGCAGCCCCAATATTCGACACCAAAGGGGCGCTGACTGCGGTTCTAGACGTGTCTTTGTTGCGTGGTCCATCGCCAAAGGCCTCGCAGAATCTTGCCATGACACTGGTGACAAACTCTGCCCGTCGGGTCGAAATGGCGAACCTGATGGCCTCAACCAGACGGGATTGGGTTTTGCGGTTCTCCGCCAGTCCCGAGTTCCTTGAAGTTGATCCCGAGGCCGCGGTGGCAGTGGATGGAAGCGGCAAGATCATCGGAATGACCTCAGGCGCGCGCCGAGCTTTGGACCCTCAGGGCTCGGGGCATCTTATCGGGTCGCAACTGGAAGATTGGCTTGAGCTAAGCGTGGACGACATGCCCGAGTTCATGCGTGGTCGCCCGTCTGAAGACCGGGTTTTGCGTATCAAAGACGGGCGTGCCCTCTATGGCCATGCAGTCGCGCCGCAAACGCCCCAAATGACAGCGGCATTGCGAACACGCGAACAGGTTCTTCCCGGTGCGTTCAGCAGCTTTGCGGGACCGGACGCGGACCTGCAACAGTTGCTTGGAAAAGCCGCGCGGCTTGCGGCGACCAGCCTGCCGTTGCTGCTGACTGGCGAAAGCGGGACGGGCAAGACGAAACTGGCGCGGGCCATCCACATGGCGGACCCAAGGTCGCAGGGCTTTCACACGGTGGTATGCTGCGGGGCGAACACCTTTGACAGCTGCCACGAGATTGTCGCAGGGACGCTTTTCCTGCGTGGCGTAGACGACCTGACCGAGGCCGCGCAAGCCTCTCTTTTGGCTGTTTTGGAGAGACATTCGCGCCTTCGGATCATCGCCTCCTGCCGAGAGAACCCGGCTGGATTGCAGGACTCCTTGCGTGAAGACCTGTTGCACCGGATTGCTGGCGCAACGCTGCACTTGCCTCCTCTGCGCCACCGCGCGGACCTGGACTGGCTGATTGGTCGGTTGCTGAGGCGCTTTGCCAGCAACGATATCCGCCTTTCGACAGCTGCGCGTGCGGACCTGAAATCGCGCACCTGGCGCGGCAATATTCGTGAGCTCGAGCACGTGTTGCAGAGCACCGTCGCGCTTTGCGAGGACAACATCGTGGATTTGACGGACTTGCCAGCCCCGGTGCTGGCACCCGCGCAGGAACAGGGCCCGGATGACCTCGCCGCGCTTCTGGTCGCGTGTGACTGGAACATGTCTCAGGTTGCGCGGCGCCTTGGTGTGAACCGATCAACGATACTGCGCAGAGTACGCAAGGCTGGATTGAAACCTACCCTTTGAAAAGGCCTGCGCCGTGTTGCGCATCTGTTGCGTGCGCAACAGCGGGTGCGGTATTTGGCGTATGTCAACGTGCGGTCGGGCAATATCACTTGCCCGAGTGGGCATCGATTTGCCAGCCTTCTGACCCGTGGAGATAGGGAGGATCACATGCTTGACACAACACTTTCGGATCAGACTCAGGCCTTTCTGGACAAGTTCGGCGCGGCTCTGTCCAACGGCGACATCGACGCCGCTTGTGATATGTTTGAAGACGACTGCTATTGGCGCGATCTGGTCAGCTTTACGTGGAATATCAAAACCGTTGAAGGCAAAGAACAGGTGGTGGACATGCTTTCCCATCAGCTTGCCACAACCAAGCCGAGTGGATGGAAAATCGCCGAAGGTGAAGTCCCGACAGAAGAGGGGGGCGTAACCACAGCCTGGATCGAATTTGAAACGGATGTGGCACGTGGTTATGGCTTGCTCCGCCTCAAGGGAGACAAGATCTGGACCTTGTTGACCACAATGGTCGAGTTGAAAGGGCATGAAGAACCCAAAGGGTTCAACCGTCCGCTCGGCGCGAAACATGGCGCGGGCAAGCATCGAACCACCTGGGCGGAAGAGCGGGCGCAGGAAGAGGCTGAGCTTGGCTACGCGACGCAGCCCTATTGCGTTATCATCGGCGGCGGTCAGGGTGGTATCGCGATGGGCGCACGTCTGCGCCAGCTTGGCGTTCCCACGATTATCGTCGAGCGAAACGATCGCCCCGGGGACAGTTGGCGCAACCGCTACAAGTCCCTTTGTCTGCATGACCCGGTCTGGTACGACCATCTGCCTTACATCAAGTTTCCGGAAAACTGGCCGGTGTTCTCGCCCAAGGACAAGATCGGTGACTGGTTGGAAATGTATACCAAAGTCATGGAGTTGAACTACTGGACGCGCACATCCGCCAAGTCAGCCACATTTGACGAGGAAAAGGGCGAATGGACCATTGTCGTGGACCGGGATGGTGAAGAAGTTGTGCTCAGGCCAAAACAGTTGGTTATGGCGACCGGCATGTCGGGCAAGAAGCGCATGCCCGACTTCCCGGGCATGGACGTATTCAAGGGCGTGCAAGAGCATTCGTCCGAACATGACGGGCCGGACAAGTGGACAGGCAAGAAGGTCGTCGTGGTCGGCTCCAACAATTCCGCCCATGATATCTGCGCGGCCCTTTGGGAGAACGATGCGGATGTGACCATGGTGCAGCGATCCTCGACCCATATTGTGCGCTCTGACAGTCTGATGGAGATCGGTTTAGGTGACCTCTATTCCGAACGCGCGGTTCGCTCGGGTGTGACGACCGAGAAAGCCGATCTGATCTTCGCATCACTCCCCTATCGTATCCTGCACGAATTCCAGATCCCTGCCTACGCGGCCATGAAAGAGCAGGACAAGGAATTCTATGAAGGCCTTGAGAAAGCCGGATTTTGGCTGGACTGGGGGGACGATGACAGCGGTCTGTTCATGAAGTACCTGCGCCGCGGCTCGGGCTATTATATCGATATCGGTGCCAGCCAGTTGATCATTGACGGTGAAATCAAGCTCAAACGCGGTCAGGTGACATCATTGGATGAAACAGGCGTGATTCTTGACGATGGGACTCATCTGGATGCCGATCTTGTGGTTTACGCGACCGGGTACAATTCCATGAACGGGTGGGTTGCCGACCTGATGGGGCAGCCGTTGGCCGACCAGCTTGGCAAATGCTGGGGACTGGGTTCAGACACGACCAAGGACCCCGGTCCGTGGGAAGGCGAACAGCGCAATATGTGGAAGCCGACACAAGTTCCAAACCTGTGGATGCACGGAGGAAACCTGCATCAGTCCCGGCATTACTCGCAATTCCTGTCGCTGCAGATCAAAGCACGGATGGAGGGGATTCCCACCCCGGTCTATGGCCTGCAAAAGGTGCATCACTTGAGTTAAAAAAGCGCGAACTCGAATAAAGCGGACCTTCCCACGCCTTGGCTGAAGGTCCGCTTTGACGTGGCCTCTTTAACTGACAAAGCCCCTGGTTAACCGCCCGCGACGCCGGGATTTACCTGTCCCATTGCAAACGGATCACCAGTTTAAGCGTCAATACAACCATCGCGGCCCTCGACCAAGGATCGCCATCAAAACCGGGCACTCGGTGAACAGCGCGTGTTCAGGTTTGGCTTTGAAGTCAAGCCACCGCAGCTTTCTTCAATCCAACACGGATTTCGGAAAGTAGAACGACACGGTCCAGTTCGGTAGGTCCACGATCTCGCTGATCCGCAGGTCGCCGCAGACCGAGCACAACATATAGGCTTCGGCAGCGGACATACCTGTTGTGGCGGAAATCCAGTCGATCATACCTGAAACCGCATCGCGGGCGGCCTGCATCAAGTCTTCTCCGATGCCGGTTGTGGCCTTGTAGCCCGAACCGTCAAAATGCCGGGTGACGGGGCCGCTGGTTTCAAACCGGGGGTAGGGCAGGTTCTCGCCCTTGATCAGATCAACCTTGATGGCGACGTCCATCGGGCTTTCGATGGCAGTGCCGCAAATCTCTCCGTCCCCCTGCGCGGCATGTGTGTCGCCCAGCGACAGCATCCCGCCCGCCACCTCGACCGGCAGATACAGCGTTGTGCCCACGCAATTGTCGCGGATGTCCAGATTGCCGCCGACCCGGCGTGGGGGCACGACCGAATGCAACCCCGGCTCTGCCAGCGCCAGCCCGATTGTACCCACAAACGGCTTGAGCGGCACCTTGCCGCCGGGGCCGAACAGGGCAGGGGTCATCGCATTGGCATCGTATTTCCAGATATGCAGCGCCGCATCGGGGAATTGATCAGTCAACAAACCGAAGCCGGGGATGTTAGCGGTCCAGCCCCAGCCCGAGGGCTTGAAATCCAGAAATTCGATGGCGACCGTGTCTCCCGGCTCGGCGCCTTTGATGTGGATCGGTCCGGTGACCGGGTTAACCTTGTCGAACGACAGCGTTCCCAGATCGGCCAGTGTCGAGGAGGCATTCAGCTGCCCGCCCGAGCTGTCGATGGTTTCAACTTCGACCGTTTCGCCGGGATCGATGCTCAGGATGGGGTCGATGGAGTTGTCCCAGCCGAAATGGTGGTTGTGTTTGTGAATGGTGTGGTTGCAGCCCATGACTCACTCCTGCTTTTTCAGTACGAGGTCCTCGATTTCGTGGTCGCCCATGATCCCGCCAGGGCGCAAGGCCATTGTCAGCACGATCACCGTCCCAAGCGCAATGCCCGACAGGCCCAACACCTCGGGCAGGTCGATGCCCAGCAGGACCGGGCCGGTTTCCAGCCAGCGGACGCATTCCAGACCGAATGAGATCAGCAATGTGCCCAGCACAGCGCCGGTCACTGTCCGCATCCCTCCGAGGATCAGCATGGCAAGCGTCAGAAAGACGTGATTGAAATAGAAGGGCCGCGCGCTGATCGTGCCAAGGAAGAACGCATACGCAATCCCGGCCACCGCCAGCAGCACTGCGGACAGAACCCAGGCGATCAGGCGTAGCCTGCGGATGTTGACACCCATCGCCGCCGCGCCGACCTCATCATCGGCGCAGGCGCGCAACTGGATGCCCCAGCGGCTTTCCCTAAACAGGCGCACGACGAACACGACGACCACGGACAGGATCACGATAGAGGTCAACGAAAACACTTGCGGAATACCGAAAAACGCCTGATTTCCCTTGAAGATATCCGTGCGGTACAAAAACACTGAATGTACGATGACCAAAACGGCGAGGGAAAAGATGGTTACCCCCGACCCCGTCAGGCGCACGACAAACAAGCCCACGACGACGGCCAGCGCTGCAGTGATCAGAATGGCCAGCAGTGCCGAGGTTACCGGGTCCAGCGCAAAGGCATTCAACCCCCAAGGCGCGTCTGGCAACGAGATCGCCTTGACCGTCACGGGGGTTACGCAGATGGCCGCAACATAGGCCCCGATCCCCATGAACGCGCTGTGGCTGAGATTGGTCAGCCGCGCATTGCCCATGAACACCTGCATCGCCAGAACGACCAAGAGGTTCACGTAAGCGCTGTAGACCAGCCGCAGCTGATAGCGCGACCCGAAATAGGTCACGACCAAGCCTATGGCGATCAGCACAGCGGCCAGGATCGCGGCACCGATCAGCCCCCGTTTCTGACTGGGGTTCAGGATCATATCTTGTCCCCTTTTTCGGTCGGAGGGGACAGGATGCCGTCAGGCCTCCAGACAAGAACAAGGGCGATGATGCCAAAGACAAAGGCGTCTTTCATGCCGCCATATTCCTGGGGTAGTAGGACCAGCATCGCGACCTCGACCCCGCCAAGAAGGAAGCCGCCTAACACGGCACCGGGCAGGCTGCCAAAACCGCCAACCACGCAGGCGACAAAGGCCTTGAGCACGGGGTTGAACCCCAGATGCGGATCGACCGATCCACGTCGCGCCATGATAAAGATACAGGCCAGCCCGGCCAGAAGGCCCGACACCATGAAGGCCACGGCAAACACCCGGTTGGATTTGACGCCGACCATACGCACCATCTCAAAATCCAGTGAGGCCGCGCGCATCGCCAGGCCGAGCGTTGTACGTTTGAGAAACAGCATCAGTCCGGCAATCACCAGAACTGTCGTCACTGCTTCGAACACCTGAAGTGACGACACCTGAACGCCGAACACCTGAATAGGCCACTCCAGAAAGTATAGCGATGTGACCGCCACGGGGCGCGGCGAGACCGCCAGCAAGAACACATTCTGGAGAATGATCGAGACACCGAAGGCGGTCAGCAGGCCGGTTGTCGGGTCCGCATAGCGCACGGGCCGGAACGCCACGCGCTCCAGCGCGAGGGACATCAGGATGGCGGCCGCGATTGCGCCGCCGATGACAATGAATGGATTGTTCAGCGCCAGTGCTGCGAAGGCTACCATGGTATAGCCGCCAACCGCGATGACCTCGCCATGGGCAAAATTCACCAGCCCCATGATGGAAAAGACAATTGCCAGCCCCAAAGCGATTAGTGCGTATTCTGCGCCGAACGCAAGGGCATTCATCACCTGCTGGGCCACGTACTCCATATCAGGCGATCCCCGTCAGTTCTGCCATCAGCGCGCTGCTCTGGCCCAGTGTTTCCCGTGTCCCTTCCGCCACAATCCGCCCGTTGTTCAGAAGATAGGCGTAATCGGACAGGCGTAGCGCCTGCGTCGCGTTTTGTTCGACCAGCAGGATGGTCATGCCGTCAGCTTTCAGCTGCTCGATCATCCGAAATATCTGACTGACGATCTTAGGCGCCAATCCCAGGCTGGGCTCGTCCAGCAGCAGGATTTTAGGCCGTGTCATCAACGCGCGTGAGATGGCCAGCATCTGTTGTTCTCCGCCCGACAAGGTACCCGCCAGCTGATCCCGCCGCTGACCCAAAATTGGAAAAGTTTCAAGCCAGCGGGCAATGTCGGCGTCCTTGCCGTCGAGATCAGGTCGGGTCGCGCCGCCCAAGAGCAGGTTTTCCTCGACGCTGAGGTTCGAAAAAATCCGCCGCCCTTCCGGGGCCACGGACATGCCCGCCTGCACACGCGTTTCAACCGGCAGGGCCGATATGTCATCGCCGTCAAAGGTGATCATTCCGGTCGATCTGACGACGCCCATCAGCGCCGAGATGGTCGAGGTCTTGCCAGCCCCGTTCGGGCCCAGCAAGGACACGCATTGGCCCCTTTCCACGGCAAAGGAAATGCCGTGCACAGCCTCGATCGGACCGTGAGAAACTATCAGGTTTTCTACATTCAGCATGGGTTGGGGAACGGGGGCAGGGACAGCCCCCGTTTGTTGGCTCAGTTCCAGTCCTGTGGTGTGTTTTCGGGAATCTCGTTCGAAATCAGAACCCGCTTGCCGTCCTTGTAGCCGATCACCGGGATCGTGCGCTGGGCATAGGTCTTCGTGTCCTTGAACGAGATGTTGTCCACCGTCAGAACCGGAATAGAGTCCGCATTGCGGATTGTCTCGGCAATGACTGCCGGATCCGAGCTGCCGGATGTTTCAACCGCCCAAGCCACTGCCTTGACCGTATCTGCGCCGGTGGCGGGGAACAGACCGGGCACATCGTGGCCCAATTCCTTGCAATCGGCCATGAATTTGACCACCGCACTTTCATCATGGCTGGGAGCCAGCGTCGCAAAGAACACTTTGTCCAGGATCGACGGATCATCGGCGGCGACGGCATCCAGCGACGGGTCGTCAAAGCCATCAGACCCCACCACCCACGCATCGATGCCCGCGCTGCGCAATTGCCGGACCAGAACGCCGATATCCGGCATGATCGATGAGATATAGACTGCGTCGATATCCTCACCCAATGCTTTCATGTCGGCAATCTGCGGCGACCAGTCTGACGTGCCAAAGCTGAAATTCATCTTGGCCAATACCTTGCCGCCACCCTCTTCGATCACCTGACCGAACCAAAGCGGGGTGCGCGCGGACCATGATCCACCTTCGTCCGAGGTCAGAAGCACCACGTTTCTGACGCCCTCACTCAGCGCATGGTTGGCCGCGGCCGCAGCGGTGAACGGATCAGGCGAGACGCCGGTAAAGAAATTGTCGACAATGCCCGCATGCATTTCGACCTGCGTGGATTGCGGCTGGAAGATCGACACGCCGTAGGGTTGGGCAATCTGCGCCACCGGGATCATCGTATCCGAGAATGGCGTGGTGCCCAGCATCACAACTCCTTCGTCCAGAAATTTCTGCGCCAGTGAGATCGCCGCCTGCGTGTCGCCCGCGGAATCCTGAACCAGCACTTCGATCTTCTTACCGCCCGCGCCACCGTCGGCGTTGATCATGTCGGCCATACAGCGCGCGCCCAGATATTCGGAATAGATCGCCAGATCGCCGGTCATCGGCACTCCGAGCCCGATTTTGATCGTGTCCTCGGCAACAGCCGGCAGAGCCAGGCTCATGGCGGTCAGAGTGGTAAAGGTCAGCTTCTTCATACTCATTCTCCTGTTGGCAGCCGCCTGCGTCACGCGGCCCGTTCATCGGTTTCGCCAAGATAAGCGTCGATAACTTCTTGGTTCTTGGTTATGTCTTCGGGCGCGCCTTCAGCGATGACAGCGCCCATGTTTAAAACGGTGATCCTGTCGCAGAGCGACATGATGAATTTCAGATCGTGGTCGATCACTAGGATCGCGCAATCCGAATGCGCCCGGACCCATGTCAGCGACCTGCCCAAGGCATCGGTTTCCTGTTCGTTCATCCCGGCGGCTGGTTCGTCCAGCATCAAAACCCGCGGGTTCAGGGCCAAAGCGCGCACGATTTCCAGCCGCCGAAGCTGCCCATAGGCCAGCGCACCCGCACTTTGATTGAGCTTGTCGGCCAGTCCAAACTCTGCGATGGCGGCGTCCACAATTTCTGCGCCCCTTCCGGAGTATCGGGCGACGTTTATGTTCTGTGCAACGCTGAGGCTTGGAAATATCCGCAGGTTCTGAAAGGTCCGTGCTACACCGCGCGCGGCGCGCTGATGCGCGCGCAAACGATCCAGCGGTTCGCCGTCCAGCGACAGGCTGCCCGCTGAATGAGACAACAGACCCGAGATCAGATTCACCAGCGTCGTTTTGCCCGCCCCGTTTGGGCCAATCAGGCCGCGCACCTCGCCTGCGGTGACCGACATCGTCACATCCTCGACCGCATGGACGCCGCCAAAGGTCTTGGTGATGCCATTCAGCTCAAGCACGCGCCAGCTCCTCGACCAGTTCGGCTGTTGTGACCTGTCGGCAATACCCCTTGATTGTACGCAGAGAGTGCTCGTGCCGCTCGGGCGTATAGGTCAGGCAGGCATCAGTGACCTGTGTCACCAGATAGCCCAGATCACAGGCATCCCGGATTGCGCTTTCGACACATTGATCGGTGATCAAACCGGCCAGAACGACTTGCCGGACGCCCAGATTGCGCAGGATGTAATCGATATGCGTCGAAACAAAGACCGAGGACGAGGATTTGGGCAGCACGATCTCATCGCCCTGGGGCGCGATCTGGTCGATGACCTTTCCGTCCCAACTGCCTTTTGGAACATGAAAACCGGTAATCTTGTAATCCAGCGACCGATCCCGTCCGTCCAGAGTCAGGCTTTCGATATTGGTATACATGACCTCGACCCCGGCGGCGCGGCAGGCGGTTTGAATGCGCTGCATGTTGGGGATCACGCGGGCGTCCAGCTGATCGAAATACCAACCGTATTTGTCCTGGAATTCCTGCGCGGTCAGGTCTTTGAATTCCGAACCCTCCCGGTGTGCAGAAAAATTCTGAACGTCGATGAATATCAGCGCCGACTGGGCTGGGGTCAAAGGAACATTCCGGGTCAGCGTCACGATGTGTTCTCCAATATGCCAGCGACAGCCCCTGCCAAAAGCTGGGCCCACTCGGTCGCGCCCTCAGGATGGCGGATCAGGTCATTGCGAATCTCGACAAGAGAATGTGCCAGACCGCGAGGTTCGACGAAATGCGGGATGAACCAGTCGCTTTCGCTTTCGATCTGATAGGGCTGGTTCAGGGCCATGTGCAGATCGGGGCGCTGGGCTGAGAGGTGGTCAATCAAGGCCTGACCCGTAGCGGGGTCCGAACGTGTAAGAAACCCCGCGTGCCAGGGCCGGGCTTCGCCCGCGACATGTGGGGTGAAGGAATGAATGGATATGGCCAGCGTGCGCGGCGCGTCGTCAAGCATCTGTGCGATGGCTGCATTTAACGGGGCCATAATCTCGCTCTGCCGCGCTGCGCGTTCGCTTGCGGTCAGATTCAGATTGGCTGGAATTTGCTCGCCAAAGCTGTGCGGGGGGATCGAATCCGGGGCATCAAATGGCCGGTTGCAGTCAATTACCAACCGAGAATAGCGCTGCAAAATCAGCGGCGCCTGCAAACGGTCTGCCAACTGTCTGGCAACCGCTTCGGCCCCGATGTCCCAACCGCGATGGCTGGCCTGAACCGCGTCGGATACACCAAGATCGCCCAGCTTTTGAGGGATCGCCCGACCCGCATGTTCACATAGCAGCATGACCGGGGCGTCGCTGTACTGGTTCACCCATTCCACCGGAGCAGGGTCTCCGGACATCAGCAGGTTCTCGGTTGCGGCGGATGTGATCATGCGTGTCACGTTAGAGAACAAGTTTTTTCAGAGTCAACAAGAAATGGATTGACTGAAATTTTCCTTCCATGCAATTCGTTGAAATCAGGAGGGACCCGTTTGCTTGTTCGGCAACGAATAGAATCCAAGGCAGAATACATGACCGCGAGCGAGCGAAAGCTGGCTGCTGCATTGCTGAGCGATTATCCCTATGCCGGATTGGTTTCGATACAGGAACTGGCGCGCCGGGCCGAGGTTTCAGCACCGTCGATCTCGCGGTTTGTGATCAAGATCGGGTTGGGCGGGTACCAGGAATTCCAACGGGCGCTGTTGTCCGAACTGAAGGAAGGCGAACGCTCGCCCACTGATCTGCACGGCGAAGGGCGCAACGTCGATGGCGGATTTCTGCGGGACTTCATCGCGCGCGCCTCGTCCCAAATGGCATTGTCGGCTGAAGGCATCACCGAGGCGCAGTTTCAACGCATCTGTACCTTGCTCAGCCAACCCAAAAGCGATGTCTATATTCTGGGAGGGCGGATCAGCGATACCATTGCTCAGCACCTGTCCTTTCACCTGCGTCAGACCCGCAGGGGTGTGTATCATCTGCCGGCCAATAACGAGGTCTGGCCGGAATACCTGCTGCGGATGAAACCGGCAGATATCCTGTTTCTGGTTGATTTCCGCCGCTATCAACCTGCGCTGGTGGGGCTTGCGGCGACTGCCACAAAGCAACGTGGGGTGCGGGTTGTGCTGATGACGGACAAATGGCTGTCGCCAATTTCGCGCCATGCCGCAGAAATCTTGCCGGTGCCGATCGAAAGCGGCACACTCTGGGATACCTACACCGCAGCCCTTGCCGTTACCGAGGCGTTGGCAACGCGCATTGCAGAAGACAACTGGGACCAGACGAAATCCCGCATCGAAGCCTGGGACTCCATGCGATCCCTAAATCAGGATTCCAACACATGATGCCCAAGACCCCTTTGATCTTTGCCGCCACATCGGATCTGGCCGGGAAATTGCGCGGCAAGGCCTTTCCGGCTGATCAACTGAATAAACGGCTGCAGCGCGGGGTCGGATGGACGCCGACCAATGTTCAGATCAACTGCTTCGATGGAATTGCCGACAGCCCGTTCGGAGCGTTGGGTGACCTGTTGTTGATCCCGGATGCGACCGCCGAAGCAAAGGTGGATTTTGGCGAGCAGCCCGGGCTGCATTTCCTGATGGGGGACATTGTCACGCTGGAAGGTGAGCCGTGGGATTTCTGCACGCGCGGTTTGCTGAAGTCCGCGTTGGATCGGCTGCACAAGGCCTCGGGCGCGCGGGTCCTTGCTGCTTTCGAACACGAGTTCCAGTTGAAAGGCACTCCGGAACGGATCAACGAGGCCTATGGGCATAAAGGGTTCGATCTGCAACGCGACCTTTGTGAGACGTTGATCGCGTCAATTTCGCAAGTCGGATTGAGACCGGATTCGATCATGAAGGAATACGGCCCCAACCAGTACGAGGTGGTAATCGGCCCGGAACTCGGCGTGCAGGCGGCGGATGCTGCTGTCATGGTGCGCGAACTGACCTATGCCACCGCTCGGGCCTATGGCGAACAGGCCACTTACACGCCAATCCGTGACGTCGCAAGCGTGGGCAACGGCGTGCATATCCATATGAGTTTTTTGGATGATCTAGGCGCACCGCTGACATACAGCGCGGACGGGCCATGCGGCATGTCCGACCTGACCGGCGCTTTTGCTGCGGGAGTGCTGAAATACCTCGACGCGATACTCGCGCTGACCGCACCTTCGGTGATCTCGTATGAACGCCTTACGCCGCACCGCTGGTCAGCCGCGTTCAACAACCTTGGATTCCGTGATCGCGAAGCGTCTTTACGCATTTGTCCGGTGACGGCAAAAGACCCTGCCTCGGTCGAGCGGCAGTTCAATATCGAATACCGGGCTGCGGATGCGGCCGCTTCACCCCATCTGGCGTTGACGGCCATCGTCATGGCCGGGGCGCAAGGGATCGAAGAGGGGTTGACCCCGCCGTCTCCGACCGAAGAGGACCTGTCTCTGCTTGATCCCGATGAGCTGGCGGGAAAGGGGTTGGTGCGGTTGCCGCAAACCCTGGAAGAAGCATTGGAGCGGTTCATCAACAACCCGGTTGTCACGGGTTGGCTGCCGGACGGCTTTGCGCAAGTGTATCGCGCGCATAAACTGTCGGAAATCGAGGCAACGGCGGAAATGGACACGGATGCGCGGTGTCGTCTGTATGAAGAAACGTATTGAACATGGTTGGTTCGGGCATCCGCGGCAGGTCTTGAACCGATTTTTGCAGCCGCTAAACAGGGTCTGACGGGTTACCGGCTAAAGCGCTACCAAGCTGACGCACTCAACCCGCATCTGCCAATCTACACGAAGATAATGCGGTACCCAGTGCCGCTTTGTCTGCGGATATGAGGTTGGTTCGAATGCGTCGCGACCCGGTCGGACTGATCGATCCAATGACGCGTTCGACGATTGTGACTTCACACAAGTCTTTCAAAAACGGGCAAAGCAAATCGTCCTCGCCTGTCAGAACTCATTTTGCATGGTATTCAAGCTGACTTTGACGCAAGCTTTGTATTTCCACCTGAAACCAGTTTTGCGCCGCAGTCGTTGGAATAGAGGATCAATTGTCAAAGGAATTGGAAACCCGTTCGACGCAAGAAAAGACGCCAAGCTCGCCTCAAACTGTGCGGACCTTAGGGCCGTGGACGTGCACCGCACTGGTGGTCGGTAACATTATCGGCTCCGGCTTCTTTCTCGCCCCGGCCGCTTTGGCCCCGTTCGGGGCGGTTGCCATCGTGGGCTGGATCATCATGTCGATCGGAGCGCTTTGCCTTGGTCTGATCTTTGCCCGTCTCAGCCGTGTCGCGCCCGAAACCGGAGGACCTTACGCCTATACACGGCTGGGGTTTGGGGATTTCGCCGGGTTTCTTGTGGCCTGGGGATATTGGATATCGATCTGGGTTGCCCTTCCGGCCATTGCATTAGGGGCCACCGATTACATCCTCTATTTCGTCCCCGCACTTAAAGACGTTCCCGGCGGCACGACTGGCATTGCGCTTGTCATGGTGATTGGCGTCGGTCTGCTGAATCTCCGAGGCGCCGAAACGGTCGGGCTGTTCCAACTGATCGTGGTCAGCATCAAACTGATCCCGTTTCTGGCCGTTTCTTTTCTGGGGTTGTTCTGGGTCGAGTGGGGCCATTTCACACCACTTAATCCGACACCAAACTCGTTTCTTCTGGCGCTGGCGGGCACCGCGCCGTTCATTATGTTCGCCTTTACAGGGGTCGAGTCCGCCACGGTTCCGGCCGGTGACGTCAAAAATCCGCAGCGAACCATCGCTTTTGCAACCGTTGTCGGAACATTGCTGGCCGCCACCATATACACCTTTGGCACCCTGAGCGTGATGGGCGTGATGGACCGAGAAGTCCTGGCGCAGTCCAGCGCCCCGTTTTCGGATGCGGCCAGTGTGATGTGGGGCGACTGGGCCGGATATGTCATCGCCGCAGCGGCAATTCTGTCTTCGATCGCAGCGCTGAACGGGTGGACGCTTCTGATGGCGCAGGTGCCTCTGGCCGCCGCCCGGCACGGGTTGTTTCCACGCTGGTTTTGCGAACTTAACAGCAAGGGCGTACCGGCAAAGGGTATCTTGATTTCAACATCCCTGTCGGTCGCGATACTGTTGTTCAAGTCCTTTGCGTCGAGTTCTCTGCTTGGGCTCTATGAATACCTGATCAAGCTGTCGATCGTGACGGATATGGTCAGTTATCTGTTCTGCTGCTGTGTGGAAGGGTTGATCCTGCTGACACTTGGCCGACGCCTGGGATTTCTCAACCCCTGGACGTATCTGCCAATCGCCGCCACCGCATTTCTGTTTTCCTTGCTGACCATTTTCGGGTCCGGAGCCGAGGCCGTCATGTGGAGCTTTTTGCTGCTGCTTGGGGGTATCCCGATTTTTGTCGTGAACCGGCTGTTGCAAAGACCCGGCCCGGAGGGAGAACATGAGTGATACGGCACTGATCCCGTCGGACCGCATAGAAAAACTGTCGCGCGCTGCGAACCCGGCACTTTTTGAGGCGGCGATCGATCCCCAATTGCTGACAGTTCTGATGTTGGCAAACTTGATGAGCCCGACCCTGTGGCAATTGAAGGACAAGATTCTGGACCGAGCGCGTGCGGCTTACCCGAACGAAGCGCACCTGCAGCAAAGGCACATCACCGCTGAGATGCTGGCCTATGTAAACCATCATTTCACCCATGATTATCCTATGAGCACAGCCGAAAAAGTGGGCGTTACGGAATTGGCCGACATTCGTCAGCGGTTGGGGTCCGAAGGCGTGAACTATGCGCTTGATGTCATACGGCAGCACTTTCGCAGGCGCGATGAACAGGGATTGCTGACACCGGCGCTGGATATCTTTCCGGTGCTCAATCAGGATAAATTCCCGATCTTCAACTATTCGACCATCGACGGATTGCGTGCCATGCGGCTGTTGTTAGGGCACAAAAAACACAAGCCGATGGGGGTCACCATCTGTGCAGATGAAGCCACATTGGTTGCCGCTTTGGCCAATATTCTGCACGGGGTGTCATTCGAGGATATCTTTTTACTCGGCACACCGGCCCATTATACCACCTTTTTACACAAGGGGGGCCAACGGGTCTGGTGTAACGGCAAGCTCGAATATTTTGATCAAGCGACATGGCAAAAGATGTGTGCCGCGCCGGGTGCCTTGGGGCCGCAAGCCGCTTTTGCCAAGCGGCTGCCTTTTTTGGACCGACTAATCTCGCCGCTGGGAGATTTGTTGATCAGTACCGGCGAATGCACCATTCCCGAGAGGGTTTTTGACGCTTTTCTGGATGAAAGCCGTATCTTCTTTGGCGGTGTTCTGAACGGGATTCAATCGGTAATTGATACCGGCATCACCTTTCTGCCCAGCCAAGTCGCGTTGGAAGATCTGAAAGCACTGGATGATCTGAGCAGTGCCGAGGAGGCGCGTTTGGTGATTTCTGAAATCGCGTCAGGCCGCACCCTTTCGGTGTTCGACCAAGCACTTTATTGTACCCGCGATATCCATGTCTCATTTCCCGGGGCTTATCTGGCAGCAGCGTTGCGGGGCCCGAAACTCCGTGCGGCAGCCGCTACGGTGACGTCTTTGCAGAGTGCTTGCGAAAATGTGGCCAAAATCACTGCGACCGAAGCTGTTTTATCGGATCGACACAAGATTGCTTTGCCCGATGAGGTGCTTTTGTTTCAAACCGGTGATGATGTCGATAAGGGCTTGCTGCTGATTTCCTTGCTCATGTCAAGCTCGGCGATCTCCAGTTCCGACAAGTCCTCGGCGACCTTAAGTGTCACAGACAGGTCGACATTCTGCCAGATCGCGGATCAGATTATTGACCTGAAGAACCTTGGCCCGGTCGCTGTCATTTCAGGCACAGAACAGATGAGACTGGGGCAGGGGGCGATGCAACTCTGAATTAGGTATTTGGAAGAACGGCAGCCAAGTCAGGCCGAGTGGCACGTTGTCTGCATCAATGCCAGCCAGACCACTCCTGGTTTCGCAAAGCGCAGGTCAATGCTGAAAGGGCTTTCAATTCGGCCTTTTGCGAGGCAGCAGCGCCGCCAAAATCACGCACCACCCAAGTATTCCCTGCCCATGGGCGCTCAGGTTCTGCCGGTAAGAGAAAAACAGCATCTCCAGCGGCTTGATTGGCTCTCTGGGTGGCCAGATCACCCATTGAAGGGGTAGGTCCGGGATGATCATGCGATAGTACATGTAATAGATTTGCGGCGACAGCCATACGAACATCCAAAACAATACAAGAGCGCCCGCAAACCTTGCCCAAACCGGATAGGGGTGCAAAATGCGCCGTGCCGAAAAAACCACCAGCACAAATAGCGTGAGACTAAGCAAGGCAAGTCCTGCCTGCCCCCAGTTTGATAAATCGAAAAAGGAATCCTGACGGTACAAACCTGCCCTCCCAACCGCCGGGCAATCAGACGAAAACCGCCCACAAGCGCGGGCGGCTCTTGGTAGGCTTTGACGAGAGGTTGCTTATTTAAGCGGTGCAACCGCCAAAATCACAGTGAACTGTTCGCAATAAATGTAAAGCTCATTGTATTTTGACGTGTCGATCCCCGATGGGATCTTGAACGACGCTTCACCCTTCTTGACAGTCAGTTTGTCGTGAATCTTGGAGCCCTTGGCATAGCTCTCGCCATTGCCGAAACCAATCTTGATGTCCGGCGGGTTCTTGGACGGGTCAAAGACGTAATCGCTTTTGAGTGTGACGGTGTCGCCGGTAACGGAAACGGTCCCTTTTACCTTATAGCCACGACGGCCGGAAAGACTGCCCGTGCGTTCCTTGCCTCCGGCAAATGCAGAAGGGGTTCCCAGCGAGAGTGCGGCTGCCGAAGCAAGTCCCAGCTTGACGAATTGGCGGCGTTTGATTGTCATGACGAATTTCCTATCTCATTCTACGACGTCTAGATGCTGAGCAGACTATTGCTGCGCTGCCAATTCACATCGCGTCGAGGGAATTTGAGAATTTGAAACAAATGAAATTTATTTTTGGGAAGAAATCGCCGAATGTGTTCGAAATCCTTTGGAATTCAGGGCGGTAACCACGCGAATTGCATTGTTAGTTCGCTTATCTCTTCACCGCAACGTTTCGCCAAGTAAGCATAGGAAGGCGGCAGGGAAGGGGCTTTCCAGCTTCATGCACGGCACATCCCGTATGGCCTGCAAATTGGTCACTTCAGCATTTGCTGACGTTTTAATTCTATACATTTAATGGACTTGCTTGAATGAAATGTGTGGAGGCGAGTACCGGAATCGAACCGGTGTACACGGATTTGCAATCCGCTGCGTCACCACTCCGCCAACTCGCCTTTTCAAGTGAAATCAAGCACTTGCTGTGGTGTGATGGGCGTTTTAACAGCTTTGCCGAGGGAGGTCTAGAGGCTAACTTTGAAAACTGGTGTGCTCGACCTGTTTTGGGTGGGCGGCATCGGGTTTTTTTGCCGCGCAGGTTTTGATGCCTGGGCCGTTGCCGCTTGGCGGTCGATGTGGCACAAGCCGGAGAGACACGGCAAAGCACACGAGCGACCACATGACAGATTTTGCAGCCCGGCGCCTTACGATGGTTGATACGCAGATTCGACCTTCCGATGTGACCAAGTTTCCCATTATCGATGCCATGCTGAAAGTGAAGCGCGAGAACTTCGTTCCGGATGCGCAGCGGGAAGCGGCTTATGTTGATGGGCTGGTCGATCTGGGCGAAGGGCGCTGCGCGTTGGAGCCGCGGACATTGGCCAAGATGCTGGACGCGGTGAATATCACCGAGGAAGAGGTTGTGCTGGATATCGCCGCAGGGCTTGGATATTCAACCGCCGTCGCGGCGAAGATGGCGCAACTGGTTGTTGCCGTTGAGGAAAACGAAGCGCTTGCCAGTGAGGCACAGTCCGTTCTGGCCGAGGCCGATGTCGATAACGCCATCGTGCATGGCGGTCCGCTGGCCGAGGGTGCCGCCGAACATGGGCCCTATGATGTGATCATGATCCAAGGCGGGGTGGAAACG
Organism: Ruegeria sp. AL1; assembly: GCF_056540905.1. NCBI lineage: Bacteria > Pseudomonadati > Pseudomonadota > Alphaproteobacteria > Rhodobacterales > Roseobacteraceae > Ruegeria > Ruegeria sp. AL1. The sequence goes on from NZ_JBQFXP010000002.1 coordinate 115,554, forward strand.
GTGCCTGCCGCGCTTTTGGATCAGCTCAAGGAACACGGTCGGATCATTTGTGTGTTCATGGAGGGGGATTTGGGCACCGTCAGGGTGGGACGCAAGTCAGCCGGTCGTGTCACCTGGCGCCATGCTTTCAACGCAAGTGCCCCGGTCCTGACGGAATTTTGCGCTGAGTGTGCATTTTCGCTATAGTTGACCAATAGTTTATTTTGACGCCTTGATTACTTGAAAACAAGGCCGCAAATTGCTCTGGTGATTGCGTAATTTCGTTTTGAGAGGATTTGGTGATGCGTGGGACGGCGAAAGGGAAGCTGGTCAGATCGTTGGCTTTGACCGCTGGCGTTGCGTTGAGTGCGCTGCCCGGACGTATGGTGTGGGCGGATAACCTGACCGATGCTTTCATCGGCGCGTATAACACAAGCGGTCTGCTAGAGCAGAACCGCGCCCTGTTACGCGCTGCGGACGAAGATGTAGCCATTGCCTTATCCGCGCTGAGGCCGATCATCAACTTTACTGCGCAGGTCAGTCAGGACACCACACGAGTATCGAACAGCGCCGGGGTGACGCGCACCGAGCCGTCCAACTTCTTTACCGGGCTGACGCTAAGCCAGTTGATTTATGACGGCGGTTTCTCGGTTTTGGGAAAGCAGGCCGCGCAGGAAATCGTTTTGTCGACGCGCCAGACCCTGATTGATATTGAACAGGTGATCCTGTTTCGGGCGGTGAATGCCTATCTGGGTGTCGTGCTTCAGGAAGAAACCGTTCAAATTCAGCAAAACGACGTGGATGTGTCAGCAGAAGAACTGCGCGCCTCGCAGGATCGTTTTGAAGTGGGCGAAGTGACACGCACGGACGTAGCGCTGTCCGAAGCGCAGCTTGCCAGCGCGCAGGCGGAACTTGCGGTAGCCCGCGGTAACCTCAGCACGGCGCAAGCGGAATACGTCAACGCGGTTGGCAAGCAGCCGGGACGTACGTCGGGCCAGCCCAGCCTGCCGCCTTTGCCGCGGTCGGAATCCGAGGCGATTTCGTTCGCTCGAAACAACCACCCGGCCATTCTTTCGGCCCAGCACGAAGTGCGCGCGCTGGATCTTGGGGTGCAGCAGCAGCGGGCGAATCTGGGCCCCAATGTCAACCTGAGCGCCGATGCTGGTATTACCGAGAGCTTTGACAACGATGATAGCGTCGAAGACGCAACCATCGCGCTGACATTCAATCAACCGATTTATGCCGGTGGTCGGTTGGCGGCGGAAGTGCGCCGGGCCATGGCGACACGCGATGCATCTCGGGCCAACCTTCTGAACGTGCAAAAGGACATCACCCAAGGCGTGTCGGAAGCCTATGCCAACTTTCAGGCCGCGTCTGCAAGCCTGCGGGCCTCAACCGAGCAGGTGCGCGCTTCGCAGGTTGCCTTTGACGGCATCCGCGAAGAGGCAACACTGGGCGCAAGGACAACGCTGGACGTTCTGAACGCACAGCAGGACCTTCTGGATGCGCAACTGAACGAGGTTGCATCGCGGACCGAGCGGTCGCTGGCGGCATATCAGCTGTTGCAGGCGCAGGGTCTTCTGACGGCGGAACGTCTTGGTCTGGCGGTTCAGATTTATGACCCGACGCTGTACTATAACCTGGTCAAGAAGGCCCCGGCGCAGGTCAGCAAGCAGAGCAAGGATCTGGATCGGGTGCTCAAGGCGTTGCGCCGCGAGTAAGGATTGTAGCTACCGGTTGTGGCGCTGGGTTGGATTGGGTACAATCGACTCAAGGCAAAGAGCGGTAGAGAACAATGTCTGATAGTGTAGTGAATGCAGGTTCAGAGGACGTCCTGTCATCGGTCAAGCGTTTGGTCGATGAGGATGTACGCGAAGAATCAGAGTTTATCTTTGTTCCGTCGTCGCCTCAGCGCAATCACGGGCGGCTCGTGCTGACCGAGGCGCTGCGCGTCAGCGCGGAATCGCCGACGCGAGGCAAGGCTGATCCTCTGAAGCTGACACCGCGGGACAGTATCTCTTCAGCCGGGCCGATGAATGCGGCCAATCTGTCCGATTTGCCGGAAACACCAATGCGCCTGCAGCCCTGTGACAAGGTGAGTGTAGATGATCCCGCCGAACCGCCCAAAGCCCCGGAAGGGAACCGCCAGCGGGACCTTACCGGCAGCTTGAGTGCAAAGATCGAAGCGCTGGAGGCGGCGATTGCGCGAACCGAGGACCAGTGGGAGCCGGACGGGCAGAGCAATGATGCCTATTCCGGCACGAAAACGCGCGCGGTCGAATGGCCCACGGACGCTGCCGAAACTCAGGCGGCGACGGAACCAAAGATGACGTTCATCAGAAGCAAGCGTCCCGGGCAGGACAAACCGGGTTCGGCTGAAAAAGCGCCTGAGGCCACAGTTGCATTGGACGATGACGCCCTGCGCGCGCTGGTAACCCAAATCGTGCGCGAGGAGTTGCAGGGTGCGCTTGGGGAAAGAATTACCAAGAACCTGCGCAAACTGGTGCGCCGTGAGATCAACAGGGCAATCGCCACGCGGGATCTGGACTAATCCTCACCCGCGCTGAGGCGCTTGCGCCAATGCCAATACCTGATCCAGATCCATGTGCCGCTCGAGGTGGTCGGCCAGCGCGTCCAGGACCTGGTCTACCCCATCTTCATATGAAATCTCGGATGTCACGCCCAGTTGCGCCAGATAGGTGGCGCGGAACCCGTCGGCTGCAAAAATTCCGTGCAAATAACTGCCGCGAATGCGTCCGTTCGCGCTGGCGGCCCCTTCGGGGCGACCATCGACCTCAAGCCAGGCGCGATTGCAATCAGGGCCTTCTGTGCGCCCCATGTGGATTTCATATCCGCTGACATGCTCGCGACCGGGCAGGGCGATGGCATTGCGCAACGTGACCTGTTTCTTGTCTTTCATGACTGTGGTCACGTCCAGCAATCCCAGACCCTTGACCTTGCCCGGACGACCATCCACCCCGTCCGGGTCGTCGATGGATTGCCCCAGCATCTGATAGCCGCCACATAATCCCAGCACATGCCCGCCGCGCCGGACATGGGCGTGCAGGTCAATGTCCCAGCCCTGAGCCCGGAAATACGCCAGATCGCCGATTGTGGATTTACTTCCGGGCAATAACACAAGGTCCGCATCGCCAGGCAGGGCGCGCCCGGCGGGCACGATCTCGACCGTAACGCCGGGTTCTGCCGACAGCGGATCGAGGTCATCGAAATTGGCCATTCTCTCGAGCTGAGGCACAACCACCTTGCACGTCCCGCCGGAGTGAGAACGGATGTCCATCATGTCTTCGGCGGGAAGTTTCCAGGCATCGTGAAACCAGGGAACCACACCCAGACAGGGCCAGCCGGTCCGCGCGGCGATATCGTCCCGGCCTTCGTCGAACAGTGCAACGTCGCCTTTGAACCGGTTGACGGCAAAGCCCCGGATCATGTCGCGGTCACCGGCGTCCAGCACCGCCTGCGTTCCCACGATCTGCGCAATGACGCCGCCCCGGTGAATGTCGCCGACCAGCACAACGGGTACACCAGCGGCGCAGGCAAAGCCCATATTCGCAATGTCTCCCCTTCGCAGGTTGGTCTCGGCCGGACTGCCAGCGCCTTCGATCAGCACCAGATCGGCATCCGCACACAACCTGTCAAAACTTTCGAGTGCGGCCCCCAAAAGTCTGGATTTGTCCTTGCGGTAGTCACCAGCCTTCATCGTCCCCGCGCGTTGACCCTGCACGATGATCTGAGCCCCCGTATCCGTTTCCGGTTTCAACAGGATCGGGTTCATGTCCGTATGGGGCGGTCGCCGTGCAGCCCAGGCTTGCAAGGCCTGCGCGCGCCCGATCTCGCCGCCATTCTGGGTGACAGCGGCGTTGTTGGACATGTTTTGCGGCTTGAATGGCGCAACTTTCAGCCCGCGTCGTGTGTAGGCGCGGGCCAGGCCGGCCACGAGAACTGATTTGCCGACATTGCTGCCGGTGCCCTGAATCATGATGGACCGAACCATGGCCTGTCTCCTATGCTGGCGCGCAGATGACCTGATTTGACGGCAAAGGAAAAGCCCCAGATGAACACGCCCGCGCATCTTTTGATCGGGGCCGCGGTCTTTGCCCGTCCTGCGCGTGGCCCTGTGCTTGCGGCAGCGCTGCTGGGATCGCTGCTGCCGGATGCTTCGCTTTATATTCTGGCCGGGGTATCGCTGTTTCTGCTGGGTATCCCCGAGCAGGTGGTATTCAGACAGCTCTATTATTCGCCCGAATGGCAGACGGTGTTCGCCATCGACAATTCATTTCTGCTCTGGGCCGCCGCTCTGATCTTGGGCCTTTGGCGGCGATGGGCATTTCTGACTGTGATGGCCGGGGCCGGGCTGCTGCATCTGGGGCTGGACTTCTTTCTGCATGCCGGGGACGGGCGGCCGCAGTTCTGGCCAATCACCGCATGGGTGTTCCACAGCCCGGTCAGCTATTGGGACAGCTCACACCACGCGCTCTGGGTTGCGCCAGTGGCGATGCTTGCATGTGTTTTATCATATGTTGTGCTGTGGCGGCGGGGGATAAGTGCAGGCGCTACACTGTTCTTTGGCGTTCTTTTGGCTGCTGAAATCTGGGTTGCGCGCCAGTGGATCCTGTTTTTCTGAAGAGCAAAGCCAGCTCAGGCCAATGAAAAACGCGCTCTGAGCGAAAGAGCGCGTTTTTTCTGTAGGTCGCGTTTATTGGTCAGGCTGCTTCGGCCTGCTGTGCGGCATTGCGGCGCTCGCTTTCTTCGCGAGACAGCGCAACCGAGGTGCGAACACCACGGCCCACAAATTCCATCAGGCCGCTGACCACGCGTTCGTTCGGGTCGATCCCGGCGCAGGACAAAACCTCGCGCCCATCGCGCGAGCGCGCCCAGCGGGCAATCTGCTCGGGGCCGTTGCCATATTTCTTGTCGTCCGCAATGGCATCGTCCAAAGCAGCCAGTACGACAGCCGCAAACAGTTTCCGAGCGCGGTTCCCCTGCTCATTGTTAAAGGCAGTGCCGTCAACGAAATCTCTCATCTCGTCTTCCTTGTTGTTCTTGCTCTTGCAATTTTCGGCGTAGCGGTGCTTATGACCTATTCAGCGCGATTCGGATACAGCAAAAATGCATAGCTACGTTGCGTAATGTGCATGGCTTTCTGCATGTGCAGCACTAGGTATCGTTGTCTTGCCAGGTGGTGTCCCGCCAGATATAGGGACGACAACTGACGCATCAACCGTTTGTGAAGGATTTATGTCATGCCCAAGATAAATGGGAACGAAATTCGCCCCGGTAACGTGCTTGAACATAATGACGGGCTGTGGGCAGCGGTCAAAGTGGACCACGTAAAACCCGGTAAAGGCGGCGCTTTTGCACAGGTCGAACTGCGCAACCTGCGCAATGGATCAAAGCTGAACGAAAGGTTCCGCTCGGCGGACAAGGTTGAACGTGTGCGCCTGGAACAGAAAGATCAACAGTTTCTGTACGAATCCGATGGCATGTTGGTGTTCATGGACTCCGAGACCTACGAGCAGATCGAACTGCCCGCCGAACTGCTGGGCGAACGCCGCCCGTTTCTGCAGGACGGCATGACCATCGTGGTCGAGTTCTACGAGAGCGAAGCGCTGAATGCGACGCTGCCTCAGAAGGTCACCTGCAAGATTGTCGAGACCGAACCGGTCGTCAAAGGCCAGACCGCCGCGAACTCATTCAAGCCTGCTGTACTGGACAATGGCGTCAAGGTGATGGTGCCGCCGTTCATCGGTCAGGACGAGATGATCGTCGTGAACACCGAATCGATGGAATATTCTGAGCGCGCCTGATCGCAGCGCCACAGCCGTGTTGAAAACCGCGCCTGCCTTGGTGCGGTTTTCTTTATTATCGGTCGTCGATTCTTCGATACCGTGAAGGGTCGGGACCGAACAGTTCCAGCATCAGTTCGAACTTGATCCGGTTGGCACTTACCTGGCGGTAAAATGCAATCAGAAACGATGTCGGTCCCTGAATGCGGCTGAGGCCACTTGTCGCTGCAACCACGGTGCCAACATCTGTGCGCCCTTGCAAAACAAGCCAACCGCCCAGCATGAGGACGCCAACGGTTCCAAGCCCGTTGATCACACTGAGCAGGAATTTGGCTGACAATTTCCAGACAAACATTTTTCGACGGGTTTCGAATATGTCATTGAACTCGGCGTCGATTTCATGAACGGCAGCCTGTATATCTTCATCCGTCAGCCGGTCGGTGGCATGTCGCAAAATACGTACACGATCAGCGATGAACCGGTTCACTCGGCGTTGTGAGATCAGGACGATGGCGATTTGCGGCAAGATCATCGACAGCGCGATCAGCCCAAGCTCTGGCTGTGTGGATGAGATATACCCGATCACGCTGAACAATGTTCCGATCTGCACCACCGGATCGGCAAAGGCCCCGCCAGCAAACTTGCCAAGTTCTTCCGCCTCGGCTGAAATCGCTGTTGTCATGGTGCCTTCGCGTGTTTCCTGACCACTGGCGCGCAGATCAGACGCGCGCATCAGTAATCGTCGTCTGATCAGGCGGATCATGTCCTCGCCCAATGTGCCCGAGCGGTATCCCAACAGCCATTTTAACCCGAGGCTCAGCAGGATGACTCCCATCATTCCGGCACCCAGCAGGAACAACCGCTCGGCCTCGACGTTGTCCTTGGTCAGGTGGTTGATGATGTCCCGTTGAAACTCAAGCGGTGCGGCTGCGAGGGCGGCAACAGCCAGCGACAGGATAATCAGAACAATCTGCCGCCCGGCACTCGCGCGCCAGATCGCGGTATAAAGCCGAAACATGCATACATCCCGAAACGTCCACCTCTTACAGTGATACCGCGCGCTCGGAGGACGTCAAACACTCAGCAAGGTGCCACCTGTGCAGGGTGATGCATCGGCAACATCGTTATTCCGGCAAATGCAGGGTTGCGTCGCCGGCGGTCATCTCTCCTTTGGCCCGGTCAAGGCGCAGGTAGGCGATGGCCTTGCCGCCGGATTGGGTGAACACGACCCCCGCCGCTTTGCCATTGGCCTGAATCTCGGCCCCGATTGGTGCGCTGCCTGTGATGTCGACGGTCCTCAGGCCCTTTCGCAACTCGGTCTTGTGTTTCATGCGAGCTGTGACCTCCTGACCGACATAACAGCCTTTCTTGAAATCCAGCCCATTCAGTGCCTCGAACCCGGATTCCAGGATGTAGCTGTCCGCCGTCAGCTCGACCCCGGTTTCCGGAATGCAGTGGCGCACCCGGATCGCGTCCCAATCAGTGCCGTCATCGCTTTCCGGATTGGTGCTGTAGCTGCGCCAGCCCAGATCAGCGTGCCGCGGGTCGGGCAGGGCACCGTCGGGGGCCGGACCGGTTCCGCGTTGCACGTTCAGGTCGGTCGCATCAATGCGCACATCCGCGCGCAGCTTATACATGGACAGCCGCTTGATCACGTCATCGGCTATCGTTTCTGCAACGTCCAGCACGACATCCGCGCCGTCGCGTTTCAAAAAGAAATCCGCCAGAAACTTGCCCTGCGGCGTCAGCAACGCTGCGTAGACCAACCCGTTATCAAGGCGCTGAATGTCGTTTGTGATCAGCCCCTGCAGAAAGCTGTCGGTATCCGTCCCGGTCAGGCGCAAAATGCGGCGATTGGGCATGGGTTGGTCCTCGTCTTTGGGTTTGGCACCGTGATATAGGCTTTCGCAACGCCATGACCAGAGGGTTTCCGACGTGTCCGCACCGATCAGTATCGTTATCCCGACGCTGAACGCCGGGAAAGAGCTGCCCGCGACTTTGCAGGCGCTGATGGAAGGGCTGCATTCTGGGCTGATCCGCGAGCTGATCGTGACCGATGGCGGCTCCACCGACCTGACGCTTGAAATGGCTGACGAGGCGGGGGCAGTGATTATCACCGGAGTGCCATCACGCGGCGGGCAATTGCGGCGGGGTTGCGATGCGGCAAAAGGCGAATGGCTAATGATCCTGCACGCCGACACCGAACTGCAACCTGGTTGGAGCGCAGTCGTGGCAGAGCACCTGACTTCGCCGCGCCCGGCTGCTTTCCGCCTTGTGTTCCGTGCAACGGGATTTGGCCCCAAATGGGTCGCGGGATGGGCCAATTTGCGCACTCGGTTGTTCGGGCTACCCTACGGGGATCAGGGCCTTTTGGTGCCGCGGCGGCTCTATGCTGCTGCGGGCGGTTTTCCGGATGTCCCCCTGATGGAAGATGTCGCCCTGATCCGGGCACTGCCGCGTGTTGTGGTGTTGAATGCGGCCGCAGTCACGAGTGCGGAACGCTATACCCGTCAGGGCTGGATCCGGAGGGGGGCTTGGAACCTTTGGACGCTGACCCGGTATTATTGCGGCGCGGACCCCGAGGTTCTGGCGCAGTCCTATCGGCGCTAAAGGCCGAGCGTAGCTCCACGATGGATTTACCCAGTCGGAAGGGCGCCGCAAAACTCACCAAACACAGCGCGACGATCTGCAAAACCAGAATATGCGCGTTGGCCTGCAGATACTCCCACTCGTCTTTCAGTTTTCCGACCTGATCCACCAGATCGTCATAGCTTTGCGCCAAAATCAGATAGTCGCCCGCAATCGCGGGCACTTTGCGGCGCATATTGTCGATGGCGGCTTGGGTGGTTTCGTCCAGAGTCGTGAAAACGAGAAACTGATCGATGTTGAATGCGTCAGCCTTGGCGGTCATTTCGCGCATGTCATCCATGTCGTCCTTGTCCTGACGTCCAAACAGAAACTGAAGCCCCTGCAGGGGGGCCACTTCGTTGGTAACGGCGATAAACAAGGGCAATTCTGAGTTGCTGGCGGTTGAGGCCGACAGAAACTCGACCTTTTCGCACAAAACCCCGGTATCCGGGTCATAGGCCGGATCACAAAAGCGCAGCCGAAAGCGCGCGGCATCCCTGTCAAAAGCAAGCGTGGCGGCGTAGGCGACGTCGATCTGCCGGTCCAGTCGAGAACTGTCCGAGGTATAAAGCCCCGCCAGAACCGCCACCAATGCACCGATGCCGCCCAGTACAACCCAGACCAGATCGGCCAGCTTCCAGGCACGATGTCCGGCTGGCTTGCGAAACAGAAATCCAGTGCCGATCAACCCGATCAAGAAGAAGATGATCAGCAACGGTAATTGATTTTCAGTCACAAAAGTCATGGCTCCAAAGTGAACCTCTGCCGCGCGGCTGGCAACACTCCTCACGCGCAGTTGTAGAATTGCGGGGTTTGTAACAGTTAAGAGCCTGAACTTTGGCCAAATTTTCTGAACAGCTTGGTGCGGTCGAACGCCTGTTCCAGCTCATCCGTGCGGTCTTTGACCGAATCCCACAGCCGTTCCTGCATTTCGGCGATGACACATTCCATCAAAGTCAGGATCGCAGCCATCGAATCCCATGCCGACGGTACGGCAATACGGGCCGCGAAGGTGTGCTTGGCCATGCGATGAATGGGCGAGCGCCACTGATCCGTCAGCAAAACAATCTGCGCCTGGCGTTCCTGACACAGCTGGCCGATCAGTAAAGTCGTATTTTCGTAGCGCCGAACATCCAGTGCGATCAGCACGTCATCCTTGCGGATATCCAGCAATTCATGGGTCCATGACGCGGCCACCGGCAAAAGGCGCACATCCGGTCGTATCATCTGCAAATGAAGATACAGGTATTGCGCCAAAGTGCCCGTGATGCGACCGCCGGTGATGAATATCCGCCGGGAGGGGTCGCATAACAGGTTGCAGAAACTGTCAAATTCCGACGGATCAATCTCGTCAATCGTGCGTTTCTGGTTGGCGAGCGTTTGCTGGGAGTAGCGGTTGAGAATGTGTTCCTCGGGCAGATCGTTTTTCCAGACATCGCGCTTGGCAACGGGGTCCGAGATCATCTCTTTGACCTCGCTGCGCAGGGCGGCCTGAAACTGCGGATAGCCGTCAAACCCGGTTTTTTGCAGCATTCTGGCAACCGTCGTGGTCGAAACCGACGCGGCCGTCGCCAGCTCGGTGATGCCACCAAGCCCGGCCATAGGGTAGTCGTCCAGCAAAACGCCGAGCAGTTGCCGCTCGGAAGGTGTCATCTTGTCACGATGGGCCAACAGCCGATCCGTCACACGCACTTAAGATCCTCCTCTCAGCGTTTCGGTGTCAGTGTGAATAATTTTTCATCAAGTTCAAGTGTGGTGTAATTTTAACAGGAAAATTATTGACAGATGTGTAATGCTTGTGGAAATTTTTCCAGAACCGATCATTCTTGGAATCACAGGGCAGCAGATTGGACTTCGGCACAGTTGTTCACACAGAAAACGCGGGCACCGCGCCGTCGGTTTTGGTGGTGTGCGAGCATGCGTCGAACCGTATCCCGGAATTTCTGGGCACCATGGGGCTGGATGCCGCGGCGTTGGATAGTCACATCGCCTGGGATCCGGGGGCCTTGGCCGTAGCTGAATTGATTGCCGGACGTTTATCTGCTGCATTGGTCTATGGGGGTGTCTCGCGTCTGGTTTATGATTGCAACCGGCCGCCCGAAGCCGCTGGTGCAATGCCGTCGCGCAGCGAAGACGTTGATATTCCCGCAAACGCTGCGCTGTCATCTGATGAGCGCAAGGCGCGGATTACCAACGTCTATGATCCGTTTCGAACAGCTTTGTCAGACCAGATAAGGACGCATCGAAGCTCATTGGAACTGATGGTGACAATTCACAGTTTCACCCCTGTATATCTGGGTCAGCGACGGCAAGTCGAACTGGGCATTCTGCACGGTGCCGACGACAGGTTCGCCCGCGCGATGATGGCAGGGTATTCCGTCGATAACCCTTATGTGACCCGTATGAACGAGCCTTATTCGGCCGCCGACGGCGTTGCACACACGCTGGATGCGCAGGCTCTGCCCAACGGGCTGCTGAACGTGATGATCGAGCTCAGAAATGATCTGATTGCGACACCCCGGCAACAAAGCAAGGCTGCGGAATGTCTGGTGCCGTGGATCACGCGCACGCTGGCCGGGTTCGAAGAGGGGGCAGCTGGGTGATCCGCGTCATGGGGGCATATGTCCGCGTGGTTGATGCGATCAACTACCGGGTCGGGCGGGTCATGATGTGGGGCCTGTTTGTGATGATGGGAATCTTGTTGTGGTCCTCGATCTCGAAGACCTTCTTTTTGCCTTCGCTCTGGACGCTCGAGATGGCGCAGTTCGCGATGGTGACCTATTACATCATGGGCGGGCCATATTCGATCCAATTGGGATCGAACGTGCGGATGGACCTGTTTTATCACAACTGGAGCCATCGCAAGAAAGCGTGGTTCGACGCTTTCACCGTTTTGCTTTTGATCCTGTATCTGGGGGTTTTGTTTTACGGTGGGCTGGGCTCGACCGCCTACAGTCTTGGTTACTGGGGCACAGAACCGGTGTCGTACTTCACCGGACTGCTGACCGGCAGTGAAGAGATCGGACGGCTTGAACGCTCATCTACCGCGTGGCGGCCCTATATCTGGCCGATTAAGTCGATCATGGTGTTGGGCTTTTTTCTGATGCTGCTGCAGGCGATATCAGAGTTCTTCAAGGACATCGCCAGGATCAACGGGCAGGAGATCGGGGTGCGTCGGGCATGAGCCAGGAATACATTGCCATCTTCATGTTTGCGTCGATGATGCTGATGCTGTTCACGGGCCAGCGTGTCTTTGGCGCGATCGGTGCCGTTGCCACCGTTGCCGCGTTGGCATTGTGGGGCACGGGCGGGCAGGACATCACCTTTTCTGCCGCGATGAAGCTGATGAAATGGTATCCGCTGCTGACCCTCCCGATGTTCATCTTCATGGGATATGTGCTGTCGGAAAGCCGTCTGGCTGATGATCTGTATCGCATGTTCCATGTTTGGATGGGCCCGGTAAACGGCGGGCTTGCGATAGGAACCATCGGTCTGATGGTTCTGGTTTCGGCCATGAACGGGCTCAGCGTTGCGGGTATGGCCATCGGCGCCACCATTGCGTTGCCCGAGTTGCTGCGGCGGGGGTATGACAAGACCATGGTTACCGGGGTCATTCAGGCGGGCTCCAGCCTGGGTATTCTGGTGCCACCCTCGGTCGTGCTGGTACTTTACGCGATGATTGCCCGGCAACCCGTGGGGCAGCTTTGGCTGGCTGGGATTGTGCCGGGTCTGCTGATGGCCGGGATGTTCATCCTTTATATTTGGGTGCGCTGCCGTATCCAGCCCGAGCTAGGCCCGGCTATGGAAGACGCGCACACCGTGCCGCGGGCCGAGAAAATCCGGCTGTTGGGGGCAGGGGCGCTGCCGCTGATCATCTTTGCGGCTATGATGGTGCCTTTTGTGAACGGTTGGACCTCGTTGGTGGAGAGCTCGGCGATCGGGGCGCTGACGGCGCTGGTTGTGTCGGTCGTGAAACGGCGCATGACCTGGAAGATTTTTGAGGATTGCACCAAGCAGACGCTGGCGATCTCGTGCATGTTCATGTGGATCATCCTTGCGGCATTGGGTTTTGGCGCGGTGTTCGACGGATTGGGAGCGGTCAGGGCGATCGACAACCTGTTTACCGCGCAGCTGGGACTGTCACCCTGGATGATCCTGATCCTGATGCAGTTGAGCTTTATCGTCATGGGCACATTTCTGGACGACACCGCGATGCTGGTGATTGTTGCGCCCCTCTATGTGCCGCTGGTTGGTGCGCTGGGCTTTGACCTGATCTGGTACGGGGTGCTGTATACGATCACCACCCAGATCGCGTACATGACGCCCCCCTTCGGATATAATCTTTTCCTGATGCGCGCGATGGCACCGCCGGAAATTACTCTGCGTGACATATACGGGTCCATTCTGCCATTTGTTCTGGTGATGGTGCTGGCTTTGTCGATCATCATGGTTTTTCCGCAGATCGCATTGTGGCTGCCAGATTACGTTTACGGCAAATGATCCAGGAGGCACGCAGAATGGACGAGGACAAGACTTCGCATAAACTGGAGCTCCGCATTCAAAAGCTCGAAAGCCGCATCCTGTATGGCGGCGCTGCAATCACGGCTATCGCGGCGGTTTTCGGGATAACCGGAATTGTCACATTGTCAGATGTCCGCGAAACTCTTGACGAGGCGGTGGACGCCGTTTTTGAAAGCGAAGCCAGCCAGGCCATTTCCGCAATGCAAAGCGAAGTGGAAGCCAAGCGGGACGAGATCTCGACTCACTATGAAGCGATCAAATCCGTTCGCTCAGAGCTATGCGCTGACCCCGGGTCGGTCGAAAAATACGGGTTCTGTATCTTTCACGCCTCGCCGCCGGGCGTGAACTACGTTCTGAACTACGGAGCAGCGGCCAGCCTGTGCGCCGCCAACGGGGCGCGTTTGTGCTCGGGCGCTGAAGTGAAAGCGGCGCATGGCAAAGGCTATTCGAAATGCGCGATCGGCTGGGTGTCCGATCTGGGCGCAAAATCGCGCCCGGGTGGCGATCCGACTTATAATCAGACCGGAACGCTGGCCATGTCGATGCAAACGGGAAGTGATGGATGTAAAGGCGGTTTCAGTACCTGGCCCGGGCAGAACATCGTGACCCAAACCGCCAACGCACATTGCTGCATGTGAGATAATCAGAGTGCCGGAAGGCATCACAAATCGAAACCCAACTGGAGAGGACGAAAACATGACAACAAGACGCAAGTTTCTGAAGACAGCCGGGGTTGGTGTCGCTGCCGCGCCTTTGGCGACGCCTGCGCTGGCACAAAGCACGATCACATGGCGGATGCAGACCTATGCGGGTCCGGCGCTGGCCGCCCATGTGATTGATCCGGCTATCGATATGTTCAACAAGATTGCCGGGGACCGGATGCAGATCGAGCTGTTCTATGCCGATCAGCTCGTCCCGACCGGTGAACTGTTCCGCGCCATGCAGCGGGGCACCATCGATGCGGTGCAATCGGATGACGATTCGATGGCCTCGCCCACCGAAGTGACTGTGTTCGGCGGGTATTTCCCGTTCGCCTCACGTTATTCTCTGGATGTGCCGGTGCTGTTCAACCAATACGGTCTGAACGAGATCTGGGACGAGGAATATTCGAAGGTTGGCGTCAAGCATATCTCGGCAGGAGCCTGGGACCCGTGCCATTTTGCGACCAAGGATCCGATCAACAGCCTTGAGGACCTGAAGGGCAAACGCGTCTTTACCTTCCCGACGGCAGGCAGATTCCTGAGCCAGTTCGGCGTGGTGCCCGTTACGTTGCCGTGGGAAGACATCGAAGTTGCCGTTCAGACCGGCGAATTGGATGGCATCGCGTGGTCGGGCATCACCGAAGATTACACTGTTGGATGGGCGGATGTGACCAACTATTTCCTGACCAACAACATTTCGGGAGCATGGGCGGGGTCGTTCTTTGCCAATATGGATCGCTGGAATGAACTGCCCGAGGATTTGCAGACCTTGTTCCGGGTGTGCTGTGACCAGTCTCACTACTATCGCCAGTGGTGGTATTGGGGTGGCGAAGCCAGCCTGCGCGTCAATGGTGACAAGCTGCAGCTGACATCGATTCCGGATGAAGAATGGTCACAGGTCGAAGAAGCAGCGGTTGTGTTCTGGGATGAGATCGCCGCCGAGTCCGAAATCAAGGCGAAAGTTGTGGACATCTTCAAGCAATATAACACCGACATGCTGAAGGCCGGACGGCCGTACCGCTACGGGTAATGCCATTGGCCGGCCCGCTTCTTGGCGGGCCGGCTTTTTCGAAGACCAAGAATTTTCGGCGAAAATTCTCGCACATCTCAGAGGTAATCTATGCTGACATTCGAGCATCTTAAGACACAGGTTGCGGCCGGAGAAATTGATACTGTGTTGGTTTGCATGGTGGATATGCAGGGCCGTCTGATGGGAAAACGGTTTCATGCCGCCCATTTCGTTGCCGGAGCCTGGGAAGAGACTCATTGCTGCAATTACCTTTTAGCGACCGACCTTGAGATGGGCACCCCGGACGGGTACGCCTCGACCAGTTGGGAGCGGGGTTATGGCGATTACGTCATGAAACCGGACCTCGGGACGCTGCGCCCGGTGCCATGGCTAGAAGGCACGGCGATGGTGATGTGCGATGTGCTGGATCATCACACGCATGAGGAAGTCGCACATGCTCCGCGTTCGGTTCTCAAGCGTCAGGTCAATCGTCTGAAAGAGATGGGCTATGACGCAATGTGCGCGACGGAGTTGGAGTTCTTTCTGTTCGAGAAGAGTTTTGATCAGATTCGCAAGGAAGGCTTTCGCGATCTGGAACCGATCTCGGGCTACAATGAGGACTACCACATCCTTCAGACCACCAAGGAAGAGCATGTGATGCGTCCGATCCGCAATCATTTGTGGGATGCGGGGATACCGGTTGAAAACTCGAAAGGTGAGGCCGAGACCGGGCAGGAAGAGTTGAATGTCAAATATGCGCCCGCGATGGAGACCGCCGAGTATCATTCGATCGCGAAAAACGCGGTGAAAGAGATTGCGTGGCAGCACGGGCATGCGGCGACGTTTTTGCCGAAGTGGCATCATGAGAAAGTGGGCAGTTCCTCGCACGTCCATCAGTCGCTTTGGGCTGGTGGGGAGCCAATCTTTTTCGACGAAAAAGATCCGCTTGGGATGTCGGTGGTGATGAAGAGCTATATGGCTGGATTGCTGAAATACGCGGCGGATTACACTTATTTCATGGCCCCTTATATCAACAGTTATAAGCGGTTCATGAAAGGCACCTTTGCGCCCACGCGGATCATCTGGTCGGTGGACAACCGTACCGCAGGGTTCCGCCTGTGTGGGGATGGCACCAAAGCTGTGCGAGTGGAGTGCCGGATTCCGGGCTCGGACATGAATCCCTATCTCGCGATAGCGGGTATGCTTGCTGCCGGGATTGCGGGGATTGAGGAGGGGCTGGAGTTGCAGCCTCCGACCAAGGGGGACGTCTATCAGGGCGAGACGGGGATGATCCCGGGCAACCTGCGTGCGGCGCGGGATGCGTTGCACGGGTCGGGCATGCTTCGGACGGCTATGGGGGATGATGTTGTGGATCATTATGCCCGCGCGGCTGAGGTGGAGATTGAAGAGTTCGAGCGGGTGGTGACTGATTGGGAGATTGCTCGCGGGTTTGAGCGAGCTTGAGGGACAGGAGCGAGGGGCCAGCCCCTCGCGCTCCCCGGGATATTTTTAGCCAGATGAAGCAGGGATCCTGCTGTCATTCGAGATGGAGTGAAGATGGGGCAGATGTTGAAATGTGTCTCGCCGGTTGATGGATCGGTTTTTGCAGAGCGTGAGGTGCTGTCGGCGGATACGGCAATGGCGGCCGTCGCACGGGCAGGTGCGGCGCAGGCGAAGTGGACGGCGCGGCCGTTGCAGGAGCGGATTGATCTTGTGATGGAAGGCGTGGCCGCTGTGGGTGCGATGAACGACGAAATCGTGCCCGAGCTGGCGCATATGATGGGGCGTCCGGTGCGTTATGGTGGCGAGTTTGGTGGCTTCAATGAGCGCGCCAGCCATATGGCTGCGATTGCCGAGGACGCGCTGGCCGATATTGCCGTGGGTGAGGATGAGACCTTTCAGCGCTATATCAAACGTATTCCGCATGGGGTGGTGTTTGTGGTGGCGCCCTGGAACTACCCTTACATGACGGCGATCAATACGGTAGCGCCTGCGCTGATCGCGGGCAATAGCGTGGTGCTTAAGCACGCCACGCAGACCCTTCTGGTGGGCGAGCGTATGGCGCAGGCGTTTCATGCGGCTGGTGTGCCTGAGGACGTATTTCAGAACGTGTTCCTCAGCCACGATGTGACCAACGACCTGATCGCGGGCAACGCCTTCGATTTCGTGAACTTCACCGGATCGGTAGGTGGCGGGCAGGCGATGGAGCGGGCTGCGGCGGGCACCTTTACCGGTGTCGGGACGGAACTGGGGGGTAAGGACCCCGGCTATGTCATGGAGGATGCTGATCTGGAGGTGGCGGTTGACACGTTGATCGACGGGGCGATGTTCAACTCGGGCCAATGCTGTTGCGGGATCGAACGGATCTACGTGCATGAGAGCCTCTATGATGAGTTTGTTGCCAAAGCGGTCGAGATTGTGAGGGACTATAAGCTGGGCAATCCATTGGATGCCGAGACAACGATAGGTCCGATGGCCAATGTGCGGTTTGCCGACGAGGTCCGGGCACAGATTGATGAGGCCGTCGCTGCGGGGGCGGTGGCTCATATCGACCCCTTCCCCGAAGATGATGGCGGTGCTTATCTGACCCCGCAAATTCTGACAAATGTCACCCATGACATGCGCGTGATGCGGGATGAGAGCTTTGGGCCTGTCGTTGGCATCATGAAAGTGTCCTCGGATGACGAGGCAATCGCATTGATGAATGACAGCGAATTCGGCCTGACCGCCAGCCTGTGGACCCGCGATGTGGAGCGCGCTGCGCGTGTTGGCGACCAGATCGAGACCGGCACCGTGTTCATGAACCGCGCGGACTATCTGGATCCGGGCCTGTGCTGGACGGGCTGCAAGAACACCGGACGCGGCGGCGGGTTGTCTGTTATCGGCTACCACAACCTGACACGTCCCAAATCCTACCACCTGAAGAAGGTCACGGCCTAAGGACGATTTGCCTGCCCCGGAGTGACCCCCTCACCGGGGCAGGCCTCAAAACAAAAGGAAATCTGACATGACACTTGTTGGAAACTGGTCCTATCCGACCGCGATCAAATTCGGCGCTGGCCGGATCAGGGAACTGCCCGAGGCCTGTGCCGCCGCCGGAATGAAGCGCCCGCTGCTGGTCACGGACAAGGGTTTGGCCGACCTGCCGATCACCACGGCCACGCTGGACATTATGGAGGCCGCAGGGCTGGGCCGCGGTCTGTTCAGCGACGTGGACCCGAATCCCAATGAAAAGAACCTCGAAGCCGGGGTTGCCGCCTATAATGGGGGCGGTCATGACGGGGTGATTGCCTTTGGTGGAGGATCGGGTCTGGACCTGGGCAAGATGGTCGCCTTCATGGCCGGTCAGACGCGCCCGGTTTGGGACTTCGAAGATATCGGCGATTGGTGGACCCGTGCGGATGGGGACGCCATCGCGCCCATCATCGCGGTGCCGACAACGGCTGGCACCGGGTCCGAAGTGGGGCGCGCCAGTGTCATTACCAATTCGGAAACCCACGCCAAGAAGATCATCTTCCACCCCAAAGTTCTGCCTACGGTCGTGATCTGTGACCCGGAACTGACTGTGGGCATGCCTAAGTTCATCACCGCGGGCACCGGTCTGGACGCCTTTGCCCATTGTGTCGAAGCGTTCAGCAGCCCGCATTACCATCCCATGTCTCAGGGCATCGCGCTGGAAGGGATGCGGTTGGTCAAGGACTACCTGCCGCGCGCCTATGCTGACGGAACCGATATCGAAGCGCGCGCCCAGATGATGAGCGCGGCGGCGATGGGGGCGACGGCGTTCCAGAAGGGCCTCGGCGCGATCCACGCGATGAGCCATCCGATTGGCGCGGTGTTCAACACCCATCACGGCACCACCAATGCGGTCTGTATGCCCGCTGTGCTGGATTTCAACGCCCCTACCATCGCCGACCGGTTCCAACAGGCCGCGGCCTATCTGGGCATTGAGGGCGGCTTTGACGGTTTCCGCGCCTTTGTGCAGGAATTCAACGATGCGCTGGGCATCCCGCGCAAACTCTCCGATCTGGGCGTGACCGAGGCGTCGATCCCTGAACTGGTCAAAGGCGCGATCATAGACCCGTCCTGCGGCGGCAACCCGATTGAGCTGACCGAAGACAACCTGACCGCGCTGTTCAAAGCTGCCCTTTAAGCCTCTTGCGCGCATTCTCCCTCATCATACATTCTGACTGTAGGTGAGGGAGATTTTCATGACAAAAGAGATTGTTCTGATCCACGGAGCCTTTGCCGGGCCGTGGTGCATGCAGGATTACGCGGAATTCTTCCGCGCGCGGGGCTGGACGGTGCATACCCCCGCGCTGCGCTATCATGGCGGGGACCCAAAGGCCGAGCCTGACCCGGGCCTGACCGACACCAGCGTCATGGACTACGCCGATGATATTGCAGCATTTTTGCAAGGCCTGGACAGCAAGCCTGTGCTGCTCGGCCACGCCATCGCGGGGGTGGTGGCGCAGCAGGTGGCGTCTCGGGGCCTGGCCAGCGCCATTGTCCTGATCAACCCGAATGCGGCTTGGGGGACCTTGCCCGAAACCGACGACGAACGCGCCGTGCCGCGCGCTTTGATGGAAGGCGGGGCGTTCTGGAAACAGCCCATGCGCGTCGATTTCGACCTGATGGCCCCCTTTGCGCTGAACAAGATGCCCGAGGCGCAGCAGCATGAGGTATTCGACCAGCTTGGCCCGGAAAGCGGGCGGGTGATGTTTGAGATGTTCTTTTGGATGTTCGACGATCACCACGCGATGAAAGTCGATATCGACAAGGTCGACTGCCCGGTTCTGATCGTCTCGGGCACCGAGGATCGGGCCGTGAACCCCAACACCTGCCGCGCGCTGGCGAAGCTTTACGGAGACCGCGCGACCTTTATGCCCGTCGAAAACCACGCGCATTTTCTGTTCATGGAACCCGACTGGGAAGGTCCCGCCGGGCAAATTGCCGTCTGGCTGGATGACAAGGTGGGCTAGCGCGCCCACCGCATTACCGGCTGGTCTGAAAGCTGCTTTGCGGTTTCCAACGCAGCTGACCATCCTCGCCCCGTGCACAACGCAACAGGTGTTCTTCGCGCGTGTTGACAGTTGAGGTCACGGTGTTGTCGCCGAACAGCACCACAAAGGCGTCCTCGGAATAGGCCATACCTTCGTAATAACAAAACCGCGTCTCAGCCCCGTCCGGAATCGGAGATGCGGTGCTGAGCATCTGCTGCGCAGAGGCTGCCGAGGCCATCAGGGTCAGGGCCAGCCCGAGGGTTACTGTTTTCATGTCGTCCTCCCGTTCGGAAATGTGTTCGTAGTTACATTGGGTCTTGGACGCTCGGAACCTCAAATGTCGTTCTTTGATAACGGATTGAGAGTAAGTGTGAACGGGATCAACGGGTTAGGCAAGGGGTTTGCGGTGTGCCGAGCTGAAGCCCGGCCTACGGGGAGATGGCCGGGATCGGACGCAGGTATTCTGGTGATGTAGGATGGGTGTTTACACCCATCCTATGCTTGCTTGAGACAATCGTTATAAGCACTCGTCCTGCGATTGCCGATATTCATTCACTACCTGTGGCGTTTTCGCAAAGTGTTCTAACTGCGAAATCTAGATCTTCTTGTGACTTCAGATTGGGCCAACGCGCCATGAAAAGATCGTCGATTATTTGCACTCCCTTAGTATCGATTACATCCAATGCAATTGTTCGAACTTGAATTCGATTTGGAAATAGTTCTCGAATATCAAAGACCTGCTCTGAATAAGTTATGGATTCTCCTGATGCAACCGGATCGAATTCAATAATTGCCCGACCATTTAATTCGAGCGCCTCTATTACCTTGTCATTGGAACTTACAATGAGACCAGAAATCGGTATGTTGGTAACGTTGTTTACCCTTACAGTAACTAAGTTTCCTTTTCCAACTGGACTAATCTCGGAGTATTCGACGATGCCAAGGTCAGTTACACATTTCTCAAGACGATCTCGAATTTCTTGATTGCTAGTAGAAGTCGGATCGATACGCCTGAACCACTCTGAAATCGAACGCGCACTTTCAGAACTAATGTTGTTGTCTTTTGCAGCTGATGGTTGACCGTAAACTACAGAAACAATCAGGGGCGCAATGCAGCAAGCAAGTGAAAGAAGAATTCTAATTTTCTCAGCCCATCAATTTTACGAAGAAACTCGATTTCCGCACAACTCTAAGGGCGCTTTCGGTGTAACTTGACCCTGCAAATCCAATTAGACGATCTAAGCTCTAATTGTGCAATCGTGTTTATCAAACATCTAGCTCCTCCACAAACCGCGCGTTCTCTTGGATATATTGGAACCGCAGTTCAGGCTTCTTACCCATCAGACGCTCGACCAGATCGCCGGTTTCGCCGGGTTCGTCCTCATCAATCGTGACGCGGATCAGTTTGCGGGAGGCGGGGTCCATTGTGGTCTCTTTCAGGTCTTTGGCGTCCATTTCGCCCAGGCCTTTGAAGCGCGAGACGTCGATCTTGCCTTTGCCACCCAGACCTTTTTCCAGCCATTCGTCTCGCTCGGCCTCGTCAAGGCAATAGACGCGTTTGGCCCCTTGGGTCAGGCGGTAGAGGGGCGGGCAGGCGAGGTACAGGTGGCCTGCGTCGATCATCGGGCGCATCTGGGTGAAGAAGAA
Organism: Ruegeria sp. AL1; assembly: GCF_056540905.1. Lineage (NCBI taxonomy): Bacteria > Pseudomonadati > Pseudomonadota > Alphaproteobacteria > Rhodobacterales > Roseobacteraceae > Ruegeria > Ruegeria sp. AL1. The sequence continues at coordinate 136,846 of NZ_JBQFXP010000002.1, forward strand.
CGTCATCAGCAAGGATGCGATATGCGCGCCGTCGACATCGGCGTCGGTCATGATGATGATCTTGTCATAGCGCAGATCGTCGACGTTGAACTTGGTGCCAAGGCCGACACCCAAGGCCTGCGTCAGGTCGTTGATCTCGGCATTGGTGCCCAGTTTGGAACTGGCCGCGCCCAGCACGTTCAGGATTTTGCCGCGCAAGGGCAGCAGGGCCTGCGTTTTGCGGTCGCGGCCCATTTTTGCGGAACCACCGGCCGAGTCGCCCTCGACGATGAATAATTCGGTTCCGTCGCGTGTTGATGAAGAACAGTCCACCAGCTTGCCGGGAAGACGAAGTTTTTTAGTGGCGGACTTGCGTTGTGTTTCTTTCTCGGCCCGTCGGCGCAGGCGTTCCTCGGCCCTTAGGATGAGGAAATCCAGTATCGCGCCGGCGGATTTTGTGTCGGCGGCGAGCCAGTTGTCGAAATGGTCGCGGACCGAGTTTTCGACCAGCCGTTGCGCCTCGACCGTGGCGAGGCGGTCTTTGGTTTGGCCTACGAATTCGGGTTCGGAGATGAAACACGAGACCAGCGCGCAGCCGCCGGTGATCAGGTCATCGCGGGTGATCTGACCGGCTTTTTTGTTGTTGATCAGCTCTCCGTACGCCTTGATGCCTTTAAGGACAGCGGCCCAGAAGCCTGCCACATGGGTGCCGCCTTCGGGGGTGGGGACGGTGTTACAGTAGGATTGGATGAACCCGTCGCGAGAGGGCGTCCAGTTGATCGCCCATTCGACCTTGCCGGGGGTGCCGAATTTTTCGTTGAAATCTACGGTGCCTGCAAAGGGCTGCTCGGCATAGGTGGACGAGCCGTTCATCGTTTCTTTGAGGTAATCCGAGAGCCCGCCGGGGAAGTGGAACGTGGCCTCGGTCGGGGTTTCGCCGTCGTCGATATGAGATTTCCAGCGAATCTCAACACCCGAGAATAGGTAGGCCTTGGAGCGGATGGATTTGAACAGGCGGGCGGGTTTGAATTTGTGGTGGCCGAAGATCTCGGCATCGGCGTGGAAGGTGACCGTTGTGCCGCGCCGGTTGGGGGCCGCACCGATCTTTTCCACGGGGCCCAGAGGGATGCCGCGCGAGAAGCGTTGTTCGAACAGGGTTTTGTCGCGGGCCACCTGCACGACCATCGAGTCGGACAGGGCGTTGACCACGGACGCGCCCACGCCGTGCAGACCGCCCGAGGTCTGGTAGGCTTTGCCCGAGAACTTGCCGCCCGCGTGCAGGGTACACAAGATGACCTCGAGCGCGGATTTGTCGGGGAATTTCGGGTGCGGGTCGATGGGAATGCCGCGTCCATTGTCGCGGACTGTCAGGGCGTAATCTGCGTGCAGTTCGACCTCGATCCGGTTGGCGTGACCCGCGACCGCTTCGTCCATCGAGTTGTCGAGGATTTCGGCGACCATATGGTGCAAAGCGCGCTCATCCGTGCCGCCGATATACATGCCGGGGCGTTTGCGGACCGGTTCCAGACCTTCGAGCACCTCGATCGAAGAGGCGTCATAGGCGGTCGTGTTTTCGGGCGTCAAAAGATCGTCGGGCATGGGTGCTGCTCTTGTTTTCAAGTTTCCCCCATTATGGCAGGTGATGTGGTCCGGGGGAAGAGGGGCCCGAGGTGTTGTAGGTGGATTGCTGATGCTGCCGCGTTGCAATCCGGTGCAAACCCGGCTCAAGTGGTTGAGGAAACAGGAGGCGGTTATGAGCTGGATCAGGACAATTCCATTTGACGAAGCGACGGGCCGGTTGAGGACGCTCTATGAGCGGGTGACCGGGCCGGATAACAATGTGGACAACATCATGATGGCGCATTCGCTGCGGCCGCATACGATGGAAGCGCATATGGCGGTCTATAAGAACGTGCTGCATCACTCGGCCAATCAGGTGCCGAAGTGGTTTCTTGAGGTGCTGGGCGTATGGGTCAGCGCGTTGAACCGGTGCAGTTATTGCGTCGAGCATCATTTTGCCGGGCTGCAGCGGTTGCTGGGGGATGAGGCGCGTGGTGACGCGATCCGGGCCGCGATCGAGGCGGGTGAGCCGGGCGACGCCCCGTTGGATGCGGCGCAGGTTGCGGCGATGCGCTATGCGCGGGTGCTGACCGAGGCTCCGGCGGATTTGACTGAGGCGGATATCGAGGCGTTGCGGGCCGTTGGTTGGGACGATGGGGAGATTTTGGAGATCAATCAGGTGTGTTCGTATTTTTCCTACGCCAATCGGACGGTGCTTGGGTTGGGCTGTTCGACCGAGGGCGATGTTTTGGGCTTGTCGCCGAACAATTCGGATAACCCGGATGATTGGGGGCATCGGTGAGGGCAGGAGCGAGGGGCCAGCCCCTCGCGCTCCCCGGAGTATTTGGGAAAAGATGAAGGTGGGGGCTAGTGTTGCCAGGAGAGGATGGCGTTTGCGACGGCTTGCGGGTTTTGATGGTGTAGCCAGTGGTCGCAATCCGGCAATGTGATGCGGGTCAGGTCCGGTGCGAAGTCTTCGAGCCCCTTGGTGGATTGAGGCAGAAGGGCGCGATCCTGCAGTCCCCATAAAAGGAGATGTGGACAGGCCACGCGGAGTCTGTCCAGGGGCAGGGCAGGGATATCGGTTATTGGCTGTCCAGGTGCGGCTACCATGAGCGGGGAGGCGCGATACCAGTTCAACATTGCCTCGAGCCGGGCAGGGCGCGCCCATTCGCGCCGGTAGTCCTGCAGTTCCGCTGCCGTGAGCCAGTCCTGGCCCATGCCGAAGCGAAAGAAACGTTCCAGTCGCGCAAAGTTATTGGCCGAGAAATGTTTGGCTGCATCTGGTGCGCGCAGTTGGTTGATGTATTGCGAGGCTTCGGATTGCGCGCCGCCTGCGGCCATTTCCCGTTGAAATGGCACCGGATGGACGCCGTTGGCGATGATCAGCCGGTCAACCTGTTCGGGGCGAAACATGGCCAGCCCATAGGCAACTGATGCGCCCCAATCGTGGCCCAGGACCGTCACCGGTCTGCCGATGTGGTCGATCAGGGCGCTCATATCGGCGACCAGCTGTGACAGGATATAGTTTTTTACGCCTTTCGGGGCCCAGCTTTGTCCATAGCCGCGCTGATCCGGAGCGATGCAGTGATAGCTGTCGGCCAAATACGGTGCCAGATCGCGCCAGGCACCGCCATATTCCGGAAAGCCGTGCAGCATGAGCAAGGGTGGGCGGTCTGATTTACCCCAATGGCGGATAAAGAAGGGATGTCCGCCCAATGTGATGCGTTGGCTGTTCATCATGAGCCTTTTCTGGGTGCTTTTTGGGCGGAGTTGAGAGATTTCACCGCAGTTTGATGCCGATCAAAGCAGCAATTCGAGGTTTTTGCTAGGCGTTTGCCAAACAGTACATCAACGGAGAAACTGGATGGCAGCGATCGCCCAAACGGAAGAAAAGTCGCCTAAGATCAATATCGTTCCTGAAGCAAGGACCGAAACGGCAGTGCCCAGCACGGAAAAGATTCGGCGCGCCTTTGAAAGCGGGAAATATCCTTATGATCGAAAAATGGCACGGGCGGATTATGAACGCCAGAAGGCCCAGTTGCAGGCCGAATTGCTGAAGGTTCAGTTGTGGGCGCAAGAAACCGGCCAGCGGTTTGTTTTGCTGTTCGAGGGCAGGGACGCCGCCGGTAAAGGCGGTACGATCAAACGGTTTATGGAGCATTTGAATCCGCGTCAGGCGCGCGTTGTTGCGCTGAACAAGCCCACGGACGAAGAAAAGGGACAGTGGTATTACCAGCGGTATATCCGGCAATTGCCGACAGTTGGTGAGATGGTTTTCTATGACCGGTCCTGGTACAACCGCGCGGGCGTCGAGCGTGTCATGGGTTTCTGTACGCCCAACGAGTATCTGGAATTCATGCGTCAGACGCCCGAGTTAGAGCGGATGCTGGTCCGTTCGGGTATCCAGCTTTACAAGTATTGGTTCTCGGTCACGCAGACCGAACAACAACGGCGCTTCAAGAGCCGTGAGACGGATCCGTTGAAGCAGTGGAAACTGTCGCCAATCGACAAAGCCAGTCTGAGCAAATGGGATGATTATACCGAGGCGAAGGAGGCGATGTTCTTTTATACCGACACCGCAGATGCGCCCTGGACCATCGTCAAATCGAATGACAAGAAGCGTGCGCGTCTGAACTGTATGCGGCATTTCCTGTCGACCGTGGATTATCCGGACAAAGACCATTCGGTGGTCGGTGAGCCGGACCCGCTGATCGTGGGGCAGGCGCATCATGTCATTCATCGGTCCGAGCATATTCTGGGCACGTCACTGCACCCGGATGGCAAAGCGACCTGACCTGCCGCGCTGAATAGTGATGCCGCCGCCCTTTCGCCCGGGCGGCGGTTTGCCGTTTGATCTCAAGCTGAAATTTCACGCGTCCCCACTTGTCTCGGTCCCGGCGCGGGCCTAAGGCTGTCGGGATGAGCAATCCGATGACATATCGTGGCCATGCGCAGGCCATAGCCGTGCTGGGCCTGCCGTTGATCGGCGGACATCTGGCGCAGTTTGCCATCGGGTTGACCGATACCATTATGTTGGGATGGTACGGGGTTGAGGCGTTGGCGGCCGTTACGTTGGCCAACAGTTATTTTTTCGTGTTGTTCCTGTTCGGGGCGGGTTTTGGCTGGGCGGTCATGCCGATGGTTGCCACCGCTGCGGCCGAAGGTGATGAAACAAGCATTCGCCGCTCTACCCGTATGGGGTTGTGGCTGTCGCTACTTTATGCGGCGCTGATGATGCCGCTTTTGTGGTGGTCCTATCCGATCCTGATTGCGTTAAAGCAGGACCCTGAAGTGGCTGAAACTGCGTCGCAATACCTGCGTGTTGCTGGATGGGGATTGTTTCCCGCACTGTTTGTCATGGTGTTGAAATCCTATCTGGCCGCGCTGGAGCGGACCCAGATCGTGTTGTGGATCACCGTGGTCGCGGCTGTGGTGAATGCTTTTACCAACTATGCGTTGATCTTCGGCAATTGGGGGGCACCAGAACTGGGTGTGATCGGGGCCGCTATCGCCTCGGTGGTAACGCATATCGTGTCTCTGGCGGCGGTGATTGCCTATGCGGTTCGCACCTTGCCCGAACATGGGTTGTTCCAGCGGTTTTGGCGGCCGGATTGGGAGATGTTCAACAGCGTTCTGCGCCTGGGCATTCCCATCGGCCTGACCACTTTGGCCGAGGTGTCCTTGTTCGCCACTTCGGCTGTCATGATGGGATGGCTGGGACAGGTGCCCCTGGCGGCGCATGGTATCGCGCTGAATCTGGCCTCGGCAACGTTCATGGTGCATCTCGGCCTGTCGAACGCGGCCACGATCCGCGCGGGAAATGCGCTGGGCCGCCGCGACCGCGCGCATCTTGAAAAGGGTGCGATCGTGGTGACAGCCATGTCGCTGATCATGTCCTTGCTGACGATTGTTTTGTTCCTGACCTGCGCCGAGCCGCTGATTTCCTTGTTCATGGAAACCGACGATCCGCAACGGCCGCAGATTCTGTTGATTGGCAGCGGATTGCTGGCAATGGCGGCCTTGTTCCAACTGGTGGATGGGGCGCAGGTGATTGCACTTGGGCTGCTGCGTGGCTTGCAGGATGCCAAAATTCCGATGGTGATGGCGGCGCTTAGCTATTGGGTCGTGGGGATTCCCGCATCGTATTACTTTGGCTTTGTTCAGGGGATGGAAGGCATCGGCGTATGGCTGGGTCTCGTCCTCGGTCTGGCTTGTGCCGGGGTTCTGTTGATGGCGCGATTCTGGATGCAATCCGTGCGCACCGTCGGGGTCGCGGCCGAGTAGCCTTAGTTCTCCAACCGATCCGATTTCTTACGCACCAGTACCGAGCGCAGATCATGCATCGCCATCAGTAACCGGTCGGTGACATCCTCAAGCTGCGCCTCTGTTGCTTTGGACTGCGCCCACTGGGTAGTCAGGTTCAGGTGGTCTATGGTGCGATGAATATCGTCGATATCGCGGCGCGCCAGCAGGGCAGCGCGTTCCTGCATCCAGCGTGTGATCTCGGCCCGGTCTTCGTCGGTCAGATCACGCTGCCCCTGAGGTTTGACCTCGCCATTTCGGATGTTGATGACAGCGATCTGCTCCATCTCGATCCGGCGATGGCGGTTCTCCGTGTCGATCCGAAAAACCACCGCCCCGTTTTCACGGATACGGAAATAATAGTCTGGCAGGAGGTCTGACATCAGACGTCTCCTGTCACTTCAGCGCGGCGCAGAAGGTCTGGATGCGCGTACAGGCTTCTTTCAGTGCTTCGTCAGAGGTCGCATAGCTGACCCGGAAATTCGGCGATAAGCCAAAGGCCGCGCCAAAGACAACCGCCACGTCGGCCTCTTCCAGCAAAGCCGTTGCAAAAGCCTCATCCGAGTCAATCACTGTGCCTGCGGGTGTGGTTTTGCCGATCAATCCTGCGATCGAAGGATAAACGTAAAATGCCCCTTCCGGCACCGCACAGGTGATCCCGTCGATGGCGTTCAACATCTCGACGACAAGATCGCGGCGGCGCTTGAAGGTCACATTGTTCGGGGCCAGAAATTCCTGTGTGCCGTTCAGCGCCTCAACCGCGGCCCATTGACTGACCGAGCAGGGGTTCGACGTGGATTGCGACTGTATCTTGCGCATCGCCGCAATAATCTCGACAGGACCCGCGGCATAACCGATGCGCCAGCCGGTCATCGCATAGGCTTTGGACACACCGTTGCAGGTCAACGTACGCTCATAAAGACCAGGTTCAACTTCTGCAGGTGTGCAGAATTCAAAACCGTCATAAGCCAGATGCTCATACATGTCGTCGGACATGACCCAGACTTGCGGATGACGCATCAGAACATCGGTCAGGGCTTTCAATTCGTCACGGCTGTAACCGGCGCCGGTGGGGTTTGAGGGCGAGTTGAAAATGAACCATTTGGTCTTGGGCGTGATCGCGGTCTCAAGCTGTTCCGCGGTCAGTTTGAAGCTGTTTTCCAACGAGGTTTCGACCACGACGGGCGTGCCACCCGCCAGCAACACCATGTCCGGGTAGCTGACCCAATAGGGCGCGGGGATGATGACCTCGTCACCTTCGTTCATCGTGGCCATCAGCGCGTTGTACAATGTCTGCTTGCCGCCGGTGCCCACAGATATCTGTGCCGGGCTGTATTCCAACCCGTGATCGCGTTTCATCTTGGCGCAGGCGGCTTGCTTGAGTTCCGGGATGCCATCCGGTGCGGTGTATTTTGTCTTACCCGCCGCAATCGCCGCAACAGCGGCGTCCTTGATGTTTTGCGGTGTGTCAAAGTCCGGTTCGCCTGCGCTCAGGCCGATGACGTTGCGTCCGGCGGCCTTCAACTCGGCCGCTTTCGCCGTCATTGCTATGGTCGGTGATGGTTTTACGCGAGAGAGTGTCGCAGACAGGAAACTCATGGCGGCCTCGGTTTGTATGTTTAGCTTGTCTGTCATAGGGTGCGCCCGAATGACGATCAAGCGATATGAATAAGAGATTTGGAGACCCTGATGAAAGATGAAAACGACTGGTACGGCCCGGATTCTGCAACCTTCGGGGACCGGCTAGCGGCAGCGCGGGACGCTGCAGGGATGACGCAGGCACAGATGGCGCGGCGTCTGGGTGTCAAAAAGGCCACCATTGCAGCGTGGGAGAATGACCTGTCCGAACCGCGCGCCAACAGGCTGTCGATGCTGGCTGGTATGGTGAACGTGTCGATCATGTGGCTGTTGACGGGCGAAGGCGACGGCATGGACGCGCCGGTCGATTCCGATGACGATACAGTCGAATTGGCGGGCGTTGTCGCTGAGCTGCGCTCGATCCGGGGCGAGATGCGCGCAAGCGCAGAACGCGCGGCACGGCTCGAGAAAAAACTGCGCCTGATGTTGGAACAAGAGCAGTGAGCGAAACACGTGATACACGCATCAAGCGCATGAAAATGCGCTCGATGCGGCGTGGGATCAAAGAGATGGACCTGATTCTGTCCGCCTATGCCGAGCGCAACCTGGCGGAGATGGATGACACCGGGCTGGACTTGTATGATGCGCTTTTGCACGAGAATGACCAGGACCTGTACCAGTGGGTGACCGAGCAGGTCGCGCCGCCTGAACAGTTTGCTGCTCTGATCTCGGAAATCGCACAAACCTTTCAAAAATAGAAGAGAATTGGACTTAACCGATTTTTCGGAAATTCACGTCATCGTGCAGGGAACAGCGCGAGTGAATCGGAGGATCGGATGAGTATGGAAATGCAGGTTTCCGGGCAGGGGGCCAGGGGCTTCATGACCAGTTATCTTGAAGCACTGGCATTGGTCGAGCGTTTGCACCGCCTGCTTCTGGATGTCATCAAAGATGAGTTCGAGCGGGTCGGCATTCTGGAAATCAATGCTGTGCAGGCGTTGCTTTTGTTCAACATCGGCGATCACGAGGTGACTGCGGGCGAATTGAAAAGCCGGGGTTATTATCAGGGCAGCAACGTCAGTTATAACCTCAAAAAGCTGGTCGAAATGGGGTATATGCACCACCAGCGCTGCGAGATCGACCGCCGTTCGGTGCGCGTGCGCTTAACCCCACGCGGACGGGAAATCCGGGACATCGTTTCGCAGCTTTTTGCGCGCCATGCAGACGGCCTCCAAAGTCGCGGGGTGCTGGGGGCTGAAGGGATCGAGGATATCACCGGATCACTGAAACGGGTCGAGCGGTATTGGACGGACCAAATCCGCTATATCTACTGAATGTGCGGGGATGCGTCTGAAAGGATCAGCCCCTCCAGTTCGCGTTTCAGCTTGCGTGTCATGGCTTCTTCATAGGCTTCAAAGCCCAATGCAACTTCAACAAACGCATTCGGTCCAAGGGTGACCCAGGCACGATAACATGCCGATAATTCCCCGACCTGGACGTGGCGCCTGTCGCCTTGTTTGGGATCGTCAGTACCGATCACCAGACCGTTGATGGTGATCCCCGACCTGCTGAGCGTTTGTTTGACGTCGCGCGGATGCGGGCCAAGGTTGTGTTTGCCGTCGCCCGACAAATCCAGCGTGCGCCGCCAGCAGTCGGGATGTTGATCCAGAAGGCTTGCTCCAAAGGTCATCGCCGATCCCACCGCTGTCCCTTGCGGCGCGGCAGAGCGCGTGACCGAACGTAGGTTCTGTGTGACGCGCTGCAACGTCTGGGCGGACCGAATTTCGGTCCAATCCAATAACATTCGGTGATGGCCGGTCTCGCTCCACTCAAAAACCGCAAGCCGAACAAATGCGGCTGAGTTGGACAGCAACAACTGCGCCACTTCGGAGTGGCCCAAGGCTGCGGCCAATCCCTTGATCTGTAACTGATATTCACGGCTGTCGACTGATCCGGACACATCCAGCCCCAACGCCAGCGCCTGTCGGCATTGCGCGGTAGCGGCCCCTGCCCAGACGCACACCAGAACACATGCCAGCCGGATCATTCACGGTCGCCTATCGACAGCTCGCTCAGTTCCAGCCCTTTGAGTTCGCGTTCCAGCTTGCGGCGCATTGCCTGTTCAAAATCCTCGAAACCGTCGGCGATCTCCAAAAACGCTCCGGGCCCGTGCAGAACTTCCTGTTTAAAGAACGGGATCAGGTCAACCTCGCCTTCAAAGTCGGCAGCATTGATCACAAGGCCGTTGACGGTGACGTTGTCGAACGGGAAATGCTTATACGCGATCTGGGGGCCATACCCGTCATTGTTCTTACCGTCGCCGGAAATATCGATGGTCCGAAACAGGCATGCAGGTGCGCTTTGCATCAACCTTGCGCCAAATGCCAGTGCATGGCCCATCGCTGTCGGAGAGTCCATCGTCGACCGGACCGAGGTTCCGACGCGGTGCGCGATGGTGATCAGGGTCTCAGGGCTGTCGACCAGGTGCCAATCCACAATCAGGGCTTGGTTGAAGCTGCCGGACCACTCATAAACCGCCAACGCAACCGGATGCGGAGAGGCAAAGAACGCGGCCTCAACTTCGGGCGCGATCAGAGCGGCGGCCAACCCGCGGCGCTGCAGCATGTCCTCGGTCGCGTCAACCGAGGTCGAGATATCCATCGCAAGGGCAAGAGCCAGCCGACATTGTTCGGCCCAAGCGGGGCTGACGCCAAGCGTCAACCCCAGAGAGAACAGCCAGCGGATCACCAGTGACCGGTGCTTTCCATGCTGGTCCAGGGCTCTGCAGGCTCCAGAGCGTCGCCGTTCTGGAGCAACTCGATCGAAATATTGTCCGGCGAGCGCACGAACGCCATACGCCCGTCACGCGGTGGACGGTTAATCACAATCCCATTGTCCTGCAGCATCTGGCAGGTCTCATAGATATTGTCGACGCCATAGGCGAGGTGACCAAAGTGGCGGCTGTCGCTGGGCAGTTCATCATCGCCGTCCCAGTTGTATGTCAGCTCGATCGGCGCATCTTCCTGCCCCGGAGGGGCCAGAAAAATCAACGTGAACCGACCGGCCTCGCTTTCATGCCGGCGGGTTTCTTTCAGGCCCAGCAACTCATAAAACGCCATGGATTTTTCAAGATCCTTCACGCGAACCATAGTGTGCAGATATGTCAGTCCCATCGCGACTTTCCTTATTTCGTGTGTGCTTGTTCGCAGCTTAGCGCGCGAACAAAGCATGTCGAGGGGCGCGGTGGCACGGTGGGTTTCGGGCAGGGTGCAATTTAACGATACGAACCCTTCATATAGCAGTTTCGACCCCCGCGCGACCGAGATATAGTGGTGGGCGACTCATTGCTGGAAAGGAAAATTTCATGCCGCTGTCTTCTGACCAACTGGCCGAGATCGAAGCGCAACGCGCGCAGGCAAGCCCGACACGCCGTGTTGTCGCGGACGGTATGGAAGACCACCTATATACGGCGCATCAGGTTTTGGACCACGGTTTTGTTCGCGTGATCGATTATATGGGGGATGATGCGGCGATCTGTCAGGCGGCGCGCGTATCTTACGGCAAGGGCACCAAATCGGTTCAGAATGACGAAGGGCTGATCCGTTACCTGATGCGGCACTGGCATTCGACCCCGTTCGAGATGTGCGAGATTAAGTTACATGTCAAACTGCCGGTGTTCGTGGCGCGCCAGTGGATTCGCCACCGGACCGCCAATGTGAACGAATACTCGGCGCGGTATTCGATTCTGGACCGCGAATTTTATATCCCAGCGCCCGAACACGTGGCCGCACAATCCGAGGTCAACAATCAGGGACGTGGCGACACGTTGCAGGGGGAAGAGGCCGCGCGGGTGTTGGAGATTCTAAAGGCCGACAGCGCGCGTTGCTACGACAATTACGAGGCGATGATCGCTCAGGACGGCCAACAGGGGCTGGCGCGCGAATTGGCGCGGATGAACTTGCCAGCCAACATTTATACGCAGTGGTACTGGAAGGTGGACCTGCACAATCTGTTCCATTTCCTGCGGCTGCGGGCCGATCCACATGCGCAATACGAAATCCGTGTCTATGCGGATACCATGTGCAAGATCGTGGCGGACTGGGTGCCTTTTGCCTATCGCGCGTTCGAGGATTACCGCCTTGGCGCAGTCAATCTGTCTGCGCAAATGGTGGCCTGCCTGCGCCGTATGCTGTCCGGTGAAGCTGTCACGCAGGAGAATTCCGGCATGACCGCCCGCGAATGGCGCGAGTTTGAGGCTGTAATCCGGAAGGGCTGAGTGCATCTGGCGTTTATCCATCCGCTCGTTATGGATTTTCTGTGCCGACAGCAAGACATGTATGACGTCATTTCAGGGTGCTTTTTGTGCGACGCCACCGTTTGTCCCGGTAAAGTCAAATAGCCGATCGCCCGCCCGAATTGCTTGCCCGCGCCGGATTCACTGAGAGACTGCCTCGCCATTCGGGGCAAAGAAGGCAACGAAGGGCACAGGTCTGAATCTGCAAGCCGGGGAACTGGACGATTGTTCCGATTCAACCGGGATATCCTGCGCTGTTGCGATGGGGAAAGCCGTAGACACTCATGCCACAGATGATCCGGCGCGAGGCTAATATCGTCGTCAAATTGAGTGGTCAACGGCCGTCTGTTGGGCCGCTAACCGTTTTTAATACACTTCGTGATGTAACGAAGGTTCTTCTACAATGGCTTCAAATCAGCCGCCATCTGGCGTCCGTCACGGCCGTCCTGCAGCTCGTACTGGACTTTCTGATTGTCGGCGAGTCCGGTCAGACCGGATCGTTCTACGGCTGAGATATGAACAAACACGTCTTTGCCGCCTTCATCGGGGGCGATAAACCCATAGCCTTTAGTGGTATTAAACCATTTCACGGTGCCGGTAGGCATTTCCCGTGTCTCCTTCTACTTACACGTTGTCCCACAAATTGGTGGGGCTGTGGCTGGCGCGACGGCAACACATCACTATTTCACCCACGCAAGACAGCGCGAGTTTCGTGTTCCGCCTTTTTCAACATTGCACGGTAAAGTAAAAAATCAAGAATAACCGAGGCTAACGAACCGTTTTGCACAATTTTGTATCAAAGACAGGAACAATCGAAATATGCGCCTTTATGGACTGAAAACATGCGATACCTGCCGTAAGGCACTGAAAACACTTCCACAAGCCGAGTTTGTGGATGTCAGGGCGCAGGGTGTTCCTGCTGAAGTGCTTTCACAGGCTTTCGAAAATTTCGGCAAAGCTTTGCTCAACACCCGATCGACAACCTGGCGTGGGTTGAGCGAGGAGGAACGCAACCATCCCGTGTTGGATCTATTGACCGCCCACCCAACTCTGATGAAGCGCCCATTGATTGCAATTGAGGGGCAGATGTTCCTGGGTTGGACAGATGAGACCCGGCGGGGACTTGGAGTCGTCTGATCCATCACATATGTGACAAGCTCAGGTACGGAGTAGGTTTGAATGCGCAACGCAGCCATGGTTTTGGGCGTCATCGCCGGTTTGGTCGGAATGATCGTCGGTTTTTTCGGATATGGGTTTGTCGAGGCTATCCGCCAATTTGGCGAGATCGAAGGCATCGCCGAGCAGGTTGAGAACCCGGGGCTTGTTCAGACAGCCTCGGTCGTTGCGCCCTTGCTTGCGATTGCGGGCGGCGCAATGGCGCATTCACGCGCATTGATCGCGGGCATTTTGCTGCTGATTTCGGCGGCGGGGATGTATTATGCGTTTGGGTTCGGTGTCTTCACCATGTTCCCAATCGCCTTCGCAGGTGTTGCGGGGATGCTTGGGCTGGCCGCGGGAAAACCGGACCAGCCCAAGGCGCATTTCTAGGTTACTTCAAGCGCAGAATGCGATCCAGTGACAGTGGGCCTGCGCCGTTGATGAAAATGACCAGCAGCAGGAAGGTCCACATAACCCGCTGATCCATCAGTGTGATCGAGTTGTTGAACAAACCGCCCAATGCAACGCCGTGGCCAGTCACGTCAGCAATGGTCTGCACCCAGACAAACCCGATCATGCCAAGTGCGGCCAGACGGGTCAGCAAACCAACCAGCAAAAGCGCAGGCAGGACAAATTCTGCCACGGTGCCAAAGAAGATCACGATGCGCTGAAAAAAGCTCATCTGCGTGACGTCATACAGAACGGCTTCGGCCGCTTTGGGGAATATCTGACCGAACGCACCCGCCGAGGGCGAGAAAATCGAGCCATCGATTTTCAGCGTGGCCGAATTCCAGTAATAGACCAACAAGACAGCGATAAAAATCAGCCGGGCCAACGTCGGCGTCAACCAGCCGGACGCGCTGTCCACCTTTTCGATTTTTTCATTGTAAGTTGAGATCAGGGCAGTCATGTGTCCAGCCTTTCGATAGTCACGGAAGTAATTGCACCGCCCTGTAAAAGCAGTGCCAGAGTGGTTCCAAGGTCAAAGTCGGGGGCGTTTGCAACAACGGTTTCATAGGCTTCGCCGATGCTGTGCCCGCCTTCGATAAGAGCGATCCAATCGGCACCGCCCTCGGGCAGAAGATCGGGCGCGGGATCATATTCGGCGCGGGTAATCAATACATCCTGCGCGCCGGGTTCCGGTTTGGGAGCGTCAGTTAGCGAATTGAAGCGCCAAATCGCATGGATCGGCCATTCCGATCGGATGACCTGCATCGCAGGGGCCAGGGTCAGTTTCGCCTGCATCAGGTCCTCGGGCGAGAGCGTCAGCGCTTCGGCTTCGATCCCCTGACTGTCTGCGGCGTGATAGGACCGGCGCAGGGCGAGTTCCAACCGCGCGACATCCGCCAGATATCCAATGTGCGACAACTGCTCCATCCCCGCCAGAAACTCGGGGAATTTCTCACCATAAAACATCATCAATGGTGAAGAGGGTGGATTCTGCCGCAAGAACATTCCGGACAACCCGTCCATGTTCTGCGCGCCCAGCAGTTTGGTGATCACCGGAAAAGCCTGATGCATGGCTTCGGTCAGCGACACGGCAACATTGTTGCGGTAAACGCTGAACCTGCGACCCGCGGGTCGGTTTTCGGCGTCCAGCAGACCGTCAGGGACAGGTTGATTGGCATCCAGCAGGGCCGTGTGAAAATGTGTCTGCGACACGCTCATGCCGGAACCCGTTCGAGCGCGGTTTGCGCGCGTTCCGCCTCGGCCCGCAAAACAGGCCAGTCCGGAACATCCGTGTCCCATTCGATCAACAGGGGTTTTGGGCCGGATTTGTCCAGCACATAATCCAGAAGCGCCCAGACCGGGTCCACAACCTCGCGCCCATGGCTGTCGATCAACAGCGGTTTGCCGTGGTCGTCCTCATCCTCATCATGGCCGCCAAGGTGGATTTCACCGACCTTGTCCAGCGGATAGGCGTCGATATAGCCCTGCGGTGAGAAATCCAGATTGGTCGCTGACACGAAGACGTTGTTCACGTCCAGCAAAAGGCCGCATCCGGTACGTCGCGCGATTTCGCGCAGAAAATCGGGTTCGGACCATGTACTTTCTTCGAAGGCCAGATAGCTGGACGGGTTTTCCAGAAGCATCTGCCGCCCGACAATTTCCTGTACCTGATCAATATGATCGCAGACGCGACTTAGCGTTGCATCGGTATAGGGCAGCGGCAGCAGGTCGTTCAGAAAGTGGCTGTCATGGGTCGACCAGGCCAGATGTTCAGAAAAGCTGGCGGGGTTCAGCCATCCGACAAGGTGTTTCAATCGCGCAAGGTGATCCGCGTCCAACGGAGTGTCGCCGCCAATTGACAAACCGACACCGTGGACGGAGATCGGGAAAAGTTCGGACAGATGACGCAGTTGCGCCAGAGGGCGTCCGCCATCACCCATATAATTCTCGGCATGGATTTCCAGCCAGGCCACTGGTTTTGCGTGGTCAAGTATCTGCGAGAAATGCTGAGGCTTATAGCCGACACCCGGAGCTGCGGGCAAACGGTTCGACCTGAGTGCATCGTCCAACATGAACCTATTCCCTGATCACGACAAAGGGGCGGGCGTGATTGCCCGCCCCCTGACATTCGAATGTTCAGCCTTATGCCGGCAGGTCACGATCCAGCGGCTCCAGCGAACCTTCGCGGGCTGCGCCGTCTGCTGTCTTGGGCAGTTCGATATCGGCACAGGTGCCGGCATCGACCAGAGTCCATGCGTTGCCCTGATAATCGACGGTCGAAGTGCCCGCACAGGTGGTGCCGGGGCCTGCGGCACAGTCATTCTGACCGGCCAGAGACACGCCATAACATTTCTCTTTCGCCTGGGCGCTTGCTGTGGTGGCAACGCCCGAAACGGCGGCTGCAACTGCGCTTGCGATAACCAGTGTTTTTGCGGTGTTCGACATCTCGAGTAATCCTTTTGCTGACTGCGTATGTCTGCTTGTGACACTGACAAAGGTAGTGGCTTGGGCCGCAGAGTTGAATTCACGAGCCCGTGTCTCACAACCCCGTCAAAGACTGTCATGCCCTCTTGCAGGTTAACAAATTGTTTTCGAAATGAAAATTGCTAATTGTTTCAATCCGGCCCCGAATTCAGGGCCGGATTTTCAGCGATTTGCCGCCGAATGTTACAGCTGATCGGGCGGTGTCGCGGCCTGCGACAGCTCATTTGTTACAGTCTCAAGCGATTGAACCTGCGTTTGTTTTTCGCCCAGACGCCGCACGCTGACGGTACGGTCGTCCACTTCACGATGCCCGACCGCGAGAATCACGGGGACTTTACCAACTGAGTGTTCGCGGACCTTGTAGTTGATCTTTTCGTTGCGAATGTCGGCCTCGGCCCGCACACCTGCCGCCCTGAGAGTGTCGACCACGTCTTTGACGTAGGCATCCGCATCAGAGGTGATCGAGGCAACCACGACCTGACGCGGGGCCAGCCAGAACGGCAGCTTGCCTTCCCAGTTCTCGATCAGGATGCCGATGAACCGTTCGAACGAGCCCAGGCAGGCGCGGTGCAGCATATAGGGGCGGTGCCGGTCGCCATCAGCGCCGACATAGGTCGCGTCCAGCCGCTCGGGCAGGTTGGGATCAACCTGGAATGTGCCGCATTGCCAGACCCGGCCGATGGCGTCGGTCAAATAGAAATCCAGCTTGGGGCCGTAGAAAGCGCCATCGCCGGGCTCCAGCGTATAATCCCGGCCCACCGCCTTGATCGCGTTTTCCAGCGCGCCTTCGACATAATCCCAGCTTTCATCCGTACCCACGCGTTTTTCGGGGCGGGTGGCAAAGCGGATCTCGAACTCTTTGAAGCCGAGCTCGTCATAGACATTTGCCAGAAAGTCGATGAAGCGGGCGCATTCCTCTTGGATTTGGTCCTCGGTGCAGAAGATATGAGCGTCATCTTGCGTGAACCCGCGCACGCGCATGATGCCGTGCAAGGCGCCCGAGGGTTCAAACCGCGCGCATGATCCGAACTCGGCCAGCCGCAGGGGCAGATCGCGATAGCTTTTGAGGCCCTGATTGAACACCTGCACGTGGCAGGGGCAGTTCATCGGCTTCAGCGCGTTGATCCGGGTCTGATCGCGGTTCTTCGAGCTGGCGTCGTCATGCTCGCCATCGCGGCTTTCGTCGACTTCGACCAGGAACATGTGGTGCTGGTACTTCTCCCAGTGGCCCGAGGCCTCCCACAGTTTGCGGTCAACGACCTGTGGGGTGTTGATCTCGTTATACCCGCCTGCGCGTTGCTTGCGGCGCATATAGTCCTGCAGTTGGGTGTAGATGGTCCAGCCGTTGGGGTGCCAGAACACCTGACCGGGGGCTTCTTCCTGCATGTGGAACAGGTCCATCTCGCGGCCCAGCTTGCGGTGGTCGCGTTTGGCGGCCTCTTCCAGCATGTGCAGGTGGGCCTTGAGCTTTTCCTTGCCGGTGAAGGCCACGCCGTAGATGCGTTGCAGCATCTGGCGCGAGCTGTCGCCGCGCCAATAGGCGCCGGCGATGGACATCAGCTTGAATGCATCACCCGGCAGCTGACCGGTGTGCTGCAGATGCGGGCCGCGGCAGAGGTCCTGCCAGTCGCCGTGCCAATACATGCGCAGCGGCTCATCGCCGGGGATGGCGTCGATCAGTTCGACCTTATAGGGCTCGTCATTGGCGGTGTAGAAATCGATCGCGCGCTGACGGTCCCAGACTTCCGTTGTCACGGCGTCGCGCTTGTTGATGATTTCCTTCATCTTTTTCTCGATCAGGCCGAGGTCTTCGGGGGTGAAGGGTTCGGCGCGGTCGAAGTCATAGTACCAGCCGTTATCGATCACGGGGCCGATGGTGACTTTGGTGTCGGGCCAGATCTCTTGCACCGCACGCGCCATGATATGCGCCAGGTCGTGGCGGATCAGCTCATTGGCCTGCGCCTCGTCTTTCATGGTGTGGATGGCGATTTGCGCGTCGGCGTTGATGGGCCATTGCAGGTCCCAGTGCTTGCCGTCGACCGTGGCCGAGATGGCCTTTTTGGCCAGCGAGGTCGAGATGTCGGCCGCCACCTGCGCAGGCGTGACACCGGCGTCATAGGATCGTGCATTGCCATCGGGGAAGGTGAGTGAGACGGATTTTGAATCCAGGGCCATATTGGCTCTCCTCGTCGGTTTGGCGCCCACTGAACGCCCGGTTGCGGGTTATGTGTGTTGCGCTGCTTTGGCAGGTGGTGGTGCGTGTGTCAAGGGTGGGTGCGAGGGGCGCTGCCCCTCGCGCTCCCCGGAGTATTTTCGAAAAGATGAAGGGTTGGGAGCCGGGAATTGCAGCCGATGCCCGGACGTGCATGATGAGGTTAGCAGCAGTGAGGATGGTATGGCACAGGCAGAATTTCTGAAAACGGCGCAGGGACGGCGGCTGGCGTATCACCAGAGCAAGGGGGTGGGGCCGACGGTGGTCTTTCTGGGCGGCCTGAAGTCGGATATGGAAGGCACCAAGGCGGTGCACCTTGAGGCCTGGGCGCGGGTACGTGGGCAGGGGTTTCTGAGGTTCGATTATTCCGGTCACGGCGAAAGCTCGGGCACGTTCGAGGAAGGGTGTATCGGTGATTGGCACGAGGATGCGGTTGCTGCGATTGAGACATTGACCGATGGGCCGCTGATCGTGGTGGGCTCGTCGATGGGGGGCTGGCAGGCATTGTTGCTGGCGCGCGTGATGCCTGAGCGGATCGCGGGGATGGTTACGATCGCTGCGGCGCCCGATTTTACGGAAGACGGGTATTGGGCATCATTCTCGGATGCGCAGAAGACCGCTTTGGAGACCGTGGGCCATGTCGAACTGCCGTCGGATTACATGGAGCCCTACATCATCACCAAACGCATGATCGAGGATGGGAGGCGACAATTGGTGTTACGCACACCTTTGGAATTGCCATTTCCTGTCAGGTTTCTGCAGGGCACAGCTGATACGGCAGTTTCGACCGAGACTGCCGTCCGGCTGCTGGAACATGTGACCGGCGCGGATATCCGTTTGGAACTGGTCAAGGATGCCGATCATCGGTTTTCGGACGGGCCGTGTTTGGGGATTATCGAGCGGGCGATCCTCGATGCGATGGGGGGTGCCTGATGCGATTGTTCGGGTGGGTTTTGGGGCGATTTCTGTTGGCACTGATTGCGGTTGGTGCGCTGGTTTATGTCTTTGGGCCAAGGGAACCGGTCGAATTGCACCCTCGGTTCGAGGCCCGCAAATTCGGCGAGGGGGTTCAGGTATACTTCGAAAGCATCGAATCTGCCTTTGATGATATCGTGCCGGGTGTTGAAAAGCGGGTGGTGTGGCGCGACGGTTTCAAAGAGCAGAGAACACTGTATTCCGTTCTGTATATCCATGGGTTTTCCGCGACTTCTGAGGAGATTCGCCCTGTTCCGGACCGTGTGGCCGAGGCGTTGGAGGCGAATCTGGTCTATACACGGCTGGGCGGGCATGGCCGTGACGGGGCTGCGATGGCCGAGGCGACGGCCTCGGGTTGGATGCAGGATACAGCCGAGGCGCTGGCAGCAGCGCGGGCTGTCGGGGATCAGGTGGTGGTCATCTCAACCTCAACGGGCGGGACATTGGCAGCGGCGGCGGCTCTGGATCCGGAACTCAGCGCAAATGTCGCGGCGATGATTTTTGTGTCCCCGAATTTTGGCGTGAATGACAAGGCTGCTTGGATACCGTCCTTGCCTTGGGCGCGGGTTTGGTTGCCGATGATCATGGGACCTGAACGGGGGGCGCCTGGGCCGGATGCGGAAAAGAACAAATACTGGACCGTGGTGTATCCTTGGGAGGCCGTGGTGCCGATGTCCGTGCTGGTCGATGCCGTCTATGCGCTGGACTTTTCGACGGCGAATATCCCGGCCCTGTTTTGGTTCTCTGATGATGACAAAGTGGTGCGGCCCAAGCGCACGCACAAAGTGGCGCAGGCATGGGGCGGGCCGGCATCGGTTCAGCTGGTAACCATGGGGCCGGGGGATGATCCGCACTCGCATGTGGTTTCCGGCCGGCTGATGTCTCCGGGGCAGACGGACAGGACCGTCAGCGGAATACTGACTTGGCTTGCCGCGCAAGGGATTGAATGACCGCCCTAAGGCGAGGGGACGAGGATGCGCAAACCCGGAAGTATGTGGAGTCTGGAGACATTGGGACGGGTGCGACTGTCCCGGTATTTCTACATGCGAGATTTCCTCTATTCCGAGATTGCCAATTTTCATCAGTTGCAAAATATCCCCGAAAATCCCGATCTGGCCATCGAGACTGGACGTGCCTTTTGTCAGACGCTGCTGGATCCGCTTGAGGAAACCTTTGGGCGCATTGCCGTGCGGTCGGGATATCGGTCACCCGCCCTGAATCGATTTGGCAACGAGAACAAGCTGAATTGTGCCCGCAATGACAATCCTATGGAATGCCATATCTGGGATCGCGGAGAAGGTGATGCCCGAATCGCCGGCGCATCGATCGTGATCCCATGGTTTGCCGATCGCTTTGCTGACGGGCGGGACTGGCGCGATCTTGCGTGGTGGATGCACGATCATCTGAACTATTCCGAGATCTGGTTCTTTCCCAAACTCTGCGCCTTCAATCTGGTTTGGAGGCCAAGACCGCATCGTCGGATCGACAGTTATATCGCCCCGCGTGGGTGTCTGTTGCGCGCAGGTGGTGAGCCTCACGAGCCACTGGAACAGCGGCGCGCGCGATATGCTGATTTCCCGGATTTTCGTGGTTTGGTATACCCTTAGGCGGCGAAGTTCGCCTTCGCAAAAGCCTTCGAGTTAATCCGCTGTTCGACTGAGCGTTGCGCGCTGCGCTTTGGTCAGGACGACGGGTTCTGTGACCGGTTTACCAGTTTCGATGTCGAAGAACGGGGTGCTCCTCCAGCGACCGGACAGCCTCGATGTGGCGGTGCGGTGCAGCAGGCCAAAGAGCGCATATCGCAGCTTTTCATGGGTCTGTTTGCCGTTGGGCCCGGGAACAAAGCCGCGCGTTGTTACCGGGCCGAGAGGGGTGGTGTCCTGCAAGCAGTTCACAATGAAAGCAGCGAACGGGAGGGTGGGCGTTGCAGGCGTTGTTGCCACTGGAGCGTTACAGCATCTGGCGTACCACCGCAGCATTCCCTTGGGACTCAACCGCATGACCGCCAGATTCGCGGCATCTGAGTGGATCCTGATCGCATCAGGGGTTGTGTGGAACACATCTACCGGGCCCGGTGCCGGATCGGGTTGGCCAAAATAAAGTTGGGCGGCGCGGCAATCATGGCAATAGCACACGACATGGGTGCCATACCTGACCCCGGCTGATGTGAGATGTCCATGTAAGGTTCCACAGCTGCAGGAAAAGGCGATATTCGAAGCCGCCTTTCTGTCCATTTTCGTCAGGCGACCCTGTTCTTGTTGGCTGCGCGTCGCCCTGGCTTGCGGCTGTTTTCGTTCATGAAATCAATGACAAGCGGTCGGATGTTGTCACGCCAGCTGCGACCCGCGAAAATGCCATAGTGACCTGCTCCGGGCTCGACATGGCTGGCCTTTTTGCTGTCGGGCAGACCGGTGCACAGGTCCAGCGCGGCGATACATTGACCCGGGGCCGAGATATCGTCATTCGCGCCCTCAACCGACTTGACGGCGACATCGGTGATTTTGCCGATATCCACCTTGTGACCGGCCACGACAAACTCGTTGCGCGCAATCTCGCGGTTTTTGAACACACGCTCGACCGTTGAAAGGTAGAATTCGGCCGTCATGTCCATGACTGCCAGATACTCATCGTAAAACCGGTTATGGGCGTCGTGGTCAGACGCTTCATCGCGGACCACGCGCAGGATCTGGTCGGTAAAGGCCTTGCTGTGACGCTCGGCGTTCATTGACATGAACGAGGCCAGTTGCAGAAGGCCCGGATAGACCATCCGACCAACGCCACGGTACTTGAAACCGACGCGCTGGATCATGGTTTCTTCCAACTGCCCCATCGTCACACGACGTCCGAAATCGGTGACTTCCGTTGGCGTGGCATCGGGATCAACCGGACCGCCGATCAGGGTCAGCGTGCTGGGTTGGGCCTTTGGCTCCACCTCGGCCAGATAGGCCGTTGCGGCGAGTGTCAGTGGTGCGGGCTGGCAGACGGCAACAACATGCGTGTCGGGACCCAGCTCTTTCATGAAATCGACAAGATAGAGAGTGTAATCCTCGACATCGAACTTGCCTTCGGACACGGGGATGTCGCGCGCGTTATGCCAATCGGTAATGTAAACTTCGCAATTGACCAGCAGGCTTTTGACGGTCGAGCGCAGCAGCGTGGCATAGTGGCCCGACATCGGCGCCACCAGCAGCACCTTGCGGGGTTGTTCCTCGCGCCCATTGACGCGGAAATGAATGAGATCGCCAAAGGGGCGCTCAAGCACCGTGGTGATATCGACAAGATGATCCTTGCCGTCCTCGCAGGTGAAGGTGCGAATGCCCCAATCCGGTTTGACTATCATGCGTTGGAACGTGCGCTCAGTCACCTCGCCCCATGCGGCCATCCAATTGAAGGCCGGATTTGGCGTCATCGAAAATAACGGGTAAGATGCCATTGCGCTGGCGGTTGCGCCCAGCCACTGATTGGTGTTGCGGACCGTCTCCATCAGGTCGTAGGTCATCATATAGCGCATCGAAGGGGCCTCCTGAGTGTCAGCCTTGGATTTCGGACCATTCGTCGCTTTGCCCCCCGGTGCCCACGACGTTATTCTGCATAGCAGCGAGACTAGGTGGGAATTGTTAAAATGACAACTACAGAGGGCGATACGCCTCAGATGACCGAAGAACATATTGAACGGCTTAAAGAAAATTTAGTTAAGGTCGAAGAACTGTCCCGGCGTCTGGTGGAGGTCATGGCGGGAAAGAAACCCCATACCCCGGCGCTAGACGCTCCGAATCAAGAGCTTTTTGCAAAAGCGGCAACGGCCTATTGGGCCGACGCCTGGCAGAATCCCGCGAAGCTGATGGAGCAGCAAATTGAGTATTGGGGCAAGTCAGTGCTGAACTTCGCCGAGGTGCAAAAGGCGCTGACCAGCAAAGGTGATTCAGCAACCAGCACGCCGGTCAAAGACAAGCGGTTCTCGAATCCGCTATGGGAGACCAACCCCTATTTCCGCCTCATTCGCCAGCAATACCAAACCAATGCCGAAACACTTGCGCAAGCCGTCGCATCGGTTGAAGACCTGGATTCCAAAGACAAACAGCGGCTTCAGTATTTCTCGCAACAGATCATCGACATGATGGCCCCGACGAATTTTCTGGCCACTAACCCGGACGCGCTGGAAAAAGCGCTTGAAACCGAGGGGCAGTCGCTCATTCAGGGGCTTGAGAATCTGGTCTCCGACCTGGAAGCCAACAATGGCGAGCTGGTGGTGAAATTGGCCGATGACAGCGCTTTTGAGGTCGGCGGCAACATTGCAACCTCGCCGGGCGACGTGGTGTATCGCAACAAGATGATGGAGCTGATCCAGTATAAGCCCGCGACTGAAACGGTGCACGAAACACCTATTGTTCTGTTCCCGCCCTGGATCAACAAATTCTATATTCTCGATCTCAAAGCCCAGAACAGCATGATCAAGTGGATTACCGAACAGGGATATACCTTGTTCGTGGTCAGTTGGATCAACCCGGATGCCTCCTATGCAGACGTCGGCATGGAAGAGTATATTCAGGACGGGTTTTTGGCCGCGATCGACGAAGCCAAGAAGATCTGCAAGGTCAAACAAGTGAATGCAGTTGGCTATTGCATCGCGGGCACGACGCTGAACCTGACGCTTTCCCTGTTGAAGCAGCGGGGCGACAAGTCAGTGAAATCGGCGACGTTCTTCACGACCCTGACGGATTTCGGTGAGCAGGGTGAATTCACGCCGTTCCTGCAGAATCATTTCGTTGACGGGATCGAGGACCACGTGGCCAAGGAAGGTGTTCTAAACGCCTGGATTCTGGGACGCACCATGTCCTTCCTACGCTCGCGTGATCTGGTTTATTCGCCCGCGATCCGCAATTACATGATGGGCGAGACACCGCCCGCGTTTGATCTTTTGTACTGGAACGGTGACGGCGCGAACCTGCCGGGCAAAATGGCGGTGCAATATCTGCGCGGTCTGTGTCAGGCCAACGATTTCGTCGGCGATGGATTTGAACTGATGGGCCACAAGCTGCATATCCGCGATGTGGATGTGCCCCTGATGGCGATCACCTGCGAGACCGACCACATCGCCACCTGGAAAGATTGCTACCGTGGTTTTCAGCAAGCAGGATCGCGGTCAAAGACTTTTGTGGTCTCGGAATCGGGTCACATTGCGGGAATCGTGAATCCGCCCAGCAAGAAGAAATACGGTCACTATACCAACCCGGATCTCAAGGCGGATGCCGATACCTGGCTGAAGGAAGCAGATTACCACGACGGGTCCTGGTGGCCGATGTGGGAGGCCTGGCTGAAAAAGCGGTCCGGCAAGCAAGTGCCTGCGCGCGATACAGGCGATTCGAACCATCCTTCGCTGGCCCCGGCGCCCGGGACCTATGTGAAGGTCAAGGCAACCGCCTGATTTCAAATTGAAACTAGAATTTTTCTGCATCGCAGCAAGAAAAAACTTGCAATGCTGCGATGCAGCAATCATATTGTCCTCAAGCTGATGAAAACCGGGGCGGGCCCGGTTCGGCAAAAGGATTAGGACAATGGCAAAGACTCAAGACTTTACCGCGACCCTGAAAGAAATGATGGGCGCATTCCCCGTTGACACCACCGCTCTGGAAGGTGCCTTCAAATCGACCGCAACCCTGAACGAAAAACTGTCGGGTGTTGCTCTGGACGCTGCTGAAAAGTCGGCTGAAATCTCGAACAAATGGACCAAAGACACTCTGGCCAAACTGAGCGAGATGTCGAAAGCCAAAGCAGAGCCTGCTGACTACGCAAAAGCCGCAACCGACTTCGCAAGCGCGTCGGCCGAAGTTGCTGCTGAAAACCTGGCCGCTTTCGCAGAAATCGCGAAAAAGGTTCAGACCGAAACTGTTGAGCTGCTGATGGCTGCCGGCAAAGAAGCTGCAGAAGATGCAACTGCCGTTGTCAAAAAAGCAACCAACGACGTTACCGCAGCTGCCAAGAAAGCCGCCGCTGCAAAGTAAGTAATGTCCGCGAGACGCACCTAATCCTCCCATATGGTGCAGATCGCTTGGGGCAGGTCGCTTGACCTGCCCTTTCTTTTTGTGCTGCAGTCGCATAACCTTCGCTGCAACGCATCATCCTTGGGGAGGGTAAACGGTGGCAGAACAAGAAAAACCGTTGCTGATAAAACGCTACGCCAGCCGACGGCTCTATAATACCGAGACCAGTGACTATGTGACACTGGAAGACATCGCAGGTTTTATCCGCGACGGGCGCGAGGTGCAGATCATCGACCTCAAAACGGGTGACGACCTGACCCGCCAGTATCTGCTTCAAATCATCGCCGAACACGAAAGCCGGGGTGAAAACGTGCTGCCGGTCAACGTTCTGAACGATCTGGTGCGCAGTTACATGGTGCCCGGCGGGGGCATGATGCCACAATTCCTGCAAAGCTCGTTCGAGATGTTGCGTGAAAGCCAGTCCAAGATGATGGAAAACATGAGCGCCATGAACCCGATGACCAAGATGCCGGGGTTCGAAGCGATGCAGGCACAGCAGCAGGCATTTCTGAAGGCGATGACCGGTGGTCTGTCGGGCGGCTGGTCCGGACCGGACAGTGAAGAACAACCGGATGCCGAGCCCAAAGAAGATCTGGACGATATCAAGAAACAACTGGCCGAGTTGCAGCAAAAGCTGTCCAAGCTCAGCTGATCCGGGCCGGTGTGGCGGCTGGTTCTGTTTGGTGCGCTGCTCTTGGCTGGTATTGCGGCTGCGCAGGGCAAATTCTCAACTGTTTGGGTGTCGGTCTGCACGTTGGGCAGCGATGCCGCTGCCGGTTGTGCAGACATTCGGGCGCGCGAGATACTCGATGCGTCCACCGCGCCCTGGCAGGCCATCGGGCGGGTCAATTTCGCCAGCAGGTCACAGCGATCCCATTGCACAGGCGTTCTGATTTCCGAACGGCATGTGCTGACCGCTGCGCATTGTCTGTATAACGGTGCGCGCAAACGGTGGATTCCGCCCTCCAGCATCCGCTTTGCCGCCGGGTATCAACGTGGAGAGGCCACGGCGGTATCAGTGGTTCAGGCTTATCGGATGAACCCTGAGCAAGGGCAGGCGGGACAATTCGACAATCGCCCGGATCTGGATTGGGCTGTGCTGGAACTTTCTGAGCCTATCGGTCAGAAGGTCGGGTATTTCGCGCTCGGCGATGAAAGCGCTGGCGGGTTTGTGGCCGGTTATCCAGGTGTTCGTCGTCATGTTCTGAGCCGTACGCCAACCTGCAGCGCCAGCCCGCTGCAAAGGGGGCTGATGCGCGCCATCTGTCCGGTCATGATGGGCGACTCCGGTGCGCCTCTGCTGGTCCAAACCGAAAACGGGCTTGCCGTCACCGGCATCCTGTCGCGCATTGCGCCAACCCCCGAGGGGATCGACGCGTTGTTTCTGTCTGTGGACCTGTTCGGTGTCGCGGGCCCCTAGGCGTCAGGTGCCATAGACTGGCATCGGACCTGCCACGTCACCGACCGAGGCCAGCAAGATATCAGCGATCACGTCCAGTTCGTCTTTCGTCAGCCGCACTGGCAGGCGCACGTCGCAGGCTCGCATCAACATCTCGCGGGTTTGTGGCAGTTCAGCCTGTTCTGGCAGAAACTGCCAATTCCAGAACGCGCGGGCGTTGTCTTCGCTCAAGCCGAAAACCTGGACTTTCACACCGCGCGAATCTGATGCGGCCGCAAAAGCCTGGATATCGGCGTCATCCAGACCGACAAGATTGAATTGAATGGAATCCGGCGCGCGCCGCTCGGGCGTCAGCGGGGCGGGGACGTCGATGAAGGGCGAGGTATTCAACCGCGCTGCCACGTAATCGTGGTTGGTCAATCCGTCATGCACCCGCCGCGCCAATTCGGGGATTTGTGGGCGGATCACCGCCGCGCTCAGGTTGCTCATGCGCAAATTATAAAGCGGCAGTTTGTTTTGCCAGCGGGCGAAGGCCAGTTCCAGCTCGGGCGAGTTGTCACCATGCGGGGGCTTGTGCTTTTTCCAGTTGTGCTCATACGCGCCAGACATGATCACTGCGCGCGCCACCAGATCAGCGTCGTCGGTGATCAGAATGCCGCCTTCGCCCGCGTTGATCATCTTGTAAGACTGGAACGAGAAACAGCCGATCTTGCCGATGGTGCCGATATTTCGGCCATGCCACGTGGTGCCCAGCGAATGGGCGGCGTCCTCAATCACCGGGATGTCGCGTGCGTCACACAGCTGCATGATCGCGTCCATATCCGAGGTATGTCCGCGCATATGGCTGATGATGACAGCCTGCACGCCGTCCAGCTTGGCGGCGAAGTCTGCCATGTCGATGCGATAGTTCCGGCCGACCTCGCAAAGCACCGGAATGCAATCCGCATGAACGATCGACGATGGGACCGCAGCGAAGGTAAAGCCCGGTATCAGCACCCGTGCGTCGCGCGGCAGGTCCAGCGCCTTGAGCGACAGGAACAGTGCGGCAGAACAGGACGATACCGCCAGCGCATACTTGCTGCCCAGCAGCGCAGCGAATTCGGCCTCAAGCAAAGCGACCGGTGCATCCTGCGGCGCGGTATAGCGGAACAGATCGCCGGACTGCATCAGGGCGTCGATGGCGTCTCGTGCTGCGGCGGGGATGGGTTCGGCGTCATGGACGTTGGGTACAAGCGTCATATTTGGATTTCCCGAATTTTAGCTTTGGGAAATATAAAGTCATAAACTCCTCACGCCAAGACCTGTTTCGCCGCATTGGCGAAATTTCACCATACTGTCGTGATTTAAAGGGTCAGAGGCCCAGCCGGTCGCGCAGGGCGAACCATGTCATCGCCAACACCAGCAGGGGGCTGCGCAGGGCGGGCCCACCGGGGAAGGGCAGGGCGGGCACGCGGGCCATGGTGTCAAAACCCTCGGCCTGGCCTTGAATTGCCAGCGCCATCAACTGGCCGGCATGGGTTGCGGTGCCCACGCCATGACCGGAATAGCCTGAGGCCGACAGGATGTTCGGGGCAAGGCGTGTCAGATAGGGCATCCGCCGCATCGTAATCGCCAGCGTACCGCCCCAGGCATAGTCGATCCGGACGTCGCGCAGATGAGGGAAGATCTCGGTCATTGGCTTTCGAACCTTGGCGGCGATGTCGGCAGGGAAACGATAGCCATAGCTTTCGCCGCCGCCAAACAGCAGGCGATTGTCGGCGCTGAGGCGAAAGTAATTCACCACGAATTTGGTATCGGCCACCGCCACGTCGCGCGTCAGAACGCGGGCGGAATCTGTGCCCAAAGGCTCGGTCGCGGCGATGAAATTGTTGATCGGCATGACACGCGCCGCAACCTTGCTGTTCAGCCCGCCCAGATATCCGTTGCAGGCCAGAATGACGTGATCGGCACTCACGTTGCCCTGCCCGGTTTGGACGATGGCGGGCGCGGAGTCCTCGACCCCCGTCACCTCGGTGCTTTCAAAGATGCGCACACCCGCTTTGGTCGCCGCCCGCGCCAGACCCAAAGCATAGTTCAGCGGATGCAGATGCGCCGCGCCTTTGTCCAGATACCCTCCGCGATAGGCCGGCGAAGGACAGAGCGCATGGCCCGCGCCTTCGTCCAGAATCTCCATCTGGTCATAGGCGTAGCGATCCGAGAGATGCGCCGCGTGGTCGTGAAGCTCTTGCTGTTCACTGCTACTTAGCCCCAGGACTGCGACGCCGGGTTTCAGATCACAATCGATCTTGTGTTTGGAAATCAGCGATTTCACCAGAGCCTTGGCGTCCTCGGCCAAATCCCACAGCTTGGCGGCGTCATCATCCCCGACCAGCCGTTCGAGGTCTTCCTGATCCATCCGCTGCGCGCTGCCCAACTGGCCGCCGTTGCGGCCTGATGCGCCAAAGCCCACGCGATGCGCCTCGAGCAGAACCACATCGAACCCGGCCTCGGCCAGATGCAAGGCGGCAGACAGGCCCGTGTATCCGCCGCCGACCACACAGACGTCAGCCTTTACGTCCCCAGTAAGCGCGGGAAAGCGATCAATGGTGTTGGCCGTCGCGGCATACCAACTGGCCGGAAATTCGGCCTTGCGGTCATTGGCATAGAGCAGGTTCATCGCTTGGCTCAGACGTTCATCAGCAGATGTTCACGCTCCCACGGAGAGATGACCTGCAGGAACTCCTCATACTCTGCCCGTTTCACGATGCCGTAGACGCGGGCGAAATCGGGGCCGAGGACCTCGTGCAGGGCCGTGGCCTCATCGAACAGGTCCAGTGCGTTGCCCATGACCTGCGGGATATCGCCATCGCCCTCATAGGCGTCGCCATAAAACTGGCGGCGAGGGCGTTCCTGTTGGGTCAGGCCCAGGTAGCCGCAGGCCAGCGACAAGGCGATGCCCAGATAGGGGTTGCAGTCCATGCCTGCGATGCGGTTTTCCACCCGGCGCGCCTCGGGGCCGGACAGGGGGACGCGGATACCGGTGGTGCGATTGTCGCGCGCCCATTCCAGATTGATCGGCGCGGCGTGGTCCTTCACATAGCGCCGGTAGGAATTCACATAAGGCGCCATCACCGCAAGACCCGCAGGCAGGTGGTTCTGCAGCCCGGCGATGAAGTTGTAAAACGCATCCGTTTCACCCCCTTGCGGGCCCGAGAAGATATTCTGACCGCTCTCGATATCGATAATCGAGTGGTGGATGTGCATGGCCGAGCCCGGCTCATCTTCGATCGGCTTGGCCATGAAGGTGGCGAAACAGTTGTGACGCAGGGCGGCCTCGCGGATCAGGCGTTTGAAATAGAACACCTCATCTGCCAGCTTCACGGGATTGCCGTGGCGTAGGTTGATCTCAAGCTGGCCCGCGCCGCCTTCCTGCGTGATGCCGTCGATCTCGAACCCCTGATGTTCGGCGAAGTCATAGATGTCGTCGATCACTGGCCCGAACTCATCCACGGCGGTCATCGAATAGGCCTGCCGAGCGGCGGCCGGGCGGCCCGAGCGGCCCATCATCGGCTTGATCTCTTGCGCCGGGTCGACATTGGGGGCGACCAGAAAGAACTCCATCTCGGGGGCCACAACCGGTTTCCAGCCCTTGTCGTGATAAAGCTGCACAACGCGTTTCAGCACATTGCGCGGGCTGAACGGGATCGGGTTATCGTCGCGGTCATAGGCATCGTGAATCACTTGCAGAGTCCAGTCGCCCGTCCATGGTGCGGCGGATGCCGTCGTGAAATCGGGCTTGAGGATCATGTCGCGTTCGATGAACCCGTCTTCACCCGCTGCCTCGCCCCAATCTCCGGTGATGGTCTGATAGAAGATACTGTCGGGCAGGTGGAAATAGGTCTGTTTGGCGAATTTCGACGCAGGCACCGCCTTGCCGCGGGCAATGCCGGGAAGGTCCGAGATGATGCATTCGACCTCATCCAGTCGCTGGCCGTCGATATAGGTTCGTGCCGCCTGCGGCAGCTCATCTGTCCAATCGGCCATCAGGCCCTCTCTTTCTTCAGAAACTTTGCCATGTAGCGCCCGATTTTGCCGTTGTCATCTGCAGCATCGCCCCGGCGGGCGGCGGCCTGCATCAGGGCGTCGGGCACAACACCCTTGCCCCGTGTTTCCATCAAGCCCCGAATAAAATCATTGCCGTATTCCGGATGGGCCTGCACGGTCCAGATCGAGTCGCCATAGCTAACCATGGCGTTCTGGCAAAAGTCGTTGCTGCCGGTCACGGTCGCGCCCTCAGGAAGCGCGACGACCTGATCCTGATGCCACGCGTTCAGCGTGACCGTCTGGCGCCCAAACGCGTAATCGGTGCGCCCGACGGCCCAGCCGCCTTTGAATTTTTCCACCTTGCCGCCAAGGGCCTGCGCGATGATCTGATGGCCAAAGCACACCCCGATCAGCGGGTTTCCCGTGTCGCGGATATCGCGGATCAACTGTTCGAGCTTGGGAATCCAGGCATGTTCTTCGTAAGCGCCATGGCGCGATCCGGTAATAACCCAGCCATCGGCCTGATGTGCGTCGTCAGGGAATTGGTCGTCAACGACGTTGAAGGTTTGAAACTCAAAACCATTTCCGTCCAACAGGGTGCGAAACATGCCATCATACGTACCGAATTGGTCACGCAATTCATCAGGCGGATGGCCGGTTACGAGGATGCCGATTTTCATAGGTCACCAAATTTGATCAAATTTATTCTAACCAACCACATGTAGGCGGGCAAGAGGATCATACGGCCTCGAGAGTGCTGAGCCAGTGTTCTTCAGATGGGCGTTCAGCAAAGCCAGCAATTTCCTGCCGCTTGGTCATGGCAAGATTGCGGATCAGGTCTGTGGAAAAGATGCGGGCAACCAATGGGTCGGTCTCGAACGCGGCCACAGCCGAAGACCAGTCGGGGGCCAGGTGCGGAAGGTCCGGGATTTCGTAGGCGTTGCCGGTGATCGGGGCAGACGGCTGCATCTCATCCTCGATCCCGATCAATGCGGCCCCCAGAACCGATGTCAACATGAGGTAAGGGTTGATGTCGCCCCCGGCAACACGATGTTCAATCCGCCGTGCAGCGGGGGCACCGCCTGGAATGCGGATGGCAGATGTGCGGTTATCATAGGCCCAGCTTGCACCGGTCGGCGCATGTGCGCCGGGGATCAGCCGCGTGTATGAATTGCCATGAGGCGCGAAGATCAGCGTGCAGCCCGGCATCGCGGCCAGACACCCAGCCACCGCCGATCGCAGCAGATGCGTCCCCTCGGACTCACCATTGTCGAATACGTTTTGACCGCTTGCATCAAGGACTGAGAAATGCACGTGTAACCCGTTGCCAGCATCTTGGGGATAGGGCTTGGCCATAAAGGTGGCCGTGAATCCGTGTTTGCGCGCAATGCCACGCACCAAGCTTTTGAAAAGCCACGTGTCATCGGCGCAACGCAGCGCGTCCTGATGGTTCAGATTGATCTCGAACTGACCGATCCCACTTTCCGAGATCGCAGTTTGGGCAGGGATGTCCATCGCGGCGCAGCCGTCGTAAAGATCGGTGAAGAAGGCGTCGAACGCATCCATTTCCGCCATCGAAAGCACCGCCTCGTCACTCAGCCTGCGGCCGGTGATCGGGTTCAGCGGGGGCTGCGGCTGCGCGCCGGACGCGTCGAGCAGGGTGAACTCCAGCTCGGTCGCTGCAATCACCTGCCAGCCACGTTCGGCATACCGGTCCAGGACCGCCGACAAGGCGTGGCGCGGGTCGCCTGCAAAGGGCGTTCCTTCATCGTCATACAGACACATCGGGACCAACGCGGTCGGAGTATCCAGCCAAGGCATCGGAACCGCGCCCCGCTCGGTCGGGCGCAGAACTCCGTCGGCGTCCCCGCTGTCAAAGACCAGTGGGCTGCCCTCGATGTCGGCCCCCCACAGGTCCACATTAAGCGCCGAAAACGGCATCCGTACCGCGCCTTTGTCCAGCTTGTCAGCGTAGGACGGCGGCACGCGTTTACCGCGCATCTGACCGTTCAGATCGCAGGCGGCGACGCGGAAGGTGTGCAGGGCGCTCAGGTCCATTTCAGGCTCCGTTGGTCATGTTGCTGCAGGTTTAAAGGAGGCTTTGTGCCTTGTCACCAAATTTGATCAAATTCGGCAAGTTTGCGACAGGTGATTGTGCCCACCCGGTTCGCGTCTATATTCCTTCCATGTTCATCTTCCTGACCATAGTTCTGATACTCGCAGGCAGTTTGGCCTATTTTTTCTGGTCGAAAAAGCAGGCCCGGGCGGCGCTGCTTGCGACCCCGCTAAGCGCCCACCGGCGGGTGGTGATTGACAGGCAGGTGCCCATTATCCGGCGTCTGCCGACGGGGCTGCGTGCGCATCTGGATGGCAAGGTGAACCTGTTTCTGGATCAGGTGAGTTTCTATGGTTGCGACGGTCTGGAAGTGACCGAAGAGATGGAGCTGTCGATTGCGGCACAGGCCTGCCTGCTGGTGATCAACAGCGACATTTGGTACGACAACTTGACGACGATCCTGATCTATCCCAACGCATTCAAGTCTAAGCAACAGCGGCATTCGGGTTATGTCGTTACCGAGAAAGAGATCGTGCGGACTGGTGAAAGCTGGGATCGTGGGCCGGTCATCCTGTCATGGGCGCACAGCCAACAGGGGGCAATGGATGATCGCGACGGGCAGAATGTGGTGCTGCATGAGTTCGCTCATCAGATCGACGACCTGTCGGGCGGCACCAACGGCGTACCGATCCTGAGCGAAGGGCAGAGCTTTGCCGAGTGGGAGAAGGTGTTTCTGACCGCTTTTGATGCTCATGTCAGCGCCGTTGAAAACGGGCGACCCACTGTCATTGATCCCTATGGTGCAACGGGGCATGAAGAGTTTTTTGCCGTCTCGGTCGAGGTGTTTTTCGAGCGTCCGAGGGCGTTGAAGCAGGACGTGCCGGAGGTCTATGAGCAGCTCTCAAAACTGTTCCGCCTGAATCCGGTCGCGTGGGCTTAGAGCAGCTTTGCGTTCACTTTGAATCAAGAGACGCTGCTTCTCCGTTCGGTCGAACGTGCTTTTCGATGCTATTGTTCCTGTTAAAAATCAAATTGCCTTAGCGCGCCACGTTCAAACGGAATTTTATCCTGGCCTTCCGTTCGGCTGGCAAGTGGCGGTTCAGGCGTTTGTTGACCATGCCGAAGCCCCATACAATCACCAGCGTCAGCAGGATGAAATAGAAGGCCAGAATCGGGTATGGGACGAAGGGGTTAAACGTCTTGTCCGCAAAGTAGCTTGCGTAATAAAGCGCATCGCCGCGTTGTTGCCATGCAGGGAAGGCCGAGAAGAAGACCAGCGTGGTGGACTGGAATACAAAGATCGCCTCGTTCGTATAGGCGGGCCATGCCAGCCGCAGCATGGTGGGCCAGATGATCCGCCGAAAGCGCGCCCAACCGGACATGCCATAAGCGTCCGCAGCCTCGATATCGCCTTTGGGGATGGACCGGAGCGCGCCATAGAAAATCTCACCCGAATAGGCCGAGGTGTTCAGGAACAGAACAATCAGCGCCCCCAACCAGGCCGAGGTGAAGGCGTCGAACATCGGATAAGGCTTTTTCAGCGACAGGAAGAAGAAATAGGCAAAGAAGAACTGGATAAACAGCGGCGAGCCTCGGAACAGAAAAATGAACCACTCAGCCGGTTTGCGCAGCCATTTGTTCGGTGATGCCTTCCCGACCGCCAGCGCGGTGGCCAGAAAAAAACCGGTGACCATCGCCATGATGCCGAAATAGATATTCCAGATCATGCCCGAGCCGATCAGCGTGAAATGCTCGCACAGGGTGAAGTCGGTCTTGGGCAGCAGGCGTTCGCCATAACCCAAGGAGCGCAGGCCGTAATCCTGAATGGTCTGGAGGCAGCTCATGCAGTGGTCTCCTTGCGCAAAAGCTCTCCGCCGGATGTGGCCTGACCGTGGGACAGGCGGCGCATCAGCTTCTCAAGCCCAAGCTCCGAGACGCGGGTCATGCCGAGGTAGAAGATCAGCAGCGCCAGGAAATACCACATACGCCAGTCGCCATGCGGATAAGATGTAAAGCGCGAGGTTTTGGTGCCACCCAGTTCGCGCGCCCAATAGACGATATCTTCGATCCCCAACAGGAACAGCAGGGGCGTCGCCTTGATCAGGACCATCCACAGGTTGGAAAGGCCGGGCAGAGCGTAAACCCACATCTGCGGCACGAGGATGCGCCAGAAGGTCTGGCGGCGGGTCATGCCATACGCTTCGGCCGTCTCAAGCTGGGCGTGGGGCACGGCGCGCATACCGCCGAACAGGACGTTGGCAGCAAAAGCACCGAACACGATGGAAAAGGTGATGACCGCAAGGAAGAAGCCGTAGGTTTCATGCACCCATTCGGGGGCGGTGCCGAGCGGCAGTTTGGCGGCCTGACAGACGATGAAATCGTTGCCCTGCCGGATCGGGTCGGTCCATTCCGGGCACAGGACCTTGTGGCGCAGCCATTCGAACCCCTGATCCAGCGCGATGACGAAGAACAGGAAAAACGCGATGTCGGGCACGCCGCGTACGATGGCGATATACCCTTTGCCCAGCCAGCTGAGCGGCGGAAAATGCGACCGGGCGGCCATGGCTCCGGCAAAGCCGAAGCCAAGCGCAACGGGGGCGGTGACGGCCAGCAGGGCCAGCACCTTGAGGAATGAGGCGTAAAACGACCAGTGGACGCCGTTGGTCAGATAGCACGAGAACCAGCGGAACGTGCCCAGCGTGTCAGGATCAGCGCAGTACGAGAACATCAGGCGTCTTTCGAGCGTCCGGCGCGTTGCCGCGCCGGACCGTTGGATATGGGGCTTAGTTGGTTACAACCGTGCCGTCAGCATTATAGGTCGAGATACCTTCGCCGAACCATTTGACCAGCATCTCGTTCAGGGTGCCGTCCGCTTTCATCGAGCCAATGGCCGCGTCGAATTTGCCGCGCAGTTCCGCGTCGCTTTCACGCACGCCGATGCCGATGCCACCACCCAGCGGAACCAGCTCGCCGACAAAGACCAGCTCGCCATTCGATTCTTCGACAATCGGGACCAGGAAGTCATAGTCGGCCAGAACCGCATCCGCCTCGCCGTTGCGCACGGCGGCGATGGTTTCTTCGGGGCTGGCGAATTCGACCAGGGTTGCCCCGGTTTCAGCCACGTATCCGGCCTGAATCGTGGCGGTCTGCGCGGCGACGATGCCACCGGCGACGTCAGTGCCTTCGGCAGCGGCAACATAGGCCGAGGCGGTCGGCGGGTAGTAGTTCTGCGTGAAGTCGATGACCTCATCGCGTTCGTCGGTGATCGACATGCCCGCGATGATGGTGTCGTAGTTCCCCGAGACCAGGTTCGGAATGATCGAATCCCAGTCGTTCTTGACCCACTCGCACTCAAGTCCGGCGCGCTTGCACAGCTCATCGCCCACTTCGCGCTCGAAGCCATCGATCTCGCCGGCGTCGTTGATGAAGTTATACGGAGGGTAGGCACCTTCGGTCCCCATGCGAACGGTGTCGGCCATAGCGATACCGGCGGTCAGGGCCAGTGCTGCAGTGGTCAGAATCAGGTTTTTCATTTTTGCTCCCCTTATTGGTTCTGTCCGTTGATTATGCCGCCTGAGTGGCGGAGAGAAATCCCTGAAGCCGCTTGGATTCAGGGGTGGTGAAGATGTCTTCGGGCGTGCCTTCTTCTTCGATCAGGCCTTGATGCAGGAACACGACATGGCTGGAGATATCCGCCGCCATTTTCATGTCATGGGTCACGATGATCATGGTGCGGCCTTCGGCGGCCAGATCCTTGATCACCCGGATCACTTCCTGTTCCAGTTCCGGATCGAGCGCCGAGGTGGGTTCGTCAAACAGCAGCGCCTCAGGCTCCATGCACAGCCCGCGCGCGATGGCGGCGCGTTGTTGCTGGCCACCTGACAACTGGGCCGGATAGACGTCGCATTTGTCTCCGATGCCGACCTTGTCCAGGTATTTGCGCGCGCTTTCTTCGACCTCAGCCCGGTCGCGGCCCAGCACGGTCACGGGGGCCTCCATCACGTTTTGCAGGATGGTCATATGAGCCCACAAGTTAAACTGCTGGAACACCATCGACAGGTTGGTGCGGATGCGCAGCACCTGCTTGGGATCAGCGGGACGGCGATTGTGTTGGCTGCCGCTCCAGCGCACAGGCTCACCCTTGAAGACGATCTCGCCCTGTTGGCTGTCTTCCAGAAGATTGCAGCATCTCAACAGCGTGGATTTACCGGAACCTGACGACCCGATCAGGGAAACAACGTCACCTCGATGGGCCGTGATATCCACACCGTTCAGAACTTCGAGCTGCCCAAAGCTTTTGTGGAGGTTTCTGATCTCGATGACGGGTGCGGTATCTGTCACGGGCGGTCCAGGAGTGGTTGGTGTTGATGCGGTACTAGGGCTGAAAAATCGCATCAATGCAATGCGCAAATGACAAGTTCAGGACCGGAAATCATCAATTTGACCAGACGACCTGATCAAAACCGTCAGTTTGCCGACCGGATTGTCTGCGGCGCAGGCGGGTTGGGAATCTTCAGGTATTCATATTCCGGGACATGGATCACCCCGCGCAGATGCAGAGCCTGACGATCCGCAGCATCAAGATCGGCCACCGCCAGGGCCAGAGCATTCAATACCCGGCCCGGGTTGTTGTCCATTGCCGTGATGTAAGGCAGCGCCGGTGTGGGATCGGTTCTGTCAACGACGCGCAAAGACTGGCCCAGATTGGTCGTGTCCTGCAGCAAAAGCCAGGTGAGCACATCCAGCGATGCATAGTCCGCAAGCCCCTCGCAAACAGCCTGCGCCGATGCAGCATGTGAGCCTGTTTTCATCAGTTTGTCTGGTTGCAGGGATCGCGCTGCAAGATGGGTTATGGCCGCGGCCCAGCCGGACTGAGACAAGGCTTCGTTATAGGCGAATGTGCCCCTGCACAGATCAGTTAGATCGCGATCGTCCTGTTTGCGGGCTACAAAAACCGAGCGGTAGTGACCCGGTGGACAACCGGGCAGGTCATAGTCTGGGGTGGCGACCAGCCGGACTTTGCCATGCAGCCGTGTACGGTAAGGCATCCCGCAGGTCTGGGCCAGAACAAGGGTCGGATCCTGCCAGATATCCCAGACGTCGCGGTTGCGGGTCAGAGTCGGGGGGCCGAAACCCAGATGGCCCCGAATCAAGGCCCAGAACCGATCATTGACCGGTTGCAGCGCGGGCATGTCATACATGCCCAACATTGCAGTCACGATCTGGCGGCCTTTTGACGGGCTCGTGCTGAATCGACATCGCTGACGCCCAACAGGCTGACCACCAGCCGCAGCAGAGAATCCTCTTCGCCGGTGCGTTGCCCGTCGGCCAGCGCAACCGACCACATGGCCTGCACCACTGCGAGGCGGTCATCATAAGCGACGGCCTCCTTGATGGCACGGGTGAAGCGCACGGTGTCGGGGGCCTCGGCTTCAAGGTCTTCGGCGCGGGCGCGCAAGGCGGCGGCCTCGAACGGTGACAAGCCGTAGCGCTGAGCGGAAATCCGGTCGATTCGGGTCATTTCACTGTCGGCATAGTCATTGTCGGACCGGGCAATACGCACCAACAAGGCTGTCAGGGCCAGGCGGGCATCGTCTTCGGCAAGCGGATCGGGCTGCGGCTTTGTCAGCCGGGACAGGAAATCACTGAACATGAACACAGATATAGTCGGGGCTTAGCTGGCTTCCAAGTTGCTTTGCACCCGTTCGCGCGCAGCTTTGCTGTCGTTGAAGCTCAACCCCATCGCGGCGCGGGCTTCTTCGACGATCTTTATTTCGCCTTCGTCCGAGTTGCCGTCGGCCAGAACCACTTCCCAAAGAGCGTCCAGCGCGGCCAGACGTTCCTGCAGATCGGTGGTCTCGCGGATCAGTTTGCCGAACGTGTCGGTCTCGGGGGCGGCGGCATGCAGTTTCTCGCAGGTGGCGCGGACCTTGGCGGCCTCGATGGCGTTATGCTGATAAAGGCGGGCAAGGATACGGTCGATCAGGCTGATTTCTTCCAGTTTATAATCGCGATCCGCCTGTGCCACGCGCACCATCAGCGCCCCCAGCGCAAGCTCTGCATCCGGGTCGGGCAGCTTGTCATGTTGTGGCGGGCGCAGAGCCTGAAAGAACTTTTTCAACATGTGGTCAGAATATTCCGTATTTTGCGGCGCGCCAAGCGCGGCTAACCGTCATAGCCCTGAATGATCACAAGATCGCCGGTCGAAACGGGATCACGCAGGGCTTTTGCCGCCTGATATCCCTCGCTTTCGTAACAGGCCAGCGCCTGTTCATAACTTGGGAATTCGATCACGACAGTACGGGCGCGGGCCTGACCTTCGACCTCGGCCCGCTCGCCGCCGCGCACAAGGAAGGTCCCGCCATATTCGGCAAATGGGGCAGCATTGGCGGCGATGTAGGTCTTGTAGGTCTCGATGTCGTCCACATCGACATGGGCGACCCAATATCCTTTGGCCATGAGGCATCCTTCCAGCGTTCACAAAACGCAAGGTGCGGAGGAATGTCTCAGAATGCAATCCCCTAAAAGTGGATCAGGCCCCGCTTTGCAGCGCCTCGCGGGCCTTGTCTTGTAGCCAGGCGAGCATTTGCCTGTAAGGAACCGGGCCATAGCTGATCCGCGCGACGCCCAGCCCGGCCAGCGTGGCCGTATCCGGAGTACCGGGCAGGGCGATGATGTTGACGGGCAGGCTGGTCGCGTCGCAGAGGCGTTTGATCATCGCCTCATCTTTCAGGCCCGGCGCGAAGAAACCACTGGCTCCGGCGTCGGCATAGGCCTGCGCGCGCGCCATGGCATCGTCCAGCATTGCCTCGTCATGTGTGTCGGGATGGGCCTTGAGGAAGATGTCGGTGCGGGCATTGATGAAGGCGGGTACACCCGCGACATTGCAGCCTTCACGCAGAGCGGCGACGCGGGCGGCCTGGGTTTCGATGTCATAAAGCTCTTTGGTTCCAACGATCTGGTCTTCGAAGTTGAAGCCGATCACCCCGGTTTCCAGCGCGCGCTGCACGTTGGTCGCGATATCGACCGGAGATTCTGCGTAGCCACCTTCGAAATCCAGCGTCACCGGCAGGTCGACCGCCTCGACGATCCGGCGGGCATTGTCCAACGCAGCGTCCATTGGCACGTTTTGGCCGTCGGTAAAGCCCTGCGCCATGGCAACCGGGGCGCTGCCGGTGGCAATCGCCTTTGCCCCTGCATCACGCACGGCACCCGCGCTGCCTGCGTCCCAGATGTTATAGAGGATGACCGGATCGCCCTTTTTGTGCAGGGCTGCAAACTGTTCCGCTTGGGTAATCTGGTCGGTCATGGCCGGTCTCCTGTCGCTGCTATGGCGGCAGTTAACCGTGCAAACCCTCGGTGCGTAAAGGTGTTTCGCACCGAGGGGTACAATAGTGTTATTGGTCCGTGATCAGACCAGCCGCGAGGTGTCCTTGGCGGCGCGCACGAATTCGCGGAACAGGGGGTGCGGGTCGAAGGGTTTGGATTTCAGTTCCGGGTGGTACTGAACGCCGATGAACCACGGGTGATCCGACCATTCGACAATCTCGGGCAGGCGGCCATCGGGTGACATGCCCGAGAAGTTCAGGCCCGCCTTTTCCAGCTTGTCGCGGTATTTGATATCGACCTCATAGCGGTGACGGTGGCGTTCCTCGATCGCGGTGCCGCCGTAGACCTCGGCCACTTTCGATCCGTCGGCCAAAACGGCATCATATGCGCCCAGACGCATGGTGCCGCCCTTGTCGTCACCGACCTTGCGTTCAACCTTGTGATTGCCCTGCACCCATTCCTTGAGGTGATAAACCACCGGTTCAAAACGCTTTTTCCCGGCTTCGTGGTCGAATTCTTCCGAACCCGCCTCGGTGATGCCGGCCGCATTCCGCGCCGCTTCGATCACGGCCATCTGCATTCCGAGGCAAATGCCCAGATAGGGGACCTTGTGCTCGCGTGCGTATTGGGCGGCCTTGATCTTGCCCTCGGTGCCGCGTTCGCCAAATCCGCCGGGGACGAGGATCGCGTGGAAGCCTTCCAGATAGGGGGCGGCGTCTTCGGTATCAAAGACTTCGGCATCGACCCATTCGATCTTGACCTTGACCCGGTTGGCCATGCCACCGTGGGTCAGGGCCTCGGCAATCGACTTATAGGCGTCTTCCAACTGAGTGTATTTGCCGACGATGGCGACCTTCACTTCGCCCTCGGCGTTGTGGATGCGGTCGCTGACATCTTCCCATTTCGCCAGATCGGGCTTGGGCGCGGGGCTGATCTGGAACGCGTCCAGTACCGCCTGATCCAGACCTTCGCGGTGATAGGCCAGCGGGGCGTCGTAGATGGTGGACAGATCCTGCGCCGCGATCACGCTGTCGGGGCGAACGTTGCAAAACAAGGCGAGCTTTTCACGCTCTTTCTTCGGGATCGGACCTTCAGACCGGCAAACCAGAATGTCGGGGGCCAGTCCGATTGAGCGCAATTCCTTGACCGAGTGCTGGGTTGGCTTGGTTTTCAACTCACCCGAGGCTTTGATATAGGGCAGCAGCGTCAAGTGCATGAATAGGCATTGGCCGCGCGGCTTGTCCTGACTGAACTGACGGATGGCCTCAAAGAAGGGCAGGCCTTCGATATCGCCGACGGTACCGCCAATCTCGCAGAGCATGAAA
This sequence comes from Ruegeria sp. AL1, assembly GCF_056540905.1. NCBI lineage: Bacteria > Pseudomonadati > Pseudomonadota > Alphaproteobacteria > Rhodobacterales > Roseobacteraceae > Ruegeria > Ruegeria sp. AL1. Next base: position 178,014 of record NZ_JBQFXP010000002.1, read on the forward strand.
TCGACCTCATCCTCGCCAATAGCGATGAAATCTTTGATTTCGTTGGTGACGTGGGGGATCACCTGAATGGTCTTGCCGAGGTAATCTCCGCGACGTTCCTTTTCCAACACGTTGGAATAGATCCGCCCCGAACTGACCGAGTCGGTTTTGCGTGCCGCCACACCGGTGAAACGTTCATAGTGGCCAAGGTCCAGATCGGTTTCGGCCCCGTCGTCGGTCACGAACACTTCGCCATGTTCAAAGGGCGACATGGTGCCGGGATCGACGTTCAGGTAAGGGTCCAGCTTGCGCAGGCGTACCGAGTATCCACGGGCCTGCAACAGCGCGCCCAAGGCCGCCGAAGCCAGTCCTTTGCCCAAGGATGAGACCACACCACCGGTGATGAAAATAAATCGCGCCATGTTTTTCGGCTGCTCCCGTGAGACGTCAAAATCAGCTGCCCGGCGGCTTGAAAAAACCGCTGCACCACGGGACTTCACTTATAAAGGATTCGCGCCCAAAGCGCAAGAGAACCGCAAGATGCTGTTGCAGTTCTCTTTTGGGTTTCTAAGTGTAGTGGCTTAGTCGGCTTGCGGGATCAGCGGCGCGTTGTCGCCCTGCGCTGGCGGAAGCAAGTCATCCGCGGACGGAACCGCGGGTGCGCTTTCCTCGGTCGATGCCGGGGCGGGAACGCCCAGACGGTCGATAACCGAGCTACCCGAAGATTTCTGTGCCGCCAAAATGGTCAACGTGATCGAGGTGACGATAAAGCACGCAGCCAGGATCCACGTGACCTTGCCCAATGCGGTTGCCGCTGCGCGCCCGGTCATGGCACCGCCACCGCCACCGCCCATGCCAAGACCGCCACCTTCGGACCGCTGCATCAGAACGACGGCGATCAGGCCCAGAGCCAGAAGAAGATGGATGATGAGAACGACGTTTTCCATGGGTGTCCCGTACAGCGTGGCGTGTATCGCGTGGTACTTATGCAAGTTTGGTTCCGGGGGCAAGGGACGAGTTGGCATCACTGTTGGTGATGTTGCACATCACGTTAAGGGGACTGGACAGAGCGGTGATCCGTGTCGCAGGCTGTGGCTTATGCCACATGACGATCACGACCACCCGCACGCCCTGTTGCCGCCCGAACCCGCGCTGCGCATCAAAGCGCTGGAAACGATTCTGACCCGCAAGGGGCTGATCGATCCGGCGGCGCTGGATGAGATCATTGACGCCTATCAGAACAAGATCGGCCCTCAGAACGGCGCCCGCGTCGTTGCCAAGGCGTGGAGCGATCCCACATTCAAGGCCGCTTTGCTTGAAGACGCGACGCCGCTTGTTGCGGAACTGGGCTATTTCGGGCGTCAGGGCGAACATATCATGGTGGTCGAGAACACGGTCGAACAGCACAACATGGTCGTGTGTACCCTGTGCAGTTGTTACCCGTGGCCGCTGCTCGGCATTCCTCCGGGTTGGTACAAGTCCGACGCCTATCGCGCTCGTGCGGTTCGCGAGCCGCGGAAGGTGCTGGCCGAGTTTGGCGTGACGCTGCCGGAAGAGACTTCGGTTCGGGTCTGGGATTCGACTGCCGAGATGCGCTACCTCGTTCTTCCGATGCGTCCTGAAGGCACCGAGGGGCTGGGCGAGGATGAACTGGCCGCGCTGGTCAGCCGCGACAGCATGATCGGCACCGGTCTGGCCAAGGTGCCCTCATGACCCGGGTTCACGATATGGGCGGACGGTTTGGCGATGGTCCGATCAACCCCGAAGCCGAGGACGCGCCGATCTTTGCGGAAGACTGGCACGCACGGGCGCTGGCGGTGACGCTGGCCTCGGGCTTTCTGGGGCAATGGAATATCGACGTCTCGCGCCACGCGCGTGAATGCCTGTCGCCTAAGGATTACGCCCGGTTTTCCTACTACGAGAAATGGATGGCCGGGCTGGCGGATCTGCTGGTGCAGCAGGGCGTGCTGACGCTGGATGACCTTCGTGGAGAAACCGCGGATGCAGATCACCCGTTGGCCTCGCGCAAGCTTAAGGCCGAGAACGTGGCGACCGCGCTAGCCAGAGGCGGCCCGGCTGATCGCCCGTCGAATGTCGCAGTGGAGTTCGAGGCCGGGCAAACGGTTCGCACCGTGCGCCCCACCGCAAACCGACTGGTCGAGGGTGGCCATACCCGTCTGCCGATCTATGCCGCAGGCGCAACGGGCCGCATCCTGCGCCTACACGGCACCCATGTGCTGCCCGATTCCAACGCGCACGGGCTGGGCGAAGCGCCCGAGCCGCTTTATGCCGTGGCTTTTCCGGCCTCGGAACTTTGGGCCGACCCGGAACATCCCGGCGATGAGGTCGTTCTGGACCTTTGGCAAAGCTACCTAGAGCCCGCATGAACGATTGCGTCCCCCACACCGCGCCCGAGCCAGTCTTCGCCGAACCCTGGCACGCGCAGGTCTTTGCCGTCACCGTTGCGCTGAACGAAGCGGGTCGCTTTGACTGGCCCGATTGGGCGTCGCGCTTTTCGCAGACGCTGAAACGCAATGGGTTGAACAAAGAGCTGGATGGCGGTGACGACTACTTTCACGCCTGGCTTGAAACGCTCGAGTCGCTTTTGACCGAGCAGGGCGACGCCGCTCCTGACGACATCGCGGCCTTGCGCAATGCTTGGGAAGAGGCGTATCTGACCACGCCCCACGGCAAACCCGTGCGCTTGTCGGAAAGTTAGAGGGGGCTCTGCCCCCGCCGCCCTTTGGGCGACTCCCCCGGAGTATTTGAAAAAAGGTGAAGCAGGGGATCCGATCTTCATCTGGCTATAAATATCCCCGCCGGAGGCACCGCGCGGCACGCGCGGTTCTGATCTGCGGCGAATTATCGGTTTCCCTGCCGTCTGAGCCTCGCTATACGAGCCGGGTTTGAACACTCAGCGTAAAAGGACCGGATATGGCCAACGTGGTTGTTGTCGGCGCCCAATGGGGTGACGAAGGAAAAGGCAAGATCGTGGACTGGCTCAGCGAACGGGCGGACGTCATCGCGCGTTTCCAGGGCGGGCATAATGCCGGGCATACGCTGGTGATCGATGGCGAAGTTTACAAGCTGCACGCGTTGCCCTCGGGTGTGGTGCGCGGTGGCAAGCTGAGTGTGATCGGCAATGGTGTCGTGCTGGACCCGTGGCATTTGATCAAGGAGATCGGGACGATACGGGCGCAAGGTGTGGATATCACCCCCGCGACGCTGATGATTGCCGAGAATACACCGTTGATTCTGCCGTTCCACGGTGAGTTGGACCGGGCGCGCGAGAGCCAGAATTCGGTGGCCAAGATCGGCACCACAGGCCGTGGGATCGGGCCGTGTTATGAGGATAAGGTGGGGCGTCGGGTGATCCGCGTGGCTGATCTGGCGGATGACGCGACGCTGGCGTTGCGGGTGGATCGGGCTTTGGTCCATCACAACGCTTTGCGCAACGGGCTGGGGCTGGAGCCGATTGACCGGGATGGATTGATCGCGCAGCTGAAAGAAATCGCGCCTGAAATTCTGCCGTTTGCGGCACCTGTGTGGAAGGTGCTGAACGAAAAGCGCAAGGCGGGTAAGCGTATTCTGTTTGAGGGCGCGCAGGGCGCGTTACTGGACATTGATTTCGGGACCTATCCGTTTGTGACCTCTTCGAATGTGATCTCGGGGCAGGCCTCGACCGGGGTGGGGATCGGGCCGGGCTCGATCGATTTCGTGCTGGGGATCGTCAAGGCCTATACCACCCGTGTGGGAGAGGGTCCGTTTCCGACCGAGCTGGATGACGCAGATGGCCAGCGTCTGGGTGAGCGCGGGCACGAGTTTGGCACTACCACCGGACGGAAACGCCGGTGCGGCTGGTTCGACGCCTGTCTGGTACGTCAAACCTGCGCGACCAGCGGTGTGAACGGCATTTCGCTGACCAAGCTGGATGTGCTGGACGGGTTCGAGACGCTGAAGATTTGCGTCGGTTATGAGCTGGATGGCAGCCGTCTGGATTACTTGCCGACCGCCGCCGACCAGCAGGCGCGTTGCACGCCGATCTATGAAGAGATGCCGGGGTGGAGCGAATCTACCGAGGGCGCGCGCAGCTGGGCCGATCTGCCCGCCAATGCGATCAAATATGTGCGCCGGGTAGAGGAGCTGATCGAATGCCCCGTCGCTTTGCTGTCCACCAGCCCGGAGCGGGAGGATACCATTCTGGTCACCGACCCGTTCGCAGACTGATGGCTGGGGACGATAAACCGGGCCTCAGCTACAAGGCGCGGCGACGCTGGTCGCTGGTGCTGCTTCTGGTGGGCCTGCCGGTTTACATTGTTGCGGTTGTGACCGTGGTGAACTGGCTGGATCGACCACCGATCTGGCTGGAACTGCTGGTTTATGTGGCACTGGGTATTCTCTGGGCCTTGCCGTTCAAGTTTGTGTTTCGTGGGGTTGGAAAGGAAGATCCAGGCCAGGATCAGGACTGAGTTTGGCGAGCGCCGTGGGGCGTGTTTTGGAGAAGGGTGCAGATTATCCTCGGTGCCAACCGGTTTGAGCTGCTCATGAGACAAAAAGCTCTGGCGGTGACTGGCATTTTTGGTCGCGCACAAGCAGGTCAATGACTTGGCGTGTTTGATCTGATCTTAACGCACCCAAACCTCACAGCGGTGTTGAATCTCTAGTCAGACCAGCTGAATACGGCACGAGCGAATGCGTGATATTCCCCGGTAATCTCTTGCGCCACGGTGAACGGCGTGGGCCAGGACGGGGTGAATTTTGCCGCCACCTCACCAGTCATCATGTCCAGGTTGGCGCTGTGTTTGGTGGCCAGATGGCGCATTCGTTGATTGGTTGCCAGACAAAGCATGTGAACTTCGCGAATACCCCGGTTGCGGGCCCCGGCAATGATGCGTGACAGCAGTGCATCACCGATGCCACGGTTCTGCCAGGGGGCTTCGACGGTGAAGGCGGCCTCGGCAATGCGGGGATGGTTGTCGCCAAGTGGCCGCAGTTCGGCCATGCCGCGCAGACAGGTATCCGGGAAAGCACCGTAAATCAACGACGCATCGTCGAGCAGGGTGGAGACATAGTGTTTCAGATATTCTGCCGGGACATCTGTCCCAAATCTGGATCGCAATGTCTCGGGTTCGAGATTCTGAAAATGTGTTGTAACAAGGGATTTGTCGAACACACGCAGTCTCCGAATCGCAAGGTCATTCATAACGGGTACCTCAGATCAAAATCGGGGGGCTTTACCATCAGGCCGATGCATTTGTTCTGTGCGGTAATACTAGCGCAATTCTGCGGTGCAGCATAGACGACGTGACGTCAGTGGTGGCACCAAGTGTATTTCCCGCCTTGCCTTGCACATTTGAGCGGCAAAGACAGGGCCGGAGTCACCTCCGGCCCTGTCAATTTTCGAGGGGGGTGTTGTGCGCTTGGGCGTTAACCCGCAGCGCGTTTGTCGTTGGGGCGAAAGCCGATATCCGTCGATGCAGCGAACCGACCGCCACCGGCCTTTTCGATCTTGCCGTCCCGAAGCAACTGACCGAAAGACCGCAAGCTTTCCTCGCGATTGAACTCATCCTGCTTCAAAGACCGGACCTTGTTCATCAATTGCGGGCGCGAAAACTGCTCCTGTCCTTCGATGAAAGACAAATACGCTGCGGCGGCTTCCAGCAGGTCCGGAAGGGATTGCGCTCCTTGTTCCTTGGCAAAATGGGCAAACCCGCCTTCGTCGTCGGCCATATCTTCTTCGGCTTGCTTGACACGGCGCGGCATCACCGGGGCGGTATCGTTGGTTTCAGGATCGATGCGCTGTTCCGCCACAAGTTTCAACGGGGCCGCGATCGCGGATTGCGGGCGATCACTGGTCACGTGCACTTCGGGGCGGCGGGGGCTGACCACCGATTCAAGATCGCCACGATATTGATGATCTGCGGGCTGCTCGGGCTTGCCCGCACTGTCCGCGCGCTCTGCTTGAGTGGCGGCGACTGCGGCACGCAGATGCGAATAGGTTTTCAGCTGATCCGCAGTGTCCGGGTCTTCCATACGCGCCCCGGCCGTATCCATCAGGCGCGAAACATCCTGATCTTCGGCGGCAGGCTCTTCGGTGGCGTCCTGAGTTTCGTCTGAATCGCGTGCGGTCAATTCCGCTTCGACCAGCGCGATCTCGTCGAGCAGCAAGGCTTCGTCTTCAACACTCAGGACGTTGCGCGCGAATTCCGGCGCGTCCGCATCGTCATCCTGCGCATCAGACATATCCGTCTCGTCCGCGTCCAGGATGTTCTGGATTTCATCCAGATCGATATCGGCATCCGGTTGGTCATCGACCTCCGAGAACAGCACGTCATTGGTCGAAACATCCAATTCTGCGTCCATTTCCGGTGCACTGTCGGTGTCGTCATCTTGCACAGTTGCGCTCAGAACAAGCGGCGGCAGGGCCTGATCAAGGTCTTCCACCTCGGCAGGTTCGTCCTCGGTTGCCTGTTCATCGACGGTGAACTCGAGCGCTTCCGGCATGTCATCGACATCAAACGGCGGCTCGCTCACAGGTTCCGGTTCGGCGATGTCCTGTGCTTCGGCAACCGGTTCCGCTTCGACCACCGGGCTGGGGTCAACCGGGGTTTCGACGTCCGTCAGCGGCGCAGCGTCTGCCACAGGTTGCGGTTCGACGAATGTTTCTTGAGTCGGTGTCGCCTCAACCTCGGTCTGCGGCGCCGGCGCTGGCTGGTCCTGCAGGTCAGCGGGGCTGAGCGCACCGGCCTCAAAGGCGGCGGAAATCGCGTCGACCTTGGGCTTGGCCGTCGCAAGAAAACCGTTTTCTTCGTCTTCTTCGTCCGCCAGACGGGCCGGGGCCTCGTCATTATGAGAGACGACGGCGCGAATGCGCTGCAGTTTTGCGGCTATGCTGTCGTCGGTTGGCTGTGGCGCTGCCGAGGGGGCAGCAGCGCCGAGGTTGGGTGTTTCAATGGGCATGTCCGGCACCTCGGGTTGCACGGACGCAGGTTGCACCGCTTGCGGCTGCATCGCCGCAACAGGGGTCGCGGCCACGGCGGGGGTCTCTTCCGTGGCACGCAGCAACAGTCCGCTATCGTTCTGGCTGGCCTCGACCTTTCGTGCGATATCACGCTGGGCGATGCGGGTCAGCATTTCGGCGTCCGGCTGTGGGGGCTCGGACCCGAAATAACGGTCATCTGCGGCGAGATCGCGAAAGTACTCGGCAATAGCCTTCATCGTTTCAAATGAATCGTCGAAGCCTTCCAATGTGCAGGAAAAGGTCCCGTATGAAACGGTTAATACTTTGTTGTTCTGTACCATCAGACGCACGTCCTTTACAAACTACCAGGTCGTGTTGCCGGGGCTGGACCACGGCATGCGACTCGTAACTGATGCTATGAGTCTATCATTTTGTGGTCTGAATATGTCCAAAACCGGAAAAAATGGTCAATCTTAAGAAAAATGAGCCGATTGTTCATTCGGAATCGCCTATCGCCTTGTTTGGCGGGGGGGAATTGGATCCGCAGGATGTGAATCTGGTGCTGGATCGCGCCAGTTTGATCGTGGCGGCAGATGGCGGAGCGGCCCGTTTGCTCGATTCGGGCCACATTCCTGACGCGGTTATAGGGGATTTCGATTCGCTTGAATCCGACCAGCGTGTCCGAATTCCGGCAGATCGTTTGTTTCCAATTGTCGAACAAAGCACCACGGATTTCGACAAGGCTTTGCGGCACATTCAGGCCCCTGTGGTTCTGGGTGCAGGATTTCTGGGGGCACGGGTTGATCATCAACTTGCCGTTTTCAACAGCCTGGTCCGACTGGCCGACCGGCCTTGCGTGTTGCTCGGGCAGCACGAGGTTGTCTTTCATGCTCCGCCCAGGTTGCGTCTGAAACTGACAGCGGGAGCGACCGTGTCATTGTTTCCATTTCGGCACGTAACCGGCCGCAGCGCGGGGCTGGAATGGCCGATTGATGATCTGATATTCGCGCCCGATGGGCAGGTCGGAACCTCGAACCGAGCGGTGGCTGAAGTGAGGCTTGAAATGGATGGGCCGGGCATGGTGGTGTTGGTGCCGCGCACAGCCCTGGATCAGGTCATGCGGGCGTTTCTGTCGGGCCGGACCGGGCGTTGGCCCGCTCGTGCAGAATGACGTAAAGCCCCGCGGCGATGGTGATCACGATACCGACGGCGGCGAGGCCGTTGGGCAGGTCTCGGAAGATGAACCAGCCGATCAGGGTGGCAACCGGAATTTCAAGATACTGCATCGGAGCCAGAGTGGCCGAAGGCGCATAGCGCAAGGACCACGTCATCAACAAATGAGCCACCGTGCCCAGAACGCCGATGGCGCAGAGTAGCCACAGTGTTTGCCTGCTGGGCACAACGAAGGACAACTGATCAATCCCGGCACTGCTGCCGATCAGAAGGATCGGCAGCAGGATGACCGTTGCCATTCCGCCGGATACCGCTTGCAACGCGACCGGATCGGTTTCTTTCGCGATCTGCCGCGTGACCAGCATGAACAGGGCAAACACCACGGCAACGATCAGCGGCAAAAGGGCGGGGGCTCCGACTTCGGCAAAGCTGGGCTGGATCACCAGCAAAGTGCCGATGAAGCCGACGATACACGCGCTCAGACGGCGAGGGCCGACCTGTTCGCCCAGCACGAAGCGACCCAGCAGAAGCATGATGAACGGCATGACAAAGGCGATGGCGACCGCATCGGCCAGTGGCAGGAACAGCAGTGCGCTGAACATGGCCGAAATACCGGCGATATGCAGCAGCGTACGGATCACCGTCAGCCGCAGGATGCGACCGTGCATCCTCCATGGTCGGCCCGTGGCTGCGATCAGCGGGGCCAGAATGACTACCTGCACCGCAAAGCGCACCCAGACGAGCAGGGCGATGGGGGTGGTCTCACCCAGCACTTTGGCCATGGCGTCGCCCAGCGGGGCAAGCACGCAAAAGCCGAGCATCAGAATGATGCCAAAGACGGGGCGATCCTGGGTCATGACGGGCACGCTAGGTCAAGCGGTGCCCGGGGGGAAGGGCAAACTCAGCAGTTGGGGACGTTGACTGCCAGCCCGCCCAGCGAGGTTTCCTTGTATTTCTCGTGCATGTCGGCCCCGGTCTGGCGCATGGTCTCGATCACCGCGTCCAGCGGGACGAAATGGTGGCCGTCGCCGCGCAGCGCCAGCGAGGCGGCCGAGACTGCTTTGATCGCGCCCAGACCGTTGCGTTCGATACAGGGGACCTGCACCAGACCGGCGACTGGGTCGCAGGTCATGCCCAGATGGTGTTCCAGCGCGATCTCGGCGGCGTTTTCCACCTGCTCGGGCGTGCCGCCCATGACGGCGCAGAGACCGGCGGCGGCCATGGCTGATGCGCTGCCGACCTCGGCCTGACACCCGGCTTCGGCGCCCGAGATCGAGGCGTTGTACTTGACCAGACCGCCAATGGCGGCGGCGGTCAGCAGGAAATCCTCGATCCGGGATTCCGTGGCCCCCGGTACGTGGTCGAGGTAATAGCGCAGCACGGCAGGTAGCACGCCCGCGGCACCATTGGTGGGGGCGGTGACGACCTGTCCCCCGGCGGCGTTTTCCTCGTTCACGGCCATGGCGTAGACGCTCATCCAGTCGTTGATCGTGTGCGGGGCGTTCAGGTTCATGCCGCGTTCAGCCACCAGCGCGTCATGGATGCCCTTGGCGCGGCGGCGCACATACAGGCCGCCGGGCAAGATGCCGTCGGTGGTCAGGCCACGCTCGATACAGTCGTTCATCACCTGCCAAAGACGGGCAGAGCCCTTTGCAAAGCTTTCGGGACAGCCACGGGCGATTTCATTGGCGCGCTTCATTTGTGCGATGCTTTTGCCGCTGGCGCGCGCCATATCCAGCATCTCGACCGCCGATTTGAACGGGAAGGGCACCGGTTTGCCTTCATCCGTGTCCTTGCCTTCGGCCAGTTCCTCTTCGGTCAGGACAAAGCCGCCGCCGACCGAGTAAAACACCTGCCGCAGAATCACGTCGCCCTGCGCGTCGGTGGCCATCAGGATCATGCCGTTGGCATGGCCGGGCAGGTTATGTTCGAAGTCAAAAACCAGATCGGTTTTGGGATCGAACCGCAACTTTGGCAGGCCTGCAGGTGAAACCGTGTGGGTCTCATGTATCTGGGCCAGCGCGGCCTCGGCCTTGTCGTTGTCATAGGTGTCGGGGACAAATCCCGCGAGGCCAAGGATGGTGGCGCGGTCGGTCGCGTGGCCGACGCCGGTAAAGGCCAGCGATCCGTGCAGCGATCCGCGCAGGCCCGAGAACTCGAACGGGGAGTCCCGCATCATGTCGAGGAAGCGCGCAGCGGCGACCATGGGGCCCATGGTATGGGACGAGGACGGGCCGATGCCCACTTTGAACATTTCGAAGACAGAAAGAAACATGTCAGGTAGCTGAGCCTTCTGGTGGATTGGCATGGGTCGGAGAGGTGAAGGGGGTGGCCCCCAGCCCCTCGGCTTTGATTGCGGCGCGCGTTGCGGGGCGCATTTCCAACTGCATCAGGATGGTCTGCAGATATGGGGTGTCGGCCAGTTGATACCAACTGCGGTCGGCCTGTGCGGGATAAAGCGCCATCCAGCGCATCATGCAGGCGACATAATAGGTGAGAGCCGAGGGCTGCGTGCTGAACCAGTCGGGGCCTTGATGGGCCAGCGCGTCGAGCATTTGCAGGTGCTGGCGCAGCCGGGGGCGGATGCCCGCGCGTAAGGCTTCGGCCTGTGCGGCCTCAATGTATTTCTCGGCGTAGAACAGGATGCGCAGGTCGGCGTGCAGGGTGTTCGAGGCAAAGAACAGGTATTTCAGAAACGCAGCCCGGTCGGGACTTTCGGGGCCGGGGGCCATCTGCCCGTGGGTATCGCCCAGCCACAGCAGGATCGCGGCGGTTTCAAAGATCGGACCCTGTGGAGTTTCCAGCACCGGGATCAGCCCGTTGGGGTTCAGCGCCCGATAGGCCGCACTGTCCTGTTCGTTCCGGGTGCGGTCGACCAGAACGGTGTCATAGGGCAGGCCCATCTCTTCCAACACCAGCCGGATCACCAGCGAGGCGTTGTCGGGGGCGTAATGCAGGCGGTACGGCGTCTCCATGACCTCTATCTATGTGCTGCGGCGGCGGTACGTCACCCTGATTGCGACGTTTCCTATCGGAAAGGCGTATTCCAGCGGCATGTTAGCACAGGTGCGGGGCGATTTGCCTCTCGCAGTCGTTGGGGGCATTCCGTATAAGGCGGGCAGACTGTCTTGGGGGATGTTGTCATGAGCAAAGATTTGTCGCCGATCGACAAAGCCAAATATGTTGCCGCCTACCGCGCTGCCGATCTGGTCGAGGACGGGATGCGCGTGGGTCTGGGCACCGGATCGACCGCCGCGTGGCTGGTCAAGCGTCTGGGTGAACGCGTGCGCGACGAAGGGCTGAAGATCAAGGGCGTGCCGACCTCGACCGCCACGGCGCAGCTTGCGCGTGAGGTGGGGATCGAGGTCGTCTCGCTGGATCAGGCCGGGTGGCTGGACCTGACTATTGATGGCGCGGATGAGTTTGATGATGAGTTCAACCTGATCAAGGGCGGCGGTGCGGCGTTGCTGCAGGAAAAGATCGTGGCCACGGCCAGCGATCAGATGGTGGTGATCGCCGATGCGGGCAAAGAGGTTGAGACGCTGGGCGCGTTCCCCTTACCGGTCGAGGTGATCCCCTTTGGCTGGCAGACCACGCGCACCCTGATCGAGGAAGCGCTGGACACGATGGACGTGCTGGGCACCTCGGTCACGTTGCGCATGAATGGCGAGGCCCCGAAGGTGACCGACGAGGGCAACCACATTCTGGACCTGCATCTGAAACGCATTGGTAACGCGCGGCAACTGGCACTGGTGCTGAACCAGATCCCAGGCGTGGTCGAGAATGGTTTGTTCATCGATATCTGCGACAAGGTTATCGTGGGCTATGGCGATGGCCGGGTCGAGCTGCGCGACCTCAACGCGGGCACGGTTGAGACCGATTTGCTGGGCGAGAGCGGGGACAACCTGTTTTCCGATCTGGCGGACTAAGCGCCGGGCGGGTGGTTTGGCAAGCAGCGGAAGAAAAATCGCAATTTCGGCAGCCGGGGGTTGGCAGTTGGAAATTTGCGCCCAGATATCCAGTGAATTTTGGTCACGCGGAATAAAAGGAACGCACCTATGAGCTTTGACTATGATCTGTTCGTCATCGGAGGCGGCTCGGGCGGGGTCCGCGCGGCACGCGTGGCGGCGGGTGAGAACGGGGCCAAAGTGGCGCTGGCGGAAGAGGATCGTTACGGCGGGACCTGTGTCATCCGGGGCTGTGTGCCGAAAAAGCTGATGGTTTTCGCCAGTGAGTTCTCGGGCATGGTCGGGGATGCGCAGGAGTATGGCTGGGACATCCATCCGGGTGCGTTTGACTGGAACACGTTCCACGGCAAGCTGGTTGCCGAACTGGACCGGCTGGAAGGCATCTATCGCAATATCCTCAAGAACAACGGCGTCGAGAGCTTTGATCAGCGGGCCCGTGTGGTTGATCCGCATACGGTCGAACTGGCCGACGGTACACGCAAGACGGCCAAGCATATTCTGATCGCCACCGGTGGTCGCCCCGTCGTGCCCGAGTTTCCGGGGTCTGAACTGGCCATCACGTCGAACGAGATTTTCCATCTAGAGAAGCTGCCCGAAAGCATCCTGATCGTGGGTGGCGGCTATATCGCCTGCGAATTCGCCGGGATCATGAACGGGTTGGGGGTGAAGACGACTCAGTTCTATCGCGGGGCGCAGATTCTGCGCGGCTTCGATGACGAGGCGCGCGGGCTGATCAGCGAAGAGATGTGCCAGAACGGCGTCGATCTGCATCTGGGCACCAATGTGCTGGAGATGGTCAAGGACGGCGACAAGATCCGCGTGAAGGCCACCAACGGGTCCGAACAGTCGTTTGATGTGGTGATGTACGCGACGGGCCGGGCTCCGAATGCGGATGATCTGGGGCTGGAAGGCTTGGGAGTTGAACGTGGCCGCAAGGGCGAGATCATCGTGGATGAATACAGCCAGACTGGCGTGCCTTCGATCTACGCTATCGGAGATGTGACGGACCGGGTGAACCTGACTCCGGTCGCAATCCGCGAGGGTATGGCATTTGTCGAGACCGTGTTCAAGGGCAACCCGACGCCTGTGGATCACGAGTTGATCCCGACCGCGATCTTCACGCAGCCGGAAATGGGCACCGTGGGTCTGAGCGAAGAAGAGGCGGCGGAGCAAGAGCCGATCGAGGTCTATGCAACCTCGTTCAAGCCGATGCAGAAAGCCTTTGCCGGTGGCACGCAGCGGGTGCTGATGAAGCTGATCGTGTCTCAGGCGACGCGCAAGGTTCTGGGCTGTCACATCGTGGCGCCGGGCGCGGGTGAGATGATCCAGCTGGCCGGGATTGCGGTCAAGATGGGCGCCACCAAGGAAGATTTCGACCGCACGGTTGCGGTTCATCCGGTGATGGCCGAAGAACTGGTGACAATGCGGCAACCTGTACGCACGGCTTGATTTGCAACCGCGCGCACACACGTTACAAGGGAAGCCGTGATCACACGGTCCAACACAAGGGAAAAAACACATATGGCGGGCAACAGCGGCGGCCCCTGGGGGGGCGGAGGCTCATCCGGTGGCGGAGGAAATCGGGGTAACAACGGGGACGGGCGCAAGCCCCCCGAAGGCGACGGCCCGCAGATCCCCGAGATCGACGAGCTGATGAAGAAGGGTCAAGAGCAGCTGCGCGTCCTCATGGGCGGCCGTGGCGGCGGCGGCCGTGGCACCAACGGCTCAGGCGGCGGCGGTGGTCCGGCGTTTACCAAGGGGACCGTTGCGATTGGTCTTGTGGCCGCTGCGGTCTTGTGGGGGCTGGCCAGCTTCTACACCGTCAAGCCCGAAGAACAGTCGGTTGAGCTGTTTCTGGGTGAGTTCTCGGCCGTGGGTAATCCGGGTCTGAACTTTGCCCCGTGGCCGTTTGTGACCGCCGAGGTTATTCCGGTCACCCGCGAACAGAACGAAGACATGGGCGGCGCGCGTGGCAGCGACGATGGTCTGATGCTGACCGGCGACGAGAATGTGGTCGATATCGACTATCAGGTCGTCTGGAACATCAACGACCCGGCCAAGTTTCTGTTCAACCTGCGCGACCCGCGTCAGACGATCCGCGCCGTGTCGGAATCGGCCATGCGTGAGATCATCGCGCAAAGCGAACTGGCCCCGATCCTGAACCGGGACCGCGGTATCATCGCTGAACGTCTACAGGAGCTGATTCAGCAGACGATGGACAGCTACGACTCGGGCGTGAACATCGTTCGTGTGAACTTTGACAAGGCCGACCCGCCACAGGACGTGATCGCCGCCTTCCGCGACGTTCAGGCCGCCGCGCAGGAGCGTGACCGTCTGCAGAACGTCGCTGACGCCTATGCCAACCGTGTGTTGGCCGAGGCGCGCGGTGAAGCGGCGCAGGTTCTGGAAGAGGCCGAAGCCTATCGCGCCCAGCAGATCAACAGCGCACAGGGTGAGGCCAGCCGTTTCAGCGCGGTTCTGGAAGAATACTCCAAAGCGCCGGATGTGACCCGCAAACGTCTGTATCTGGAGCGGATGGAGCAGGTTCTGGGTGACGTGGACAAGATCATTCTGGATGAAAACTCGACCGGATCGGGGCAGGGCGTCGTGCCGTATCTGCCGCTGAACGAGTTGCGCCGCAATTCCGGACAGGAGAGCAACTGATGCGTAAAGCGACATTCATTCTGCCCGTCATCGTGATTGCGATTGTCGGCATTCTGTCCTCACTCTTTATCGTGGACGAGCGTGAGCGCGCGCTGGTTCTGCAGTTTGGACGTGTCGTGACGGTTAAGGAAGAGCCCGGACTGGCGTTCAAGATCCCGCTGATTCAGGAAGTCGTTCGCTATGACGACCGCATCCTGTCGATCGATGTGCAGCCGCTGGAAGTGACGCCTCTGGATGACCGCCGTCTGGTGGTTGATGCCTTTGCCCGCTATCGGATTTCCGATCTGGAGCAGTTCCGTCAGGCTGTTGGTGTCGGCGGCATTCCGGTGGCCGAAGACCGCCTTGACCGCATCCTGCGCGCCGAAACCCGCGAAGTTCTGGGTTCGGTGTCATCGCGCGATATCCTGAGTTCCGACCGTGCCGCGCTGATGCTGCGCATTCGGAACAGTGCGATTGCCGAAGCCCGCGCGCTGGGCGTCAACGTGATCGACGTGCGTCTGAAGGCGACCGACCTGCCGCAGGCCAACCTCGAAGCCACCTTCGACCGGATGAAGGCGGAACGGGAACGTGAAGCGACCGACGAACGCGCCCGGGGTAACGAAGCCGCGCAGCGTGTGCGCGCGCAGGCGGATCGGACCGTGGTCGAACTGGTCTCGGACGCGAACCGCGAGGCCGAGATCATTCGCGGTGAGGCCGACGCCGAACGCAACGCGATCTTTGCCGACGCCTATGGCGCTGACCCGGAGTTCTTTGAATTCTACCGCTCGCTGTCGGCCTATGAACGCGCGCTTGGTGGCGGCAACAGCTCGATGGTGCTGAGCCCGGATTCCGAGTTCTTCAACTATCTGAAATCTCCCACAGGGCAGGTTGCCCAGTAATGGGCATGATCCTTCTGGCCTTCGGGCTGGTGCTGATTGTCGAGGGGCTGGCCTATGCGCTGGCCCCTTCGCTTATTGAACGTATGCTGGAGGCGCTCAGAACGCTGCCGGAACAGGCGCTGAGATTGGTGGGATTACTCGGCGCTGTCAGTGGTTTCGTTCTGATATGGGCCGCATTTCAGGTCGGCTTTTAATACAGTGATCTCACTTGCAGGTGATTTCCCCGCGATCCCGAGTTGCGGGCTTGGACAAACTGACTACATTGTTTGCCAAGACGGGCCGCTATGGGGTGGTCACACCATAAGTTTCGACAAGGAGTTCGCAAGTGCAGGCTAAAGCGCGCAGTATTTCCGTCCGGCGGGACGATGTAAGTGTCATGATGCGGCTGATGTGGCTGGCCTTTGCCGGAATGCTGCTTGTTCTGGCCCAAGCCGTTGCAGCGCAGGCGCGTGGCGACAGTCTGGCACCACTCGCCGAGCAAATCAGCCCGGCGGTGGTCAACATTACCACCTCGACCTTGATTGAGGGGCAAACCGGCCCGCAAGGGATCGTGCCCGACGGCTCTCCGTTTGAGGATTTCTTCCGCGAGTTTCAGGATCGTAACGGCGACGAAGGCAACCGCCCACGCCGCAGCAATGCGCTGGGATCGGGTTTCGTAATTTCCGAGGACGGTTTCATCGTGACAAATAATCACGTCATAGCGGAAGCCGACGAAATCCTGATCGAATTCTTCCCCGGTGACGGCCAGCCCAAGAAAGAGCTGCCCGCCAAGGTGATCGGTACGGATGAAAAGACCGATATTGCGCTGCTCAAGGTCGAAGCATCTGGTCCGCTGCAATACGTCACCTTCGGTGACAGCGATATCGCGCGCGTCGGGGATTGGGTCATCGCGATGGGCAACCCGTTGGGGCAAGGCTTTTCGGTCTCGGCCGGGATCGTATCGGCCCGCAACCGTGCGCTCAGCGGGTCTTATGACGATTACATCCAGACCGACGCGGCGATTAACCGGGGGAACTCGGGCGGGCCGCTGTTCAACATGGATGGCGAGGTAATTGGCGTGAATACCGCGATCCTGTCGCCCAATGGCGGCTCGATCGGGATCGGGTTCTCGATGGCGTCCAACGTGGTCATCAAGGTCGTAGATCAACTGCGTGAGTTTGGTGAGACACGGCGTGGCTGGTTGGGTGTACGCATTCAGGACGTGACCGAGGATATGGCCGAGGCCATGGGGCTGGAGAAGCCCGGCGGCGCGCTGATCAGCGATGTTCCCGATGGCCCGGCCAAGGATGCCGGTCTGCTGGCAGGCGATGTCATCCTCAGCTTTGACGGAGTCGAAGTTGAAGACACGCGGGGTTTGGTGCGTCAGGTTGGCGAGACCACCGTGGGCAAATCGGTCCGTGTTGTTGTGCACCGCGATGGGGGCACGCAGACCGTCCTTGTGACGCTGGGACGTCGTGAGGATGCGGAACGCGCCGAAGAGGGGGGCGAAGAGGCAACTCCTGAAGCCGAGGAAGAGGAAAACAAAGACATTCTGGGCCTGACGATTTCGCCGCTGACCGACACGCTCCGCGAGGAAATGGGGCTGGACGGCGAAGCCGAAGGTCTGGTTGTGACGGGTGTAGAGGAGTCCTCTGAGGCCTATGCCAAGGGACTGCGTGCCGGTGACCTGATCACCGAGGCCGGTCAGCAGAAAGTGACGTCGATCAGCGACCTTGAGACGCGGATGGACGAAGCAAGCGAAGCCGGGCGCAAGTCGCTGTTGTTGCTGGTGCGGCGCGGTGGAGAACCAAGGTTCGTGGCGCTGAGCCTGGAATAACAGGCGTGAAACCCCAAGGTACAAAGGCCGGGGCGCAATCCCCGGTCTTTTTTTGATCAGGTCAGGGGAAAGAAAAAAGCCATATGCCGGGGAAGGCATATGGCTCTGGTACAGGGAGAGGCTGATGGACAGATATCGGGGATGATAAGGTCAGCCTCCTACGGTAACGAGATTGACCTTAGGGCAATTAAAGGGGTGCGTATGTGAAGTGGATCACAGGACCAGCGGAAATTTCAGATCAGATCAGATTCAGCCAATTGGCGCAGCGCATCAAAATCTTGAATCTGCAATCCGCCGCGTGAGGCTTCGACCACGTTGCTGCGTTTCCAGGTCGAAATGGTCTTGGACACTGCTTCCCGCGTGGCACCCACGAACTCGGCCAGTTCGCTTTGCGACAAGGTGATGCGGTCGGACGGGTTCTCTTGCTGTCCTGCAAGATGCAGCAATTTCCGGGCCAGCCGGACGGGCATGGGCAGGAAAACCTGTTCATTCAACTGCGCACCCATATAGCGCATTCTTAAGCCCGCAAGCCGGATCATATCCTCGGCGAGATCAGGGTGTTGCCGAATCTGGGAAATGACATCCCGGTGGCGCACCCTGAGGACACGCGATGGTTCCGCCGCCGTCACTGTCGCGGTGCGTGGGCCGCTGTCGAAAAGTGCGATTTCCCCAAAGACTTCTCCGGGACGCATCAGGCTGAGCGCCAGTTTCCGTCCGCTCATCGCCAGAAAGGACACTTCGAGCGCGCCGGAAATCAAGGCATACAAAGCTTCGCCTTCATCGCCTTGCTCGAACAGGACGTCTCCCCGGTCCAATTCCAGTTCCGAGGCTTGCGCGGCCAACATGGCCCGCAGCCGTTCCGAGGCTTCCGAAAGGAATCCGCTGTTTGGAAATGCCGTCATGTGGGGCGGTGTGCTCCGGTTTGGTTATTTGAGTGGTGGCTCAACTTTCCACAGCTTGCGCGTTAAGCCAAGGTTTTTATCGAATTTTCGAACAATCCGCCAGTTCCACCCCAGTGAGTACGTTGCTCTTATTGTTTGTCGGGATCGTCCATATAGGTCTGCAGAATACTGAATTGCAGCATCAGGAACACCATCAGGGCGATGGGAAATCCGAAGGTTTCGATCTTGACCCATAGGTCGGTCGACAAGGTGCGCCAGACCAGTTCGTTGGCCACGGCCAACACCGCGAAACAGGCGCACAGGCGGCGGGTTAAGATCATCCAGCCTTCGTCACGCATGGGCAGCATTTCATCCATTACGTAGGCCAGGTACGATTTACGCTGCAACAGGCCGATCCCGAGAATCAGCGAGAAGAAGCCGTAGACCAACGTGGTTTTCATCTTGAAGAACCGCTCGTCATTAAACCAGGCGGTCAGGCCGCCGAAGAAGATCACCATGATAGCGGTGAAAATCTGCATGCGGCTGAGTTTGCCTGTCAGCACCCAAAGAACACCCATCGCCGCTAGCATCAGCGGCACAAACAGGATCGTGGCGATGATGAATCCGGAATATTCGATGCCGCCGATCAGAAAGCTGTCATCCCTCAAGCGGAGGTAGATGAAGAAAAAGGCCAGTGGCGGGCCCAGCTCTAGCGCCTGTTTCAGAAAAGGGTTGATCTCTTTTTTGGCTGCCATGTCGATTCCTGCTGCTTACCCGCCCATTTCAACTATTACAGCGCCAAGTGCAATCAATGCCATCAGAGCAATGCGTCTGGGGCCGACAGTTTCTTTCAGCACGAGCCAGCCGATCAGGGCGGCAAAAACCGTGGACGTTTCGCGCAGAACGGCGGCCTCGCCCACCTTGTCGAGGCGGGTGGCGAGCATGATGGCTCCGAATGACATCGGGGCGATGATACCGCCCGCAATCCCGCGCAGCATCAGGGGACCAAGGGCGGGGCGATGGATCATGGCGCGGTATCTGAGGGCGGCGTAGATTGGCATGGCCGCCCCGTCAATCATGAAGAACCACGCCAGGAAGGTGAACGGGTCGGCGGTTGCGCGGATGCCGTAGGCGTCATAGGTGGTGTAGAGCGCCACGAACAGCCCTGTGGCCAACGCCAGCGCCAGCGCGATGCCCAGCGTCTCGCGGTTGGTTTCGAGATAGCGCAGGTTATAGGCGGCAAGCCCCAAGATGCCCGCCATCAGGGTTGCGACGCCGAACCATTGGATGATTGAGAAGGTCTCGCCAAACAACAGGTAGGCTCCGATCACGGTGAACAATGGACCGGTGCCGCGCACGACCGGGTAGACAACCGTGTAGGAGCCTTTGGTATATGCGGCGGCCTGCAGGACTTTGTAGCCGATATGGATCACCCAGACGACGGCAAAGATGGGCCACATATAAGGTTCGGGCCATGGGACGACGAAGAAGGCAAAGGGGGCTGCCATGAGACAATAGCAGGCATCGATGGCGCCGCGCGACATCCACGGGTCATGTCGGCCCTTTTGCAACGCGCCGAAGACCGCGTGCAGGAAGGCGGCCATCAGGGCCAGCGTGAGGGCGAGTTGGTGGCCGGATTCAGTGCCTTCGAGGGAGATCAGCCAGTCGCTCAATATTTGTGTCTTTCACGGATGGAGAGGCCGGGGGTTTTCCACCCCCGGACCCCCGGAGGATATTTTGGGCCAGATGAAGTTGCGGATCAGGTTTGCAGACCAGTGAGAGCGGCGGCGAATTCTTCGGGATCGAACGGGGCGAGGTCGTCTATTTGTTCGCCCACGCCGATGGCGTGAATGGGCAGGCCGAACTTGTCGGCCAGCGCGACGAGTACGCCGCCCTTGGCGGTGCCATCGAGCTTGGTCATCACAAGGCCTGAGACATCGGCCAGTTTGCGGAAGGTTTCGACCTGGCTGAGGGCGTTCTGGCCGGTGGTGGCGTCCAGCACCAGGAGGGTGTTGTGCGGGGCGGTGTCGTCGACCTTGCGGATGACGCGGACGATTTTGGCCAGTTCCTCCATCAGGTCGGCGCGGTTTTGCAGGCGGCCTGCGGTGTCGATCATCAGCAGGTCTGCGCCGTCGTTCTGCGCTTTGGTCAGGGCATCAAAAGCGAGGCTGGCTGGGTCAGAGCCTTCGGGGGCGGTGAGTACGGGCACGCCCGCGCGGTCGCCCCAGACTTGCAGCTGTTCGACGGCGGCGGCGCGGAAGGTGTCTCCGGCGGCGATGACGACCTTTTTGCCAGCGGCTTTGAACTGGCTGGCAAGCTTGCCGATGGTGGTGGTTTTGCCCGATCCGTTGACACCCACGACCAGCACCACCTGCGGGCGTTTGGGGTAGAGGGGCATGGGTTTGGCCACAGGTTCCATAACGCGGGCAACTTCCTGAGCAAGAAGTTGCTTGATCTCCTGAGTGGAAAGTTTGCGGCCCAGGCGGCCCTCGGCCATGTTGGCGGCGACGCGCAGGGCGGTGTCGACGCCCATGTCCGAGGCGATCAGAAGCTCTTCGAGCTGTTCCAGCATGTCGTCGTCCAGCGTGCGGCGGACAACGGTGCGGTCTTCGCCGCGCTTCAACAGGCGGCCCAGCAGGCCTCTGGATTCAGAGGTTTCAGGCGCAGGTGCCGTGGGTGCCGGATCAGCAACGGCGGGCGCTTGGGGTTTCGCCGGTTGCGGCGCTGGTGCAGGTGCTGGAGCTTCGGAGACGGGTTGCGGTTCGGGCTCGGGTTGAGGAATGACCGGATCGGGTGCGGTTTCCTCGCCGCCATCCTCGACAATCGCGTCCAGCCCCTGTTCGAGGCGCGAGGAGGATTTGAACAGCTTGTCCTTGAGCTTTGAGAAAAACGCCATTTTGGTCTCCGCAGGTGTTTCCTTCACCTAATGCGGATTGGTGGCAGTTGCAAAGGGTCAGGTGAAGGCGATCACGAACCCGGACTGTGCGCCCCAGTAAAGCGGCCAGACCATGTAGGGAGTCAGCTGCAGGGCGGGATGGTTTGCGGGCAGCAGGAATTTCTCGGTCGCCAGGATCATGTCGGAGGCGATGAAGGCCAGCGCGGCGGGCAGCGCCCAGCGGAGCGGGCCTGTGTCGGGCAGGGCCAGCACGGTGACGCCCATGCCGAGGATGATCGGGATATAGGCCAGCACGGGGGGCTTGAGGTCGCCGGCGCGCGGGGCCAGCAGGGTGGTCATGACAATGCCAAGGATCAGGAGGGACCAGAAGATCGCGGGTTGGGTCAGGATCAGGCCGGGATCGCTGGCGGAATGGGTCAGGAACAGCACGATATAGGCCAGATGTCCGGCGGCGAAGGCGGCGATACCGGCCATGAAGGTGGTCTCGGTTTCGCGTGATAGAAGGGCGTCGCCGATGGCGCAAAGGGCAAGGGCGAGGACAAGCAGCCAAGGTGCCGTGCCGATAAGGGCGGCAATGGCCAGCAGCCCAACGGAAGCAGATTTCAAAGCGGTGCGCAGGGTGCTGGCGGGCTGCGCGGTGAGTGGCAGGTAGGCCAAGGCGCAGGCCAGCGCGGCCCAGAAGTGGAATGTCATCATGAACTGTCCCGGTTTTTCGACCAGTTTCGCCATGAGTACCGGGGTGCTTCAAGATGTGACGTCGGGGGAACGCCAGCGAAAGGTTGAATGGCGCAAGCGGGCGGCATCTGACAGAATATGGACATGTTCAGATATGGAATGATTCTGTTGGCGCTGCTCGCACAGTCCGCTGCGGCACAGTCGCCTTTGTCGGGGACGGAGTTTGACGCCTATACACGCGGAAAAACGTTGTTTTATGGTTTTGACGGACAGACTTATGGCGTCGAGCGGTATCTGCCGAACCGCCGAGTGATCTGGTCGTTTCTGGATGGGGATTGCAAAGAAGGCGTCTGGTATGAGAGCGGGGGGCAAATCTGTTTCCTCTACGAGGACCGGCCCGACCCGCAATGCTGGGTGTTCATCGAATCCGGCGGCGGGCTGATCGCGCAGTTCGAGGGTGATCCTGCGGCGACAGAGCTGTATGAGGCCGAGGATATTGGGGAAGAGATGATCTGTTACGGGCCGGATGTAGGGGTCTAGAACAGGGATCCTTGATCGGGCGCAGGTGGTTTCGGCGGTCGCTTGGGCTTGGCCGCGCCACCGGGGCCGGTGCTGAGGGTTCCATCTGCGAATTCGATTTCGAGAGTAGTGTGTTTTTCGGCGTTGGCCTTGCGGGTGACGACTTGATCCGCGGCGCGGATAACGGCGTAGCCACGATCCAGTGTCGCCTTGTAACTGAGGGTTTCGCGTAGGCGATCTGTGGCCTCTAGCTGTTGGCGCAGACGATCCAGACGGGTGGTTTGGGCTGTGTTCGCTCGCTCGGAAAGGCGTGTGAGGGTTTGGCGCTGCTGGTCGATCTCTCGCAGAATTGGGCGCAAGGAAAGGCGTGAGGACAGGTTGCGCAGGACCTCTTGCCGGGTTGTCACGAGGCCGCGCAGGGTTGAGGGGCGCAGGTGGGCGGAAAGCTCCACCAGTTGCAGGCGGCGGTTCTGAACGCCGCGATCCAGCGCCGGGGTCAGGCGGTCCGCAATAAGATCAAGGCGTTGGCGCGGGGTGTTCAGCAGGCTGTCGGGGCGTGGCAGGGCGCGGGACAGGTCGCGCAGGCGCTGGCTGCGGCGCTGCACCGCGTCTGAGGCGGCGCGGGACAGTCGCGCGCCTTGTTCACCGGTCCAGGCCAGCAGTTCCATGCGGACGGGAACGGCCAATTCGGCGGCGGCGGTGGGCGTGGGCGCGCGGCGGTCCGAGACAAAGTCTATCAGGGTTGTGTCGGTCTCGTGCCCCACGGCCGAGATCAGCGGGATGTCCGAGGCGGCGGCGGCGCGGGCGACGGTTTCTTCGTTGAAACCCCAAAGGTCTTCGATGGACCCACCGCCACGTGCGACGATGATCAGGTCGGGGCGCGGTAGGGCGCCGCCCGGAGTGAGCCGGTTGAAGCCTTCGATGGCGCGGGTGACTTCCGGGGCGCAGTTTGCGCCTTGCACGGCGACAGGCCAGATCAGCACCTTGCGCGGAAAGCGGTCGCGCAGGCGGTGCAGGATATCCCGGATTACCGCGCCCGAGGGGGAAGTGACCACGCCGATGATCTGCGGCAGATAGGGCAGGGGTTTCTTGCGCTCGGGCGCGAACAGCCCCTCGGCTTCCAGTTGTTTCTTGCGCTTTTCCAGCAGCGCCATCAGCGCGCCTTGTCCGGCGACGGCGACCTCATCGACATTCAGGTTGTACTTGGACTGCGCGCCGAAGGCGGTCAGGCGACCGGTGACGACGACCTCTAGCCCCTCTTCGGGGACTACGGAGAGGCCGGAAATCTGGCCTTTCCATGTGGTGCAGGCCAGCACGTTCCGGTCGTCTTTGATGTCATAATACAGATGGCCAGAGCGGGCTTTGAACACGCGCCCGACCTCACCGCGCACGCGAATGCGGCCAAATGTGCCTTCGAGCGTGCGCTTCACCTCGCCCGAGATATCGGAAACCGTGTATTCAGGGGTGTTTTGGCCGGGAATGGGGTCGTCAAGCAGGTCGGACATTTCAGCGCCTTGTGTCATGTGCTGGCGCAGCTTAGAACGCGCGCAAGGCGAGGCCAAGCAGATCGGAGAGCTTTCATGAACATCCTCATTCTCGGCAGCGGTGGACGCGAACACAGCCTGGCCTGGGCGGTGATGCAGAACCCCAAATGCGACCGTCTGATCGTGGCTCCGGGCAATGCCGGGATCGCTCAGATCGCCGATTGCGCTGTACTGGATATCGAAGACGGCGGGGCGGTGGTAAACTTTGCCGAAGAAAATGCGATTGATTTCGTCATTGTCGGCCCCGAGGCCCCTTTGGCCGCCGGGGTCGCGGACCGGTTGCGCGAGGCCGGTGTGCTGGTCTTTGGACCGTCGGCGGCAGCCGCGCAGTTGGAAGCATCGAAGAGCTTTACCAAAGAAATTTGTGATGCGGCGAACGCGCCGACGGCGGGCTATGCGCGGTTCACTGAGGCTGAGCCAGCGAAGGATTATATTCGCGCGCAAGGGGCTCCGATCGTGGTCAAGGCTGATGGTCTGGCCGCTGGCAAAGGCGTAATCGTCGCGATGGACGAGCAGACCGCGCTGGACGCGATTGATGATATGTTCGGTGGTGCCTTTGGTGGCGCGGGCGCAGAGGTTGTAATCGAGGAGTTCATGGAAGGCGAAGAGGCCTCGCTGTTCGTGTTGTGCGACGGAGAGGACATTCTGTCCATCGGAACCGCGCAGGATCATAAGCGTGTGGGTGAGGGCGATACCGGGCTGAACACCGGTGGTATGGGGGCGTATTCTCCGGCCCCAGTGCTGAGTGCCGAGGTTGAGGCGCGGGCGATGGAAGAAATCGTGCGCCCGACAATGGCTGAAATGAAACGGCGGGGCACTCCGTTTCAGGGCGTGTTGTATGTCGGGCTGATGATCAAGGATGGCCAGCCTCGCCTTGTGGAATACAATGTGCGCTTTGGCGATCCTGAATGTCAGGTACTGATGATGCGGCTGGGCGCGCAGGTGATGGACCTGATGCACGCCGCTGCCGAGGGACGCCTGGCTGAGACACGTGTGAACTGGGCCGATGATCACGCCATCACGGTTGTGATGGCGGCCAATGGGTATCCGGGGGCGTATGAGAAGGGCTCGGTCATCAGCGGGTTGGACGCGCTGGCTGAGGACAGCAGGAACATGGTATTTCATGCGGGGACGAAAGCGGCTGAAGGCCAGATCGTGGCCGCCGGTGGTCGTGTGCTGAACGTCACGGCGCGCGGGGATACCTTGCAGGAGGCGCGGGATCGGGCTTATGCGATGGTGGACGGGATCGACTGGCCCGACGGGTTTTACCGCCGCGATATCGGCTGGCGGGCTTTGTGATTTGATTGCCGGGCTGCGCCCGTCTCGATTTTTCCCGTAGGGGGGCTTTGCCCCCTCGGCCTTGCGGCCTCACCCCCAGGATATTTTTGGCCAGATGAAGGGCGGATCAGCAGTTGAGGGCTGAGGTCAGATCCTTGCGGTCTTTGAGTGGGCCGAGGTCGGTGGTTTGCCAGCTGCCATTGTATGAGACGCTGATGATGCGGGACCAGTCGGCGTTGGCCAGGATCATTTCGGGACCTGTCGCGCAGTAGCGCAATCCGCCGGTGATGAAGGCATCCCCGATACGGTGATTGGTC
This sequence comes from Ruegeria sp. AL1, assembly GCF_056540905.1. NCBI lineage: Bacteria > Pseudomonadati > Pseudomonadota > Alphaproteobacteria > Rhodobacterales > Roseobacteraceae > Ruegeria > Ruegeria sp. AL1. Next base: position 203,563 of record NZ_JBQFXP010000002.1, read on the forward strand.
AGACCTGGCAGGGTCGCGATCTCAGTCAGCTTGCCTTCTTTATAGCGCCAGATGCGCAGTGTTTTGGCCAGATGGGGACGGTCGATATAGGCAATCTCGATATTGCCGTCTTCGTCCAGGTCCCATATTCCAACTGGTGCGAGCCAACGGTTGCGGGTGCCGATATGCGGCGTGGCGGCGATCTTTTCGCCTCGTTTGTTGTAGATTGCCAGCTGCGCCCCGGTGTTTTTCTGGGACTCGATGACGATCACCTCGTTTGATCCGTCAAGATCAACATCTGCAAGGCGGGGGGCGAGGTCTTCGAATACGCGGTCTTGTGGTAGACGGATGGTCACCACCACCCGATCTCTTGGCTTTTGGGTGTCTGTGTTCTCAATGGTGATTTCCAGCGCGCCATATTCGATGTTGTCCCCCAGAACCCCATGCGCGTAACGCGTGGTAGGTTCAGTATAGCGGGCCGTTGTAATAGTTTCAGCCGCAGTGGCGATGCCCGCCCCCGCCAGCCACATGCACAAAGGCAGCAGCGCGCCGCGCATCCGACGCCGCCATGGGCGGGTGGGGGGACGCGGCGCTGTCGAATGCATCAGATCTGTTTTTCCGGCATTTGCACGATCAGACCGTCCAGCGCGTCCGTAACCTTGATCTGGCAGGTCAGGCGCGAGCGGGCGGGGTCTGGTTCATAGGCGAAATCCAGCATGTCCTCTTCCATGTCATCCTTGGCCGGAACTTTCTCGACCCAGTCGGGGTGCAGGTAGACATGACAGGTCGAACACGCGCAGGCGCCGCCACAATCGGCTTCGATGCCGGGGATGTTGTTGTCGCGAGCCCCTTCCATGACGGTCAGTCCGTTGGCAACCTCGACTGTGTGCTCGGTGCCGCCGTGCTCGACATAAGTGATCTTTGCCATTGCGTGCGTCTTCCTTTTGCGATGTTCGAAACCTTCCTTAATCAAGGCATTTAGGTCTTTCCAGCATCATTTGCGACTCAGTATGCCGTGACTGGACTTTCACGTTATATGTTCTATTTTTGTTCTCATGTTTGTTATCCCTGCTCACCCTGCGGTTTCAAACCGGGACTGGCCGCGTCCGCCCCGGTGCCTGCCTGCCAACCGGCTGCAGGATCCGCCTGACAATGCGCGCGTGACGGTTGCAGGGTTGGTGATCCTGCGGCAGAGGCCGGGGACCGCCAAAGGGGTGATCTTTGTCACCCTTGAAGATGAGACCGGCGTTGTGAACGTGATCGTCTGGCGCAAGATCTACGAGCAATTCCGCCGCGCGGTGATCTCGGGGCGGTTGTTGCGGGTGACGGGGCGGATGCAGAAAGCCGATGCTGTGATCCATGTGATCGCGGAAGAGATCGAGGACATCTCGGGGATGCTGGATGTACTGGTGCGGGGTGAGGGCTAAGGCCGCGATGCGGACAAAGCTGCCGTCAGTCGTTAGCGCTTAGCCGTTCCATGTCAGCGTAAACGAAGCTCGCGGTAGGGCTCAGAGCGATGGCAAAGTGAAACGTTTCCCCGTCGGTCTCACTCCGACAAAGCCCAAACATCGAAACTCCCGTATCTCGGTCGGTGGCGTCGGCTTCTTCGAGCCTACAATCCGAAAACGATGCAGCGTCGGTGTGTCCGATTTCAGACATACGCTTGAAATAATACGATGTTGTGGTGATGAGGTAGTCATGGTCGGTTGGTCGGTAAATCGATACAAACAGCAGCCATGTCACCGCGAAACTGGCGACCCCTGTGCCGACCATTTTCCAAGCAATCCGCATTCAACGCCTTTAGTCTGGTTCGCAGCAACATTTTCAACGATTTAGTTGTGCACTTTAGAGACTACTCGGTCAATCTGGGCTCAGAACCGACATTGGATCAAGGTGCCTCACCGCTTGAACAAAACCCCCTGCGATTGCTTGTCCCGGTGATCTCCTCGCAGCTCTGCATGCAGGGCGCGCCCGGCCTGAACGCCGGGGCGGGCGCTGACCGTTTCAAGCCAGCGGGCGAAGTGGGGTTTATCCTCAAGGACCTGCTGCTGGCCTTCCCACAGGCTGGCCCAGCCCCAGATCGACATATCGGCGATCGAATAGAAATCTCCGGCGACATATTCGTTTTCGGCGAGCCTCCGATCCAGAACGCCATACAGGCGCCCGACCTCGGCGCGGTAGCGGTCTTTGGGGTAGGGCAGGTCTTGCGGTGGGTCCAGTTGGGGGGCGTATTTCAGAAAGTGATGCGCCTGACCTGCCATCGGGCCAACACCGCCCATCTGCCACATCAGCCATTCTTCGACCGCGATCCGGTCACGTTCGGTTTCGCCGTAAAAGCGCCCGGTCTTGCGGGCGAGATACATCAGGATCGCGCCGCTTTCGAACACCGAGATCGGCGCACCACCAGGGCCGTCCGGGTCAACAATGGCGGGCATGCGATTGTTCGGCGCGATCTTCAGGAAGTCGGGGTCGAACTGATCGCCCTTGCCTATATTGATCAGGTGAGTGGTGTAAGGCAGCTCCATCTCTTCGAGTGCGATGGACACCTTCCAGCCATTCGGCGTGGGCCAGAAATACAGATCGATCATGATGCCTCCTTCGGTTGTCAGGGATCATGAGGGTTTCGCACCATACGGCAAGAGGTCGCTTGGAAAGGTTACGAAAGCGTGACGATTTGCCCCTTGGGCTTGACGACTGTGGGGCCGGGGCGTAAACGCATCCGCACCACGTGGCGATTTGTTACCGGATTGCGGGCCACGCTAAACAACACCGCTAAAAGGTCAGGATGAAAGACCCCTTTCGCTTGGCCGCGTCTGGGGTTTTTTGTTGCCTCCCCGCCGGAGGCTGAAAGGAATGACATGAGCGAGAGCTGGAACAAGCGCACCCAAGCCGTCCATGGCGGCATCCGCCGCAGCCAATACAATGAAGTTTCCGAAGCGATCTTTCTGACGCAAGGTTTCGTCTACGACAACGCCGAGCAGGCCGAAGCACGGTTCATTGAATCTGGCCCTGATGAGTTCATCTATGCCCGGTACGGCAATCCGACGGTGTCCATGTTCGAACAGCGCATCGCGGCGCTGGAAGGCGGCGAGGATGCCTTTGCCACCGCCTCGGGCATGGCGGCTGTAAATGCAGCGCTGTGCGCGATGTTGAAAGCGGGCGACCATGTGGTTTCAGCCAAGGCCCTGTTTGGATCGTGCCTTTATATCCTTGAAAACATCCTGACCCGGTATGGGGTCGAGGTCACCTTTGTCGATGGCACCGATCTGACGGCGTGGAAAACGGCGATCCGGCCTGACACCAAAGCTGTCTTCTTCGAATCAATGTCCAACCCGACGCTCGAGGTAATTGACATCGAAGCCGTGGCCGACCTGGCCCACGCGGTTGGCGCGACAGTGATTGTGGACAACGTGTTTTCGACGCCCGTCTTCTCGCGCGCGATCCAGCAGGGGGCCGATGTGGTTGTCTATTCGGCCACCAAGCACATTGACGGGCAGGGCCGCGCGCTTGGCGGTGTCATTATCAGCACCCGCGACTTCATTCGCGGCACGATTGAACCCTATCTCAAGCATACAGGCGGGGCGCTGAGCCCGTTCAACGCGTGGATCATGCTCAAGGGACTTGAGACCATGGCGCTGCGTGTCAACGCACAGGCCGAAACAGCACAGGTTCTGGCGGAAGCGTTGGAGGGGCACCCCGCGCTTGACCGCACCTTGTATCCGGGCCTGAAAACGCATGCTCAAAACGCATTGGTGCACTCTCAACTGGGTGGCAAAGGCGGAACGGTCTTGTCGCTGGATATCAAGGGTGGAAAAGCGGCTGCGTTTGCCTTTCTGAATGCGCTGACCATACCGGTGATTTCCAACAATCTGGGTGATGCCAAATCTATTGCGACACACCCCGCCACAACGACTCATCAAAGGCTGAGCGAGGAACAACGGGACGAATTGGGCATTACACCCGGCCTGATCCGGTTTTCCGTGGGCCTTGAAGATGCCGCTGATCTGCTTGCCGATATCGAACAGGCACTGAAACTGTCTCAGACCTAGCCGGAATGTCCCCGCGTGGGCTCGGACCACGCGGGGCAATGCCTAGGCCGGAAAGGCCTCGTTTGATCCGACGTATTCAGATGCGAATTGACGGTTTTGTTCGGGTTTTTTCGATCCGGTCTGTTATGGGGTGCGTATCGGATTTGTAAGTTGATCAGAGTCGTTTATATTCCTTCGACCTAGCAAGGGACCCCGCGCATGAACATTCATCCCCGCGACATCGACGAAACGCCGGATCGTGATCAGGCTGCTGCCGCCCTGAAAGTTCTGAAAAGCTGGGCTCAGTCGGCATCCGAGGCCGAGGTAAACCAGCTTGACCCCGCTGTCGCGCGGTTGATCCCGGGACTGGTACCTGTAAATTATCCTTCTCTTTCAAGGCAGTATCCTGACGACTTCGAAGCGGATGCCGCATACCGCGCGACGATGCCGGATTTGCAGAATGGCCCGTCCAGCCTGATCCGCGGTGCCAAACAGCAAATTCAGCATGTGGGGATTTCCAATTTTCGCATGCCCATTCGTTTTCACCGCAAACATGGGGCGGATCTGACGCTCGAGACCTCTGTTACCGGGTCCGTCAGCCTTGAGGCTGACAAGAAGGGTATCAATATGTCCCGAATAATGCGGTCCTTTTACAAACACGCTGAACGGACGTTCAGTTTTGAGGTGATGGAAGCCGCGCTGAACGACTACAAGACCGATCTGGACAGTCTGGATGCGCGGATTCAAATGCGCTTCTCCTTCCCCGATCAGGTTGAAAGCCTGCGGTCCGGTCTTGTGGGGTATCAGTATTACGACATCGCGCTGGAACTGGTCGAACGCGCGGGTGAGCGTCTCAAGATCATGCATCTGGACTATGTTTATTCCTCGACCTGTCCCTGTTCGCTGGAACTGAGCGAACATGCCCGGTCGATGCGGGGCCAATTGGCGACACCGCATTCGCAGCGCTCGGTCGCGCGTATTTCGGTGGTTGTGGATTGCAATGCCGATTGTCTGTGGTTCGAGGACCTGATCGCCCTGTGCCGTCGCGCCGTACCGACCGAAACGCAAGTGATGGTAAAGCGTGAGGATGAGCAAGCATTCGCCGAGCTGAATGCGGCGAATCCGATTTTTGTCGAAGACGCCGCGCGGTTGTTTTGTGCCGAACTGCAGGCCGATCATCACGTCGGAGATTTCCGTGTCGTGGCCAGCCATCAGGAAAGTCTGCACAGTCATGATGCTGTATCGATTCTGACCGAAGGTCCGACCTTCGACTCGGCGAGCCTTGATCCCAGGTTGTTTTCGACCCTGTTTCACACTGGGTGATCCCAAATTAACATGCTGAAAAAAGCGGCAAAAGAAAGCGCTGGGCGCTTTATTGCCGCATTGCAGCAACTGTTGCTGCCAACGCGAAGTGTTTCGCGGTAGTATTGCCCTGAGTGTAGCTGATGCGCAGCCTCTTTTTCAAAGCTGAGGTTGCATCGAAGGACCTTAGGCATGTGCCAACCTGACCTGCAGAGCTTCGTGCCGAAAGCCCGGCTTTCGACGCTCGAATGGCGTCTTCTGCGTCCGGCTGCATCGTATTCACAGGAGAAACAGAAATGAATCCGATTTCCCAACCGCTTGAGTTTCAGGCAGCCGCCATTCGGATGGCAGGCTATGCGGTGGTCAGTCAGTTAGAGATTATGCAAGTTATGACCCGCGCCGCGTTCCAGGTCCCGATGGCGCCGATCCACGCATTTAAAAGTGCGGAACCCGTCGCCAAGGTTGTGCCGCCAAAGGCGACCGTGACCAAGCGCGCGGCACCCAAGGCTCCGGCGGCACCTGCGCCCAGGAAAGCCAAGGCTGCGCCAAAACCGGCGCCGACAGCGAAAGCCGCTCCGGCTGCGGCCAAGGCGAAACCTGCCCCGGCGGCCAAACCCGCAGCCAAGGCTGCCCCGAAAAAGGCTGTTGCTGCCAAGGCGTCCCCGGCCACGGCCAAACCGGTTGCCAAAAAGGCCCCGGCGGCGAAACCTGCAGCCCCGAAGACAGCGGCCCCCAAAGCGGCTTCTACAGCCAAGACCGTCAGTCCGAAGCCCGCCCCTAAGCCTGTTGCCAAACCGGTTGAAAAGGCGGCCAACACGACGGCGACGTTCAAATCCAGTGCAGCCGCCAAGACGCCTGTCGCAAAAGCTGCGACATCAAAGTCCACAACAGGGTCGACTAAAGCAAAACCAACCCCGGTTAAGCCTGCATCGACGGCCGCCAAGGCGGAACTCCAAGCAAAACCGGAACCGGTAGCAGCCAAGCCCGCAGCCGCGAAACCCGTTGCGGCGAAGGCGACAGAAAAGCCTGCGGCCCCTGCGCGGCGCACCCGGGCACCGTCCACCCCCCCGGCAATGCCGACACCTTCGGCGAAAACCGAACAGTAATCCGGCCCCATCGGCTTGACACGGTCCTCATGGCGCGCCAACGCTGCGCGTCATGACGGATTTGCGCCCGGTTGGATATGTAATTGGCCTGTTGGTCGCCATTCTTGGGGCGACCATGCTTTTGCCCATGCTCGCCGACATGATCGAGGGCAGGGGCGAATGGCACGTATTCCTTGAAAGCGCGATCATCACTGTTTTGACAGGCAGTGTTCTGGCGATGAGTTGCTCGAACGGTGTCGGGGAAGGTCTGACCATTCGTCAGACCTTTTTGCTGACATCCGGCGTCTGGGTTGCGCTGCCGATATTTGGCGCCATCCCGTTCCTGTTTGGCGAGACCGAGTTGCGGTTCGTCGACGCGTATTTCGAGGCCATGTCAGGGTTGACCACAACAGGTTCGACCGTGATCTCGGGGCTGGACGGTTTGCCCAGCGGCTTGCTGCTGTGGCGCGGCATCCTGCAATGGCTGGGCGGTATCGGCATCATTGTGGTGGCGATGGTCTTCCTGCCCGAGCTTCGGGTCGGGGGGATGCAGATCTTTCGATCAGAGGGGTTTGAAACCATGGGGAAAATCCTGCCGCGCGCGCAGGAGATTGCCGGACAGATTTCCCTGATCTACGTCTTTCTGACCGTCGCCTGCGCATTGGTCTATGCCGGCTTCGGCATGGGGTTCTTTGATGCGGTTGTTCATGCGATGACCACCATCGCGACCGGCGGGTTTTCCAATTACGACAGCTCGTTCGCCACGTTCTCGGGCCCGATGGAATATGCAGCCGCCGTGTTCATGATTTTGGCGGCGTTGCCCTTTGTCCGTTATGTGCAACTGGCAAACGGGAATTCTAGCTCGCTGTGGCGCGACAGTCAGATTCGGGCTTTTCTGGCGACCATCCTGGTTCTCGTGGCAATCATGTCGATCTTTTTGACCTCCGTGTTTCCGCACCATTGGGAACAGGCTGTTCGCGAGTCGTTGTTCAACATTACCTCAATCATCTCGGGCACTGGCTATGCCAGCGTGGATTACATGGGATGGGGCAGCTTCCCGGTCATGTTGTTCTTTCTCATCGGTCTGATCGGAGGCTGCGCAGGCTCGACCGCCTGTTCGATCAAGGTATTCCGGTATCAGCTGCTGTTTGCCTCGATCAAAACGCAGATCAACCGCATTCGATCCCCGCACGGGGTCTTTGTGCCGCGTTATGACGGCCGGGCCATTAGCCGCGATGTTCTGACTTCGGTCATGAGCTTTTTCATGTTCTTCGTGCTGTCGATGGGTGTGCTGTCCTGGGCTCTGGCCCTGACCGGCCTGGATTTCATCACCTCGGTGTCTGGGGCCGCGACGGCCCTGGCAAATGTGGGCCCCGGATTGGGCAACCAGATCGGTCCGGCAGGCAATTTTGCGGGGCTGAACGATACCGCAAAATGGCTTTTGACCATTGGGATGCTGGTTGGCCGCCTCGAGTTGCTGGCGGTCTATGCCATCTTCACGGTGCAATTCTGGAGAGATTGATGAAAAGGCCTCTGGGGGCTCAGATATCTCATATGCTGAAGGATCGGGGTGTCGAGGAGGTTTTCGGAATTCCCGGGGTCCACAATCAGGACATGTTCCGGGGCATCGAAGAGGCGGGTCTGACCCATATATACTGGTGTGGCACGAACAGGGGGCAGGGTTTATGACCGATGGATATGCTCGCGCAACGACCGGCCCGGCGTGGCTTACGTGATCACAGGTCGGGGGCTGGGCAACATCCTGACGCCAATGGGGCAAGCATATTCGGATTCGGTTCTTATGTTGGTGATCTCATCGTGCCTGGATGAGACCGGGGCGCAGCATGGCCAATGGCACCAGATGAAAGATCAACGCGCCGCGTCGCCCAGTGGTCCTGTCAGGCTGATACTGACCAAGCGGCTTATGGCTTGATTGACCGTGCGTTTGAAGAATTTGCCGTATCGCGGCCGCGCTTGAGGCACGAAACCCGGATTTCTGCAAAATTGGCCTAAACTTATGGCGCTATTTCCGCCTCTTCAGAACGTCTGGAAGACATGCAACAGGCTGTTCGGGCCGCGTTTGAAGCGCCTGTTCCGACGCTCATTCGGGTGACGCCAGACATCTTCGACAACTAAGCGCTGCGCCGGGCCGCGGCTTTGTGCCCTAATCCCAACAATGCACCAGAACAGTCATGCCGTTTGCGCGACGACTCAACTCATTCGGGGAAATCTTGCCGCCGTCTTGTGCGGTCTGCCCAGACACGCCTGCCTTGGTCAGTACATCCGTCAATTGCGCGGCATTTGCGGCAAGGCTGACCTTGTCAGGCAAGCTGCGCCCATCGGATGGGGTAGGCAGCAACATGCCCACGACGTTACCACTGCCATCGAACACAGGTCCGCCGGCATCTCCGGGCTGGCTTGCCAGCGCCAATCGCTTGACGCCTTCTTCGCCATTCAATCCGCGAATATCAGCGATTTGGCCGAAGCTCAGGCTTGGTCCACCCAGTGCGCCTTCGTATGAAAAGCCCGACACTGTGATCTCGGACTGGAGACGAGGTTGATCGGCGCGGAATTCTGCCACGCTGATCGGTGCCAGCGTCCGGCGAGGGCGCAGGACCGAGACACCCAGCTCTGCGTCTGTCCAGGCGACTTCAACCTCCTGATCACCGTCCAGTGTGACCCGCGTGCATTGGTCGGTTGCTTCCGATACGGTCAGGACCGTTCCGTTGCGGTCGGCAAAAAAGCCCGAGCGCGACAGGCGCGGTTTACGGATTTGAAGACCCGAGACCAGATCGATCCGCTGTTCCGCATCCGACCCCGCCCCGGCATCCAGCACTGCGTCAGTGGTCGTATAACTGCCGCGCATCGCGGCCAGAACCCGTCTGTGCCGCGCATCATCTTCTTCTGGCCAGACCAGTGTAAACCCTTTGATCTTGCCATCTTTCAACGCAGCCTGCGTCACGGACACGATGCCATTGCCGCGCCCTTCGAGTGTAAAGCTGTCTTTGCGCAGTGTCCGCGGCCCGTTCAGCGGGACGATTTCAAGCGATTGCATGACCTCGTACAAAGCACGCAACGTGGCCTGATTGCCTTCCTGACTAATCAACAGCACCTTGGCGTCTAGATCGCCTGAGCTGGAGAAATGCGCGAAGGGGGCTTCGTATTTCTCGAATGCAACGGCTCCAAGGGGAAGATCCAGTTCGATTCCGGCCTCCAGGTCTGCATACCGGTCCATTCCAACGCTGATCAGAGGTGCATTGTAGTCGTCGATCAGAGCTTTTCTTTGTGCCGTGGTCAGGACGCCAGTTGATTCAAACCCGTTGAAGCGCTGCCATTCACCCATCGACCGCCGGGTGCCCTGTCCAAATGCCCCATCGATGGTCGAATTGTAGAACCCCGCTGCCTGCAAGGCGGTCTGCAGGTCGCGTCTTTCCTGTGCGGTCAACAAGCGCTCGCTCTGCAATGCCTGAGCGCGGGTTTCTTCGCCTGCTTGCAGGGTCAGGTTGGCGGAAGGCTGTGGTTGCGTCTCAAGCGAGGGCGTAACCGGCTCTGGCTCGGGCCTGCTTGCACCTGCAGGCCAGAATTGTTGGTTCATGTTGCTGGAAAACGCGATGAAACTGTCGCGCGGGATTTGCCCTTCGGCCCGATAGACACGCAAGACCTGTTCGGCATCCTCACGCAGATATGGCCCGATAACAATGGCATACCACCCGCTGTTCAACCGGAACCCGTTCACATCCGGCAACGCATCCGCATAAACCTGCGCGCGCTCCTGCGCTTGACGCAGATTTGGTTGTGCTTCGACCTGAACCCAGACGCCCGTGTCTTGCTGGGCAGAAACCGCGCCTGCAAAAGTAAGCACTAGAAAAGAAATTGCCAAAAATATGCGTGTCATTGTCTGCCCGTATCTGCAGTGTTTTATCTTTGGGGCAGATTACGCGAAATTCAGCTGGAATTGCCATGCCCGTGTTAAGGGGAATTTCCAGTGTGGCGGCGCAGTGACAGCCTGGACGCATTGGCCCGTTGACGCCCCTCTGACCCTTGCATAGGAAGGGCAAAACCCATCGGAACAAGGCGCCAGTGCGCCCAAAGGGAATGACATGACCGAACCCAGCAGCGCACCTCGTTCGTTTCAGGAGATCATCCTGCGGCTTCAGACCTATTGGGCCTCGAAAGGCTGCGCGATCCTGCAGCCTTACGATATGGAGGTCGGCGCGGGCACGTTCCACCCGGCGACGACGCTGCGCGCTTTGGGGTCCAAGGCGTGGGCCGCAGCTTATGTGCAGCCCTCGCGCCGTCCGACCGATGGGCGCTATGGTGAGAACCCGAACCGGTTGCAGCATTACTATCAGTATCAGGTGCTGATCAAACCCAGCCCACCGGATTTGCAAGAGCTGTATCTGGGATCACTGCAGGCCATCGGCATCGACATGGACCTGCATGATATCCGGTTCGTCGAGGATGACTGGGAAAGCCCAACGCTGGGTGCCTGGGGTCTGGGCTGGGAGGTCTGGTGTGATGGCATGGAAGTCAGCCAGTTCACCTATTTCCAACAGGTTGGTGGCCACGATTGCGCGCCGGTGTCGGGTGAGTTGACCTATGGGCTTGAGCGTCTGGCTATGTATGTGCTGGGCATAGATCATGTGATGGATATGCCGTTCAACGATCCTCAGTCCCCCAGCCCACTGACCTATGGCGACATCTTCAAGCAGACCGAAGAGGAATACGCCCGCTGGAATTTCGACGTGGCCAATACCGAAGTTCTGCTACGCCATTTCGAAGAGGCTGAGGCCGAGTGTGCCACCATTCTGGCGCAGGAGCATGACGATCCGAAGACCGGCAAGCGGATCGTGATGGCGCATCCTGCCTATGACCAATGCATCAAGGCGTCGCATATCTTCAACCTTCTGGACGCGCGGGGGGTGATCTCAGTCACCGAGCGGCAGGCCTATATCGGCCGCGTCCGCGCGTTGGCCAAGCAATGCGCCGACGCGTTCGTGCAGACCGAGGCCGCCGGGTTCGAGGCCTGATGGCGGGCTCAGGCCAAACCGGGCAGCAGCGCCTTCAGGCCATCGGCGATCATGCTGATGGCAATGGCCGACAGGATCATGCCCATAAAGCGGCTCATGATCACGCGCGCGTTGTCCGACAGCCGCTGCGCCAGCCACGCGGCGTTCCAGAACGTAATCAGCAGCAGGGCGACAACGATCAGGAAAACACCAGCGTAGGCAATGGCTTCTATTGGCTTCTTGATGTGATGGGCATACAGGATCAATGTTGTGATCGTGCCGGGGCCGACCAAAATGGGAAAAGCCAGCGGATAGAACGCGACCGTGTCGGGCTCGGGGTAGGATTGCTTTTCCCCGTCGGTTCCGTGGTGCGAGCTGCTCTCGTTTCCGTTCAGCATGTTCAGCCCGATCATCAGAACGACCAGCCCGCCCGCGACGCGCAGGTGATCGACGCTGATGCCAAACAACCCCAGCGCCTGACTGCCGATCGAGGCGAAGGCGCTGCCGAGAATAATGCAGTAAACCGCTGTTTTCACGGCGACTTTGCGCTGTTCTACGGCGGGCAGGTCCTGCGTGACGCTCAGAAACACGGGCAGGTTGGTGATCGGGTTCATGATCGCGAACAACGCGCCGAAAAATCCGACGGCAAGAGTGGTTTCCATGAAAGGTGCCTCGTTTCAGCCCGTGATCGTCTGGAACCTGTCCTATTTTCCCGGAACTTGAAAGAGGCGGCGTAAGAGATGACAGGGAAACTTCTGGCGCTGATCCTGCTGTTCTCGGCCGCTTTGGCCGGGGGCGGTATGTATTACCTTCAGGTTTATGGGTTCTACTATGATGTCGAACCGCGTCCCGGACAGGACGTCGCGTTGCTAGTGCAAGGGGCGGATGCCCCCGAGGCGATTGCCTATTCCGCGTTTCAGGCGATTGATGCCGACAGCTCTCCGATCCGGTATCGGGCCTGTTTTGAAACCGAACTGACTGCAGATCAGTTGGCAGGGTTTATATCCGTAGAAAACCCCGAACCCCTGACCGCGCCGGGATGGTTTGATTGTTATGATGCCGTCGCCTTGGCTGATGCGTTGAAATCGGGGCAGGCGAAGGCGTTCATGGGCGCGAAGAACATCCACTATGGTGTCGACCGCATTGTGGCGATCACGCAGGACGGCAAGGGTTACGTCTGGCACGCGCTGAACAATTGCGGTGAAAAGGCCTATGACGGCACGGTGGTGGGCGAGGAATGCCCGCTCAGACCGCAGGAGTAAGCCCATGGGCCAGGCTGTCGCGATCCCCGATTTTCTGACCGCAACCCTGGGCTTTGCGGTCTACCTGCTGGGGGCCGAGATCAACGCCCGCGTCGCGACCTTGCGCAACTTCAACATCCCCGAGCCGGTGACCGGAGGGCTTCTGGCCTCGCTGGTGGTGCTGTTCCTGTATCTCACATTCGGGATTGAGCTGTCCTTCGGCCTGACCGCGCGGGATTTTCTGCTGGTTCTGTTCTTTGCCGGGATTGGGCTGAATGCCCGGCTGTCGGATTTGATCGCTGGCGGCAAGCCGTTGCTTTTGTTGCTGATATTGACCCTTCTGACCATCGTCGCGCAGAATGTGATCGGTGCTGGTGGGGCGGTTCTGTTCGGATATCCGGCGCAGGCGGGCGTGCTGTTTGGCTCCGCCGCGCTGATCGGCGGACATGGCACCGCGATTGCATGGGCGCCCGAAGTGGCCGAGGCCACCGGGCTTGCAGGCGCGACCGAACTGGGCGTGGCGGTGGCAACATTGGGCCTTGTGCTGGCGGCTCTGGTTGGCGGCCCCATCGCGCGGCTGCTGGTCGAGGGCCGCAAACTGAGCCCCAGCCGCCCCGAGGAAGAGCATACCGTGGGTCTGCCCGATGAGGTTGACGCAAAAACGGCGATTGATCACCAGACCATCATGCGGGTGCTGCTGCACCTGAACCTCGCCATCATCGCGGGCTATATCCTCAGCGATTTTATCAGCGCGGCGGGGCTGAAACTGCCCCTGTTCGTGCCTTGCCTGATCATGGGCATTGTCATCGCCAACCTGCGCACCGCGCTGTTCCCCAAAGCGCCGCCCGTGGCGCGCACGCCGTCTTTGGCGCTGATCTCGGAATTCGCTCTGGGCGCGTTTCTGGCCATGTCTCTGATGAGCCTGCAGCTGTGGACCATTGCCGAACTGGGCCTCGCCATCGCCGTGATCATGACGGCCCAGACCCTGTTCGCGGTGGCCTTCGTGCTGTGGGTGTTGTTCCCGCTGATGGGCTCGAACTACCGCGCCGCCGTGCTGGCCGCTGGTTTCGGAGGCTTCGCCCTGGGCGCAACCCCGACCGCTATCGCGAATATGACCGCCGTGACCAAGCGATATGGTCCTTCGCCTATTGCCTTTATCGTGCTGCCCCTTGTATCCGCCTTCTTCGTGGATATCGCCAATGCCATCGTCATCCAGACGATCGTGAGTTTCTAAGGACCGACTATGCCCGACCTGCTGATCGAACTGTTTTCCGAAGAAATCCCCGCAAGGATGCAAGCCCGCGCCGGTGAGGACCTGAAAAAGCGGATCACCGATGGTCTGGTCGAGGGCGGTCTGACCTATGCCTCTGCCGCCGCGCTGACCACGCCGCGCCGCCTGACGCTGGCGATTGAGGGGCTGCTGGCCGAAAGCCCGACCATTCGCGAGGAACGCAAAGGCCCGAAAGTGGGCGCTCCGGACAAGGCCATCGAAGGCTTCCTGCGCGGTGCGGGTCTGACCCGTGACCAGTTGGAGGAACGCGAGACCCCCAAGGGTGCGGTCTATTTTGCGACCATGGAAAAAGCAGGTCGTCCGGCAGCGGACATCGTGGCCGAAGTGCTTGAGGCCACCATCCGCAACTTCCCGTGGCCCAAATCGATGCGCTGGGGGGCTGGCTCGATGCGGTGGGTGCGGCCTTTGCATTCGATCCTGTGCATCCTCAGCGATGAAGCGGGTGCGCAGGTTGTGCCGTTGGAGGTCGAAGGGATCACATCCGGCGACACGACCGCAGGCCACCGTTTCATGGCCCCGAACCGGTTCGCGGTCACCTCGTTTGACGATTACGCCGCCAAGCTGAAGCGCGCCTTTGTGGTGCTGTCGCCCAGCGAGCGCGCCGAGCATATCTGGAACGACGCGCAGAACCTCGCCTTTGCCGCTGGTCTGGAGGTGGTCGACGACAAGGGCTTGCTGGCCGAGGTCGCGGGTCTGGTCGAATGGCCGGTGGTGCTGATGGGGCAGATCGATGACGAATTCCTCGACCTGCCGCCCGAGGTGCTGCAGACCTCGATGAAAGAGCATCAGAAGTTCTTTTCGGTGAAGAACCCCAAGACCGGGCGGATTGAGCGGTTCATTACTGTGGCCAATCGCGAGGCTGCAGACAATGGCGCGACCATTCTGGCGGGGAACCAGAAGGTGCTGTCGGCCCGTCTGGCCGACGCGAAATTCTTTTGGGAGAATGACCTGCGCATCGTGCAATCCGACGGGTTCGAGCCGTGGGTCGAAAAGCTGGATGCGGTGACCTTCCACGCCAAGCTGGGATCGCAGGGGGAACGCGTGAACCGGATCGCGGCGCTGGCGCATGAACTGGCCCCGGTGGTTGGGGCCGATCCGGCGCTGGCGATGATGGCCGCACAGGGGTGCAAGGCGGATTTGTCGTCCGAGATGGTGTTCGAATTCCCCGAGTTGCAGGGCCTGATGGGCCGCTACTATGCGGATGCCGCCGAATTGCCTGCAGAAGTGGGGCTGGCGAGCGAGGAGCATTATTCGCCGCTGGGTCCGTCCGATGACCTGCCGACCGCGCCGGTGTCGGTGGCGGTGGCGCTGGCGGATAAGCTGGATACGCTGACCGGGTTCTGGGCGATTGATGAGAAACCGACCGGCTCGAAGGACCCGTTTGCTCTGCGCCGTGCGGCGCTGGGGGTTATTCGGTTGGTGTTACGTAGTGAACTGCGATTGAAACTTCTTGACCTGCTGAGCAGCCAATTCGCGAGGGAAAACGATGCCATCGTTGCCGCGATCCAGAAGAAGCAAGAAGACGCGGTGGACGAATTTAGGGAGAAAACCGGCGGTGGAGCCATGCTAGTCGGCCCGGCCTCAGGTATCGGTTACATGGTCGTTGACGGCAGGAAAGTGGATGCAAGGTCGGTTGATCTTCTCTCCTTCTTCCACGACCGCCTCAAGGTCTTCCTCCGCGACGAAGGCATCCGCCACGACGTGATCGACGCCTGTATCGCGATGGAGGGCAATGATGACCTCAACCTGCTGGTCAAGCGCGCCCGTGCGCTGAATGCGGTGATTGCAACCGAGGATGGCGAAAACCTTGTGCAGGGGTTCAAGCGGGCCAACAACATCCTGTCTCAGGCCGAGGAAAAGGATGGGGTGGAATACTCCTACGGCGCGGATGTGAAATTTGCCGAGACCGATAGCGAAAAGGCGCTGTTTGCAGCGCTGGATGCGGCGCAGGCGCAGATCGATCCGGCCTTGAAGGCCGAGGATTTCCCGGCCGCGATGGCTGCGATGGCCGCTCTGCGGGCTCCGGTCGATGCGTTCTTTGAGGATGTGCAGGTCAATACCGACAACGACATCCTGCGCCGCAACCGCCTGAACCTGCTCAGCCAGATCCGGCAGGTGTGTTCAAGTGTCGCGGATTTGACGCGGATCGAAGGCTGACTTAGATCGCGCTTGCGTCAACCGGGCAGGGGCTTATGCTGCGGTGAAACCAAAAGGTGCCGCAGTGCAGAATAACCCGCAAACGACCCTGATCACATCCACTGCGCCTGTTGCCGCCAACACCCATGGCGGCCGGGCCAAATGTCTGCAACGTCTGGTCCGGCTGGAGATGCCGGTGCCCCGCACCGTTGCTTTGTCATTCGACGCAGTACAGCGGATCGCAAAGGGGCATGTTCCTGATATTGCAGCCATTCTCAGTCAGTTCGACGGCGATGCGTTGCTTTGCGTGCGCCCGAGCTCGGAAGACCCCGATTGGGGTGGCCCGGGGGCGGTTCTGAACATCGGGATGAATGACGCCAACTATCTTGTCCTGTCCAGCGCCATGGGCGCCGATGCTGCGGCTGCACTGTATCTTAGGTTTGTGCAAAGCTATGCCACCCATGTTGCGCGCCTGGACCCGGATGTGTTCGACGATATCGAAGCGGATGGGCGCGAAGGGCTCAGCCTGTCGCTGCGTGCCTATGAGGATGAAACCGACGAGACATTTCCGCAGGATCGGGGTGAGCAACTGATCGGTGTGCTGCGGTCTATGGCGCGCGCCTGGGACGGCACCTCGGCCCGCCTGTTGCGGCAGGCCAAAGGCGCGCCCGCGGATGCCGGGCTGGGCCTTGTCATTCAAGAGATGATCCCCGGCGTTGGACAAGGGGAATGCGGCTCTGGTGTATTGCAGCTGGTCGATCCTTCGACCGGAATGCCGCAGATCACGGGCCGTTATCTGAGTCAAAGCCAGGGTCGGGATGCGCTGGGCGAAGGTGTTTCCGCCTTGTATCTGGAAAAAGACGAGCGTGGTCAGTCTCTTGAGGATGTCGCGCCCGAAGCCTTTGCTGACCTCAAGGCCCACGCGGCCGCCATGCGGGAAAAGCTGCGCGAGGAAATGCAGGTTGAGTTCGTGATCGAAAGCGGTCGGGTGCACATTCTGGATGGCGTACGCGTGCAGCGCGGCTCGCGCGCGGGGATGCGGATCGCGGTGCGGCTGGCCGAGGACGGCATCATCCCGCGTCAGGAAGCGGTGATGCGGATTGACCCGCATTCCCTGAACGAGTTGCTGCACCGTCAGGTTCATCCTGAAGCCAGACGCGATGTTCTGACCACCGGGATCGGTGCAAGCCCCGGTGCCGCGACCGGCAAGATCGTGTTCACCGCCGCCGAAGCCCAGGCCAGCGCCGCGCGCGGAGAGCCTTGTATTCTGGTACGGCGCGAAACCTCGCCCGAAGACGTGCGCGGGATGCATGCGGCGGTGGCCGTGCTGACCGAAAAGGGCGGCATGACCAGCCATGCGGCGGTGATCGGGCGCGGATTGGGTCTGCCATGTATCGTCGGCGCGTCTGAGATGCGGTTTCAAACGAAGAAGAAACAACTCTCGGCCCCGGACGGGCGGGTGTTCAAGACAGGCGATACGCTGACAATTGACGGCAGCTCGGGGCAGGTTTTGGCAGGAACGCCGGCGATGCTGGAAGCGGCTTTGGATGATTGCTTTCAGACCTTGATGGCCTGGGCCGATGCCGAACGCGATATTGAAATCCGCGCCAACGCCGACACGCCCGCCGATGCCCAGACGGCCCGGAATTTTCAAGCGCAAGGGATCGGGTTGTGCCGGACCGAACACATGTTCTTTGATCCCGGTCGCCTGACAGTGATGCGCGAGATGATTTTTGCGCAGACCCCGTCCGGGCGTGCCGCCGTGCTGGAACGGCTTTTGCCCATGCAACGGCAGGATTTCATGCAGCTGTTCCGAATCATGGAAGGGCAGCCGGTCTGTATCCGTCTGTTTGACCCGCCGCTGCATGAGTTTCTGCCCACCACCCGCAGCGGTCAGCGTGAATTGGCCGAAGCGCTGGACCTGCCGGTGTCGGATGTCGAACGCCGTGTCAGTTCGATGAGCGAATATAACCCGATGCTGGGTCTGCGCGGTGTGCGCTTAGGCGTAACCGTGCCTGAAATCTACGACATGCAGGCTCGCGCAATTTTCGAGGCAACGCTGGACGCCAGCAAGGACGGCGCGCCGGTTGTGCCTGAGGTGATGATCCCTCTGGTCTCGGCCAAGCGTGAGGTTGAACTGGTCAAAACGCGTATTGACGCGGTTGCAGCCGAGGTGGCCTCGGAGCGCGGGCAGGAGTTCGATTACAGGCTCGGTGTGATGGTTGAAACGCCCCGCGCCTGCCTTCGGGCAGACGAGATCGCACCGCATTCCGCGTTTTTGAGCTTTGGAACCAATGACTTGACGCAAATGACCTATGGGCTGTCCCGCGACGATGCCGGGCGGTTCATGTCAGCTTATGTGCGTTTGGGCGTGTTTGGCGAAGACCCGTTTCACGTTCTTGACGCGGATGGGGTCGGGGAACTGTTGCGGTTGGGTGCGGAACGTGGCCGGGCCGCGCAGCCGGATGTGACGTTGTCGGTCTGTGGCGAGCACGGGGGCAACCCCGAATCAATCGCCATATGCCGGGCGCTGGGCTTCGACTATGTTTCCTGTTCGCCCTTCCGGGTTCCGGTCGCTCGGCTGTCTGCCGCTCAACTGGCGATTTCGTCCAAACTTGGGGGTTGACTTATTGTCTCCACCCTAGAAATAGTAGTGCAACACACGTCACGCTGTCGAAATTTTTTGACTGCGTGAGCGGGTTTTTTCTTGCCTTTTTAAGAAAACTAGACGTTTGCCCCTAAGTGGGGTATCAGCCTCGTCGCGCCCGCCGGGGGAGGGTTTGGCGCGTTAAAGTGCCTGTGCGAGGTTATCTGATGAGAAGCTACATAATGGCTGCTGCCGTACTGGCGGCAACCGTGCTGCCAAGTATGTCCTATGCTGACCAGCGGGACAGCGACACCGATATTGTGGACGTGGTCGCCCGGAAGGAATTGTCCGGGCAGAATTTCCGCGATTACCTGACTTTGTTCCAGCCGCGCAAGCCGCTGGACAAGGTAGAGGTATCCTACACAAAAGGGTGGCTGGATGAACAGCCCAAAGCGACCGGCGACGAGGGATTCAAGTGCCTTGCCGAGGCGCTGTATTTCGAAGCGCGCGGTGAAAGTGTTCGCGGTCAGTTCGCGGTTGCCGAGGTTATTCTGAACCGGGTCGATAGTGCCCGCTTTCCGAATACGCTGTGCGGGGTGATCCGGCAGGGCACCGGCAAAAAATACCAATGTCAGTTCACTTATACCTGCGATGGTCGGAAAGAGATCATCCGGGAAAAGCGCGCGTATGAGCGGGTCTCAAAAGTGGCGCGAGCGGCGATTGACGGCAGGGCAGATAAACTGACCGATGGTGCCACGCATTACCACACCAAGGCGGTTCGCCCATCCTGGTCCAAGGTCTACAAGGAAACGACGCGGATCGGAGTGCACATCTTCTATCGGCACAACTACCGCACTGCGCGTAACTGATTGCCGCACCCGCGCTGGAAGGTGGGTGGCGCTGGGTAATATGAACTCTATGTTGCGGGCCAGGAGGCCCGCAATGACTTTTTCCCGCAGACAATTCCTGCAAGCCACAACCGCGTGTTTGGTCCTGCCCCGTTCGGTGCATGCCGCACTGCCCGAGTTGCTGGTCCGGCCGTCTTCGCAACAGATTGCGCCGGATGGGTATCCTGAAACAAATATCTGGAGCTATGGCGGCTCCGTGCCCGGACTCGAAATCCGCGTCCGGCAAGGCACGCGGGTGCAGCGTCGCGTGCTCAATCATTTGCCGCAGCCGACCACGGTTCATTGGCATGGCATTCGGATCGACAACGCCATGGATGGTGTGCCTGGCCTGACGCAAGAGGTCATCGCGACCGGCAGCCGTTTTGACTATGACTTTGTCGTCCCCGATGCGGGAACCTATTGGTATCACGCGCATAACCGCTCGGTGGAGCAGGTGGCGCGGGGGCTTTATGGTCCGTTGATTGTAGAGGAATCCGCCGGGCCTGATGTGGATCAGGATGTGACCCTGATGTTGGATGACTGGCGCCTTGATCCCGAAAGCGGTCAGATCAGTGATGACTTTCAGAACGGTCACGACCTCAGCCATGCGGGGCGTTTGGGCAATCTTATTACCGTGAATGGTCAGATCGACCCGGCCTATCCCGTGCGTACCCATGAGCGGTTGAGGTTGCGGCTGATAAATGCGGCCAATGCGCGGATCTTTGACGTCGGTCTGGATGGGCTGACCGGCTGGATCGCGGCGCTGGATGGAATGCCGTTGGATGCGCCGCTGCGAATCGATGGGAGCTTTCCGCTTGGGCCTGCGCAACGCGCCGATCTGATCGTGGATGTCACAACTGGGGTTGGAGGAGTTGCAAGCCTAACCAGCACCGAAAGGGATGGAACCTTTGGGCTGGTCGGTTTTCCGGTGTCGGAGGCTGCGGCATCTGGGCCACGCGAGGGCTTTGACCCTCTGCCGCCCAACCCGGTGCCCGACTTCTCTGTGCAGGAAGCGCCACTGCACCGGATGACAATGCAGGGCGGGGCCATGCGATGGCTTGACAACGCAATTTTGGGCGATACCGAGCTATCTGGTCAGGAGTTGGCTCAGTTGGGGCGGTTCTGGGCCCTGAACGGATATGCCGAGCGCCCGCAAGATCCGTTTCTGGATACGACCATCGGGCAGGTGCATCGCATTGAGTTCGCGAACCAAACAGCCTTTCCGCATGCAATGCATCTGCACGGGCATCATTTCCGTCTGCTGATGCAAGACGGCAGTCTTGGTCCCTGGCGAGATACCGTATTGGTCGGACGCGGCCAGACCCGGCAGATCGCCCTGATGGCGGATAATCCCGGGGATTGGTTGTTGCACTGCCATATGCTGGGCCACGCCGCATCGGGCATGATGAGCTGGTTTCGCGTGACCTGACGCCGCATTCGACGGGTGGAAAGGCGTTTGCTGCGGTGTTATACGCCCGCGCAACGCTTAATTTGGGCACATAGTCCACCGAGCCCGAAAAGGTCCGTCGCATGAGTTCTGAAATCCGTCTTGCTTTCGCGCACCCGTCCGAACGAGCCGAAGCGACGGCTGCGTGCGGACCTCTGGACCGAATTTCGTTGCGCGACCACATCGTTGAAGTCGAGATCGGTGCCTTTCAGGCCGAGAGGGGTACCACGCAGCGCATCTGTTTTAATGTGGTGGTCGAGGTGCGGCCCCTGACCGACCCGATTGATGATGATGTGGATCGCATCCTGTCTTACGACCGTGTCACCGAAGCGATCGCCTTTGAGTTGGCCGCCGAGCGTTTGAACCTGCTTGAAACGTTGGCAGAGCGTGTGGCCGAACGCATTTTACTTGAGCCTCAGGCAGTAAGAGCCTTTGTTCGCATCGAAAAACTGGATCGCGGTCCAGGTGCGCTTGGGGTCGAGATCGTGCGCAGCATGGATGCCACGCATCACGATGTTGCCGAAGAAGAACGCCCCCATCCCCGGCTGGTGTTCCTGTCGAACGAGGCCATCGCCTCGGGCAATCTGACCGGCTGGATCGACCAGCTCGAGAACCGACAGCGCCCTCCGATCTTGTGCGTCGGTGCGGCCGATCTGGCGGTGCCGCAGACAGGTCATGCGATGACCCAGCGCCGCATCGACCTGCTGGCGATCGAGCAGAACGCCTGGGTTCTGGCCGCGCGGGATCATCGCTGTGTGGTGGTCTCGACCCGGACCGAGCTGGATTGGGCGATGAAGAATGGTCAGATTTGCGTCTGGGCGCCGTCCAAGATCGTGCTGGACGCGGTCGATGGCCCCTCGGCGGCGCCGTCTGATGCGGTGGCTTTGGCGGCGTGGTTTGCCGCAACTTTTGAGGCCAGCGAGATGCTGGTGATCGGGGGCGATTTGCCTGAGACCCCAAAAACGCCATTGCGTGCGGTTTCGGTGGAACAGGCCAAGTTGTGACGACCTATTATCGACCGCTTGTGCAGCACGGACCGATGCGCCCAGAGAGCGCAGTATCGCTGGCCGGGCAATCTTTGTGGTTTACGCATGCCGAATGTTTGCAGCGTGATGAGAATTCACGCATTGTAGATATTGATTTGATACCAAAGACTTATCTGGAAAAGCTTACGCGATCTCGCGCGCCCGTTTCGGGGCTGGATATGGCGCGGTCACAGATCATGGGCATTTTGAACGCCACGCCAGACAGTTTCTCGGATGGTGGCGTGCACAATTCGGTCGACGCAGCCCGCGCCGCCGCCGCCGTGATGGTGGCGCATGGGGCGAGCATTCTGGATATCGGCGGGGAATCAACGCGCCCCGGTGCCGATTTCGTGCCCGAAGACGTAGAGATCACCCGGACACAGCCGCTGATCGAAGCGATCCGGGCCGAGACCGATGTGCTGATCTCGATAGACACCCGCAAGGCCAGCGTCGCCAGGGCCGCGCATGAGGCTGGGGCTGGGCTGATCAATGATGTCTCGGGCTTTACCTTCGATCCACAACTTGCGCCGTTTTGCGCCAGCATCGGCGCGCCGGTCTGCGTGATGCATATGCAGGGCGATCCCGGCACGATGCAGGACGATCCGCAGTACGACGACGTGCTGCTGGACGTCTACGATTTCCTTGAATCGCAGATCGCGCATCTGGAAAGCCTCGGGCTAAGCCGGGACCTGATTATCGTCGATCCGGGCATAGGTTTTGGCAAATCCACCGAGCACAACCTGACGCTTTTGCGCAATCTCAGCCTGTTTCATGGGCTCGGTTGCCCGATCTTGTTGGGAGTCTCTCGCAAGGGCATCATTGGTGAAGTCGGCAAAGAGCCGCGCAAGGATGCCCGCGCACCGGGATCAATTGCGGTGGCTCTGGCAGGATTGTCACAAGGCGTGCAGATTATACGTGCCCATGATGTGGCCGAGACGGCTCAGGCCTTGCGTCTGTGGGCCGCTGTCCGGTAGGGCGGGTGCACGTAATCAAGGAGTAGATCTGATGCGCAAGCTGTTCGGAACCGACGGGGTGCGGGGCACCGCCAACACGCATCCGATGACGGCTGAGATGGCCTTGCGCATGGGGGCCGCAGTGGGCCGTTACTTCCGCCGGGATGCAAGCGGCGTGCACCGGGTTGTCATTGGCAAGGACACGCGGCTGTCGGGTTATATGCTGGAAAACGCGCTGACGGCGGGCCTGACCTCGACCGGGATGAACGTGCTGTTGTTGGGGCCGGTGCCGACGCCTGCGGTGGGCTTGATGACCCGGTCGATGCGGGCGGATCTGGGCGTGATGATTTCAGCCAGTCACAACCCGGCCGAGGATAACGGGATCAAGTTTTTCGGGCCGGACGGGTTCAAGCTGTCGGATCAGGCCGAGTTTGAGATCGAACGGTTGATCGAAGAGGGCGTGAACCCGGCGCAGGCCAAGAATATCGGTCGCGCTCGCCGAGTCGATGACGCACGGTTCCGCTATGGCGAGCGGGTGAAATCCTCGCTGCCGCGCGACGTTCGGCTGGATGGGCTGAAGGTGGTGATCGACTGTGCCAACGGGGCAGCGCACCGGACGGCTCCGGAAGTGCTGTGGGAGCTTGGGGCAGATGTCATTCCGATTGGCGTCTCGCCGGATGGCAAGAACATCAATCTGGACTGCGGATCGACCAAGCCGCGCGTGGCTGTGGAAACAGTGGTTGCTCATGGTGCGGATGTGGGCATCTGCCTGGATGGTGATGCCGACCGGGTTGTGGTGATCGACGAAACCGGCGCGGTTGCGGATGGCGATCAACTGATGGCCCTTTTGGCGGGCGCATGGTCGCGCGCTGACCGGCTCAAGGGCGGTGCCTTGGTGGCGACGGTGATGTCGAACCTCGGGCTGGAGCGGCATCTGGCGGGGCAGGGTTTGCGGTTGGAGCGGACGGCCGTTGGCGACCGCTATGTGGTCGAGCGGATGCGCGAAGGCGGTTTCAACCTGGGCGGCGAACAATCCGGTCATATCGTGATGAGCGACTATGCTACCACTGGCGATGGGCTGATGGCCGGTCTGCATTTTCTGGCCGAGATGGTGTTGTCTGAAAAGAAAGCCTCGGAACTGGCGCATCAGTTCGAGACCGTTCCGCAATTGCTTAAGAATGTGCGCTTCGCGGCGGGACAAGCGCCGCTTGAGGCGGCGAACGTCAAGACTGCGATCTCAGATGCCGAAGCGCGGTTGAATGGACAGGGTCGTCTTTTGATCCGTAAGTCAGGCACCGAACCTCTGATCCGCGTGATGGCTGAATGCGAGGATGCGGCCCTGTTGACACAGGTGGTTGATGGCATCGTGGCCGAGGTCGAGGCAGTTGCGGGTTAACGCCCGATCAGCATTTTGCGCAGGCTGAACCACTGGCTGATGGCCAGCCCGCACAGGATCATGACCAGCGCGATGAAAAAGCGCAGCGGTAGGGCCTCGGACAATATCCACGCTCCGAACACCATCGACCAGATGGGAACCTGATAGTTCACCAAAGTCATGAACACCGATCCCGCGCTGAGGATGATCGATACGCGCAGCAGCGTGGCGAAAGCCGTGGGGATCAGGCCCAATACGATGATCGCCAGCCCCGAACGGGCGCCTTGCCACGATGGAAGCCCCTCGGTCATGACCATGATCGGCAACAGGATGACCGCACCCACGACCAGCGTCAGGGCCGACAGAACCACCGGATCAATCGGTGGACAACGGCGGGTGAAAATGGACGAGCTCGCATAGCAAAACGCTGCTCCGACGCAGGCCAGTTGCGCCAGCGGTTCGGCCCCCTGACCCAGTTGCGCCAGGCCCGGCCCGATCAGCACCAGCGCACCCGAGAAACCCAAAGAGACCCCGACCAACCGGCGCAGATTCATAGGCTCGTCCGAGAAGAAATGCGCAAGCGGCAAAACCATGAGCGGAACCGCCGCCATGGACAGGCCCGCGAAAGCGGATGGCACATATTGCTGCCCCCAGCTTAGCAGGACAAAGGGCAGGGCGGTGGACAGCACTCCGATCACCGTGATTGAGGCCCACAAGGGCCCGCCCATGCGCGGCAATCTGCGCCCGGTCAGCCGCATCAGCACCAGCAACATGACCGCACCCAATGTGGTGCGCGCAGTGGCCACGGTCACCGGGCCATAGCCTTCCAGCGCTATGGCGACGACCATAAACGTCGCGCCCCAGATCAGACCCAGAGCGATGACGCCGCCCCAGTCACGGTGGTTGGGTTGTTGAACCATTCCATCCCCTTATCCCGCAACTCGGGCAGTGTCACGGGGTGTTCTTGACTTAATGTTAGCTTTGACTTACCGTTAGTTATGGCTTACCAAGATGTGTTTTCAACGCTGGGCGACGCCACCCGCCGTCAGGTTTTTGAGGCAGTCGCCGCGCGCCCTCGCGCCGTTGGGGATTTGGCCGCAGACCTGCCGGTCAGCCGCCCTGCGGTATCCCAACATCTGAAGGTTTTGTCCGACGCCGGTCTGGTCATTTGCCGTGCCGAAGGGACACGCCGGATCTACGCCGCGCGGCCCGAAGGCCTGGCCGAGATGCGTGCCTGGCTGGAGCGATACTGGACAGATGTACTGGAGAACTTCGCAACCGAAGTGAACGAAGGACAAGACGGATGACCGATCCAATCATCAAGACCATTGTTGTGAACGCAACGCCGGACCGTGCGTTTGATGTCTTTGTGAACCGGATTGCCAGGTGGTGGCCGCTGGAGGGCCACGCCGTTTCAGCAGCTAAAGGGCAGGCTGCGCTGGCGGTTGTGATCGAACCCCGGGTCGGTGGCGCGATCTATGAGACCATGTTTGACGGAGAGCGTGAGGATTGGGGGGAGGTACTGGTGTTTGAAGAGGGCCGGCGACTGGCGTTCAGCTGGCACCCGGGCACGAACAAAGACCGCCCGACCCGGGTGGAGGTGGCCTTTGAAGCGCAAGACGTGGCGCAGACAAAAGTCACACTGACCCATTCGGGTTGGGAGGTCTGGGTAAGCGACGCGCCGGACAAACGTTCCGGATATGACAGCGGCTGGGATTACGTGCTGGGCGACTGCTACGCGAATGCCGTCGCCAACTAGAAAGGGCAACCGCGCGGGCCGCCCTTTCGCTGACAAAAGCCAGTCTTGGGTCGTTTTGCGTTCGATTTGAACCGAAATACGCTGTCTCTCCCTTCGGTCGAACGCGCATTTCGATGCGTTTTTTCAGATCAAACGCTGAACGCCTCAGTTCTTTTCTTTGTCGACCATTTTGCCGGCCGAGATCCAAGGCATCATGGCGCGCAGTTTCGCGCCGGTTTCCTCGATCATGTGCTCGTCATTGGCACGGCGCGATGCTTTGATGGTCGGCTGGCCAACGGCGTTTTCCAGCATGAAATCGCGAACGAATTTGCCCTGCTGGATGTCGCTGAGAACCTCTTTCATCCGCGCTTTGGTCTCGTCATATTTCAGGATCCGCGGGCCGGTGACGTACTGGCCGTACTCGGCGGTGTTCGAGATCGAGTAATCCATGTTGGCGATGCCGCCTTCGTAGATCAGGTCAACGATCAGCTTCACCTCGTGCAGACACTCGAAATAGGCCATCTCGGGCGCGTAACCGGCCTCGACCAGTGTTTCAAAACCACAGCGGATCAGTTCGACCAGGCCGCCGCATAGAACGGCCTGCTCACCGAACAGGTCGGTTTCGCATTCTTCGCGGAAGTTGGTTTCGATGATGCCTGAACGACCGCCGCCGATGGCCGAGCAATAGGACAGGCCAATTTCCAGCGCTTTGCCGGTTTCGTCTTTGTCAACGGCCACCAGACAGGGCACGCCGCCGCCTTTGGTGTATTCACCGCGCACGGTGTGGCCGGGGCCTTTCGGGGCCATCATGATGACATCAACGCCTTCTTTCGGCTCAATCAGGCCGAAATGCACGTTCAGGCCGTGGGCGAACGCGATGGCAGCGCCGGGCTTGATGTTGTCGTGGACGTATTTCTTGTAGGTCTCGGCCTGCAATTCGTCGGGCATGGTGAACATGATCAGGTCGCACCAGGCCGCCGCTTCGGCGATACCCATGACTTCGAGACCTTCCGCTTCGGCTTTCTTGGCCGAGGCCGACCCTTCGCGCAGCGCGACGACAAGGTTCTTGGCACCCGAGTCGCGCAGGTTCAGCGCGTGGGCGTGACCTTGTGAGCCATAGCCCAGGATGGCCACTTTTTTGTCTTTGATCAGGTTGATATCGCAATCGCGATCATAATAGACGCGCATGTTGCCGGTCCTTTCTGTTTCGATTGCGGTGCTTTTATCCTGAAGTCGGGGTATTGGCGATAGCGTTGGGATTGAGTATTTGAGGAAAAGATGAAGAATCATTCTCGAAATTTCGAAGTTTTGTGAAAATCATGCTTGATGACATCGATCGACGTATTCTGCGGCATTTTCAGGCCGAGCCCAGCCTGACAGTGGCAGATTTGGCTGATCGCTGTCGGATCAGTCAGGGGGTTTGTTGGCGGCGGATCGAAAAGATGCAGGCATCAGGCGTTATTGAGGGGCAGGAGGCCGTGATTGACTGGGCGGTGTTGGGATATGCGGTGGAGGTGTCGCTACGCATCACGCTGGACAAGACTCAGGCGCGGGCATTTGACGATTTCACAGAGGCTGCGCGTGATGTGGCCGAAGTGATCGAGATCCAGACTTTTCTGGGCCGGGTGGATGTAAGGTTATCTGTTCTGGCGCGAGATATGGCGCATTATCAGCAGGTCTACCGCGACAGGATTCTGACGTTGCCTCATATCGCGGATATCGAAGCGCTCATGCATATCACGCGTCTCAAACGTGACGAGGCTTTGCCGGTATGATCGAATTGGATGAAACAGACCGCAGGATTTTACGGGCGCTGGTTCAGGATGCGACGCAAAGTGCAGGGGCGTTGGGGCGTCGGTTTGGGCTGTCTCAGCCTGCTACGTGGCGGCGTATTCGGCGGTTGGAGGAGGCGGGTGTCATTGCTGGCCGTCGATTGCGTCTGAATGCCGAAGCTTTGGGCTTTGGGGTGACTGTCTTTCTGGGGGTGAAGCTGGCCCGCAAGGGGCATGTCAGTCTGGAAGATTTCGAGCGTGCCGTCAGCGCCATTCCCGAAGTCCAGACGGTGGAGCATGTGCTGGGTTTGTACGATTACAGATTGCGGGTTGTTGCGCGGGACCTGTCTGATTTCGAACGTGTTTTACGACGACGCATCATGACATTGCCGGGCGCGGGCGAGGTCGAAGCCAATGTGTTGCTGAGCGAAGAACGACTGCCCGGTCCGATCGGATAGGGCCAATTCAGTATTTGGTGCGGAGCCGAAAACCCGGGTGATGGGTCATACGGGCGAATGTCATGGGTTGCCCGTCTTTCCATGTGGTACGTTCCAACTGGATCATGGATGCGCCGGCAGTGGTGCCCATAAACTCGGCCAGCCGGGCATCGGCGGAGACGGCGCAAAACGCAATCTCGGCTTCGGTGAAAGGGGCGGTGTTCAACAACCACTCATGCGGGCCCGAGGTTTTCAGATCGGCTTGTTCGATTTCCGGAACTGTGTCGATGCTGATCCAGCGTTCCTCAAGCTGGAAGGGGCGGTTATCGGCATAGTGCATGCAGATCACATGCAGGACCCGGGCACCGGGTTGCACATTCATCTGTGATGTCAGCCAGCCCGGGCTGTTGACCACGTTGCGTTCGACCAGGGCATAGCGGTAGGTGGAATTTTGGTTTTCAACCTCTTGCCGGGCCAGCGAAATCTCCAGCTTGGCTTGTTTGCGTGGCTCTTTCTTGACGCGCGTTCCGCTTTTGCGCTTGCGTTCGACGAACCCCTGTTCAGCCAATTCCCGAAGTGCGCGGTTGACCGTGGCGCGGGCACAGTTGAATTCTTCGGCCAACTGGGTTTCTGTCGGAAGAAGCGAGCCCTGTGGCCAGATGCGGGCTTCGATCCGTCGTTTAACTTCATCCCGAACAACCTGAAAACTAATGCGCTTTTGCAAAGTCACGAGTTACTTAATCCATTCAAGTTCAAAGTGAGTGTATCTGTTCAGAAACACGTCATAGTGTAAAGAGGTGGTGACACTGGTTAGCGTCATCTCGGCTATTTGTTGCATAGGATTTCCTCAATTAAAACCTCAGGTTGAAGGTTCCCTAGGGTCAACCTTCCCCAAGGATTAGCGCTTTACCGGCAAGACCCGAGCGTGCAAAACATTTGTGAAACTGGAAAGGACGCTAAAATGCCTGCACTGCTGGAAACTGTGGACCCGGATGGCCTGGAAGAATTCTCGGTCGTGTTTACCGATCGGTCTCTCAATCATATGTCTGCAAGCTTTCAGCAGGTCATGCGGGATATCTCGGACATGTTGTGTGCGGTTTACAACGCGGATGGGGTTGCGGTGATCCCGGGGGGCGGGACCTACGGCATGGAAGCCGTGGCGCGTCAGTTTGCGCGTGGGGCGACGGCTGTTGTGGTGCGCAACGGTTGGTTCTCCTACCGGTGGAGCCAGATATTTGAATCCGGGGCATTGACCGAAACCACCACCGTTCTCAAAGCGCGACAAACGGGCAATTCCAGCCCGTCTCCTTTTGCCCCGGCACCGATTGATGAGGTGGTTGCGACCATTCGGGAACAGCGGCCCCAGATCGTTTTTGCACCGCATGTGGAAACTTCGGCTGGTGTGATCCTGCCCGATGACTACGTCACCGCGATGGCGGAGGCTGCCCATGAGGTCGGCGCGCTGATGGTTCTGGACTGTATCGCATCGGGGTGTGCCTGGATCGACATGAAGGCGACCGGTGTGGATGTTCTGATCTCGGCCCCGCAAAAAGGGTGGAGCGCGTCGCCCTGTGCCGGGTTGGTTATGCTGTCGGAGCGTGCTGAAGCCCGGTTGCAGGAGACGGACTCGGATAGTTTCGCCATCGATCTGAAGAAGTGGCGACAGATCATGCAGGCCTATGAAGCGGGTGGGCATGCCTACCACGCCACAATGCCGACGGATGCGCTCCGGGCGTTCCGGGATACGATGGTTGAAACCCGCGATTATGGCTTTGAAAAGCTGCGCGACGCGCAGTGGGCCTTGGGTGACGGCGTGCGCGCGATGCTGAAGGAAAAGGGCATCGTTTCTGTCGCCGCCGACGGGTTCGGCGCGCCGGGTGTCGTGGTGAGCTATACGTCGGACCCGGAGGTGCAGAATGGCAAGAAATTTGCCGCTCAGGGGATGCAGATCGCGGCGGGGGTGCCTTTGCAATGCGACGAGCCCGAGGGGTTCAGCACCTTCCGTCTGGGTCTGTTCGGCCTTGATAAACTGTATGACGTGGAGGGCACGATTGCGCGTCTGCGGCGGGTTCTGGATCAGGTGCTTTAGGCACCTAGGCACCGCCTCAGCGCACACCGAGACCCATCTGCATCAGAGTTTTGCGCACGGGTGGCAGGGAATAAAGCGCGTTCAGCCCCATCGCCCGCGCATCGCGCAGCGGTCGTGTCTCGATCATCGAGGCGCGGTTCAGAAGATCAATACCTTTGACACGCAGTTGGATCTCGGTGTGGCGCGCCTTGTGATAAGCCTGCAGCATTTGCGCGTCGCCCAACCCCTCGGGGCGGGCCTGCGCCAGGTCCAGCAGGCTGCGCAGATCACCCAGTGACATATTCAGCCCCTGCGCGCCGATGGGGGGCACCACATGCGCGGCCTCGGCCATCAGGGCGACGCGTTCGCCCGACAGCCGTTCCGCCGACTGGGTGATTATCGGCCAGATGGTCCGGCGCGAAGCCAGCTTCAGCGGTCCGAACAACCCGCAGGAGCGTTCGGTCATCGCCGCTTCGAATGCCGTGTCCTCAAGGTTCAGCAGTTCCACCGCGCGCGGACCGCGTTCCATCCAGACGATTGCCGAGGACGGCTGATCCTGCCAATCCGGCAAGGGCACCAGCGTGAAAGGACCGCCCGAACGGTGGATTTCCGTCGAAATATTCTCATGAGGGGTGGGGTGTGTGACCGCAAAGGCCAGTGCCTTCTGTCCATAGCGCGTGGTGCGCACATCAATTCCCGCTGCTTCGCGCATGGGTGAATTGCGCCCATCGGCGGCCACCACAAGCTTGCACCGGATGCGACTGCCATCGCTCAGGCCGACGCGGGCCTCATTGGTGCGGGTGAACAGGCTGACGGTGCCGGTGCCGGGTCGGAAATCAACATTGGGCAGTTCGGCCAGCCGGGCCACCATTTCGCGCCGCAGTAGCCAGTTGGGAAGGTTCCAGCCAAAGGGCTGGTCCGAGATGTCGGCAGCATTGAAATCGCGCACCACGCGAGGTTCCGGCACGTCGCCGCCCGCGTCCACGATCCGCATGATTTGCAAGGGGGCTGCATGGGCATCCAACCGAGCCCAGAGACCGCATTGCTCCAGCAAGCCATGGGCAGGCTGCAGAAACGCGGTGGTGCGCAGGTCTGACCCGTCAACATCCCGCTCGGTGATTGGCGGTGTGGGGTCAACGCAGATCACGTCGAACCCGGCGGCACCAAACGCGGCGGCAGCGGTCAGTCCGGCGATGCCGCCACCGGAAATCAGGATGTCGCAGCTATCTGTCATGACCTTGGCCTCCGTACTCTGGCGCAGACCCTAGAGCGGTTCTGAACCGGGTGCCAAGTGACATCCTGTCCCGTGCATCAGCCGCGCGAGATCAGGATCAGAATCAGGTACATCACCGGCACCATCATAAGGGCAGGGATATAAAGCCCCGGTAACCCGAACAGCATGACCGAACATCCCCACATGCTGAAGATCGCAAGCGCGGTATAGCCCCAGTCTTCGCCCTCGCCATGAGCGGCGTCGCGGGCCATCCAGCCAAACAGGGGAATCGCAAATAACAGGCGCTGCCAGACGGGCAGGCGCCGAAATGTATCGGTCGCGCTCATGGGGTTTCTCCGGTTCTGTTCGTCGCTCCTGCGCATATAGGGGCAAGCCCACGCCTGCAGGATGTGCAGATCGTCGCAGTGTGACAGCCTATCGCAGGCGGCCCAGAAATGCGGTCAGATCGTCGGTGTGATGATGAATGTGATCGGCCTCATGGGGGTCGGGCGCGACGTGAACGGTGCGCATTCCCATCTCATGTGGGGCCGCAAGATTGCGGGGATCATCTTCGAACATTGCCGCCAGTCCGGCGTCAATTCCATCCTGTGCGAAGATCGCCTCGAACGCGGCCTTTTGCGGTTTTGGCCGGTATTGCGCGTGCTCGATCCCGTAGATTGCATCGAACAAGCCGCTCAGGCCACGAGCATCTAGAACCCGCTCGGCATATGGGGCGCTGCCATTGGTATAGACGATGCGGCGACCGGGTAGGGACCGGATGTGATCGGCCAGTTCCGCGTCGGGGTCCATATGGCTCATATCGACCTGATGCACTGCGTGCAGATACGGGTCGGGGTCCAGATCATGTTCCGCCATCAGACCGGCCAGAGTGGTACCGTATTCGCGCCAGTAATGCGATCGCAGCCGATCCGCTTCGGCCCGGTCCACACCGATGGCGCGCACGACGTAATCCGTCATCAGAACCTCGATCTGATCGAACAGGCGCATATGTGGCGGATATAGCGTGTTGTCGAGGTCGAACACCCATTGGGTGACGTGGGAAAAAGCGGGTTTGACCATGATTTCGGTTTAGGCCTCCCGGGCGCGGTTTTCAATGCCACACTTGATTGCGGGGGCGCGGGCCGGATAGACAGGTCCGAACGAGGAGATAAAACACCCGATGCCCCAATCGAAACATCCCACCAAAGATGCCTATAGCCTGATTCTCGAAGCGATCGACGTGGGCGTTTACAAGCCCGGTGACCGATTGGTGGAAAGCGAGTTGGCCGAGCGTTTCGGAGTCTCGCGCACACCGATCCGCGAAGCCCTGCAGAGGCTTGAAACGCAATCGCTGCTGGAGCGGGACGGGCGATCGCTGATCGTGGCTTCGCTGGATCACAACCAAATGGCCGAACTGTACGTGGTCCGTCGCGAATTGGAAGGGCTGGCCGCCAGATTGGCGGCCAAGCATGCGACCGAGGAAGAGATCAGGGTTCTGCAGGATATGGTCGAGGCAGATGATCAGTTGGTGAACGATCCCACAGCTCTGTCACGTGCAAATCGCCGGTTTCATGAACAGATCCATCTGGCCTCGCACAACCGGTATCTTGTGCAACAGCTGGACCTTGTTCACAGGACCATGGCGCTGATGGCGACGACTTCGTTGGCGGTACAGGGCCGGGGCGAAATCGCCCAGAACGAACACAAGGCCATAGTCGATGCCATCGCCGCGCGTGATGAGGACGGAGCCGCGAAGGCCCTGCAGGATCATATTTCGGTGGCATTCATGACCCGGCTCAAACAGGATGCCGTGCGGCGTGAGAAATAGGACCACTCAAGGGGTCGCCGGTTCTTCACCCGCGTGACCATGCTGGGTTTTGTCCCAGAAAAACGGGTTCACCACCAGTTCCCACAAGGCTTTATAGGCAGCCAGAACGCCCATCGGGTAATACAGAATCATTGTGGGCACCCATGGCAAAAGAAACCGCTTTTGCCCGGCAATCACGCCCAAAGCGCCAACGATGAAGTTTGCCGCCTCGGCCGCCAGAAACAGATAGATCAGACCATTCAGCATCTCGGGCGTCAGAACGGCGTGAAACGGGTGGGGCAGGCCCAGTAGCACAAGCCAGAACGCCCACAGGACCGGCGCCAGCAGAAATTGACCCAACGTGCCGAGAAAGAAAGCCTGAACGCCCAGAAAGCGCACAAGCCCAAGCTCTTTCAGCAACCGGCGGGGCGTACGCATATGCACGAGGTAGGTGACCATGAACCCCTTCAGCCAGCGAGACCGCTGCTTGACCCATGGCCAGGCACGGAAATTGGCCTCTTCATAAGTGGTGGTATCGATGATTTCGGTCCGATAGCCAGCCCGGCTCAACCGCACGCCCAAATCGGCATCCTCGGTAACGTTATGCGCGTCCCAGCCTCCCAGTTCCAACAGTTTGTCGCGCCGAAAGAAAAAGGTTGTGCCACCAAGGGGAACAACCAGGCCCAGCCGTGCAATGCCCCTGAGGATGATGCGAAACCAACCATTATATTCGATGGTGAAACAGCGCGCGCGCCAGTTTGTGCGGGGGTTGTAGTAATCCAGCATCCCCTGAAGACAGACGACATCTTCCGCCGCATTTGAGAAATGGCGCACCACCGTTTCGATCTGATCGGGGACGGGGGCGTCCTCGGCATCCCAAACGCCCAGAATCTCGCCCCGGCAGAAATCCAGCGCGTAGTTCATCGCCCGAGGCTTCGTGGTCAGATCACCCAGTTTTGGCACTTCGAGCGCACGGATCCAGCTTGGCAGCGTCAGACACTCCAGCGCAGAGCGGGTGACTTCATCTTCTTCTTCCAGCACAAGGATGACGTCGAGCAGTGTTTTGGGATAGGTCAGCCGCTGCAGCCGGGCAATCAGCACATCCGCGATTTCACGCTCTTTATAAAGTGGAACCAGAACAGAGACACAGGGCAGTTTTGACGGCGCAATCTGTGTGTGTTCCGACGTCACCCTGCGCGGCGTCAGGTAAGCCACAAGGCCCGCAAGTCGAAGCAACAGAAAGAGAACCAAAGTTGCAACCGTGACAGCCAGCACCAAACCAAGACCCGTGACAGGAAAGACGGCAAACAAGGCGCCCAGCAGCATCAGACAGGCAAAGACGGTTGAGTGTGGGCGGATTGTCCAGTTTCGGCAGCTCTGCTCGGGGGTGACCCGCGTCTCGGCGGCTTGGGCCAGTGGCACAGCATGGCAACGGGCGATCGCCTGATCAATCTGATCGCTTTCCGCCAAAACAGGGACAACGGTCAGCCCATTGCCTGCCATAGCTTCGACAATCGTGGAAAACCGGTCAGGCCGCGCGGTTGCGATCAGCAATATCGGTCCCACCCGCATCCAAGGCACCACGTTGTGCGACAGCCAGAACGCAACGGGCATGATATTGCACAGCTCTGGCGTCGGGGGTGTCTGCGCAAGATCGGCGATCTGCAATCCGCTTTGGTCGGACAGTGCTGCCACAACTTCCTGCCGCGAAACCCAGCCCTGACCCACCAGTATCTCACCAACCGGGGCATCTTGGCTGTCCTGCAGATCCAGCGCTTGTGTCAGTTGTTCCGGTGTGATCGTGCCGCGGTTCAGCAAGCAGGTGCCCAGACGCTCGGGCGCCTGCCTGCTCTCAATTGGTTCGCTACGCGCCGCAGTTGGTAAATTCAGTTCGCCCACTGGTACATCCTGCCATGGTTAACGCATGGCAGGTTTGCGGCATTAGGGTTAACGCGCGGTTAACATTGATAAAGGTGAGGTTAAGCCTGTGCTTTTCGCCCGGCCATGGCTTCGGCGAAGCGTTCGAACAGATAAAAACTGTCCTGAGGGCCGGGTGATGCCTCGGGGTGGTACTGCACCGAATAAACCGGGCGATCGCTCATGCGGATACCGCAGTTCGAGCCATCGAACAGCGAACGGTGCGTTTCCATGACACCCTCGGGCAGGGATTGCGTATCCACGGCAAATCCGTGGTTCATCGAGGTGATCTCGACCTTGCCGGTTTCCAGATCCTTGACCGGATGGTTCGCGCCGTGGTGGCCGTGGTTCATCTTGACGGTCTGACCACCCAGGGCCAGCGCCAGCATCTGGTGCCCAAGGCAAATGCCAAAGACCGGCAGGTCGGTGGTGTCCAGAACCTCCTTGATCATCGGCACAGCATATTCGCCGGTGGCGGCCGGGTCGCCGGGGCCGTTGGACAGGAACACGCCATCGGGATTATGCGCCAGAACCTCCGCAGCGGTGGCGGTGGCGGGCAGGACGGTCACATCACAACCAGCCGAGGCGAGGCAGCGCAGGATGTTGCGCTTGGCCCCGAAATCCAGCGCCACGACCTTGTGCACAGGCGCTTCCTGCCGCTGGTAGCCATCGGGCCACGCCCAACGCATCTCATCCCAGCGATAGCTTTGGGCGCAGGTGACATCCTTGGCCAGATCCATACCTTCCAGCCCGGCAAAACCGCGCGCGGCGGCGACCAGAGCTTCGATGTCGAAACTGCCGTCGGGGTCATGGGCCAGTGCCACATGCGGCGCGCCTTGCTGGCGAATGGCGCGGGTCAGGCGGCGGGTGTCGACGCCGCCGATGGCGATGCGGCCACGACGCGCCAACCAGCTTTTCAACTCTTCTGCCGAGCGCCAGTTGGATGGCTCGGTCGGGTCCCATTTGACCACCATGCCAGCAGCCACCGGATCGCCGGTTTCGTCATCTTCTGGGTTCACCCCAACATTGCCGATATGGGGGAAGGTGAAAGTCACAATCTGGCCCGCGTACGAGGGATCGGTCATGATCTCCTGATAACCGGTCATGGCGGTGTTGAAACACAGCTCGGCCACGGTCTGGCCGGTGGCGCCGAAGCCAACGCCGTAGAACAAGGTTCCATCAGCCAGTGCCAGACATGCGGTGGGCTTGGACGGGGCGTTCTGGGCCATGGCGCGACTCTCCTGCAAGGTAAACCGGCGCATACCTAAGGGGGTTGGGCGCTTGGGTCAAGCCTGTTCAATTTTTGGGCTATCTATATAAATCAATGCCTTAGCCGTATTCATCCCCGGTTGTGCCTCGCTTTTTGTTTCGATATGGTCGGGGTTCCTTTGTCATGGGGATGGACAGACCATATGGATATGCGTTCGCGGGTGAACTCTGCCCTGAAGCAAGCAATGAAAGACAAAGAGGCCGAGCGTCTGTCGACGTTGCGCCTTATCAATGCTGCGATCAAGGATCGGGATATTGCGTCTCGGGCATCGGACAACGAAGAAGCCAAGGGCTGCGGCGATTCCGAGGTTCTTGAGATTCTTGGCAAAATGACCAAGCAGCGCAAGGAAAGCGCGCGCGCCTATGAAGAGGGCGGACGATTGGATCTGGCCGAGCGCGAACTGCGCGAGGTTGAAGTGATCGAGGAATTTCTGCCCAAGCAGCTGGACGAGGATGAGGTCAGCAAGGCGATACAGACCGCCATCACCGCCACCGGCGCGGGGTCGATCCGGGATATGGGCAAGGTCATGGGCGAGCTGAAGACGCGCTATACCGGCCAGATGGATTTCGGCAAGGTTGGTCCGATGGTCAAAGACCATCTGTGCGCAGCGTCCAGCGGCGGCTGATTATTCCTGCGCGGCAGGGTCGCGCAGTTTCTGGCTCAGATCATAATACAGCGCGATCCGCTCGTCTTCGGACAGGAATGCGCCGATTTCGACCTCTCGGCCATCTCCGATCAGGGTCACGTAATGTGGGACAGGGCCACCATGAGTGTGCATCTCGGGGCGCGCCCAATACCGGTTGCAATGCCATTCCAGAGGCGGTTTCCGAGGGGTGACGTGAATTAGATGCGCTTGTGTTCCGGTCAGGGTCAGTACCTCGAACACCCGGCGCGCGCGGTAATTGGCCTCGAAGGCCAGCCATAAACCCAGAACAGTGACCAGCAGGAACGGCAGCAAGCCCCACAAGAGTACCGATCCCAGCACGGCCATCAACGGAATGAGACCGAACAGAAAGACGGCCAGAACGACCCCCATGGCCCCGCGCGGCGGCAGCGAGTTATGCGGCCAAAGACGCAGTTCCTGTTCCGTGTCCGAGGTCTGTTTCCAATGATAGGGCATGATTGAGAATTAGCGTAAAGCGTGCCGTGGGCAAAAGCCAAAATGTCAGACGACATGTCCCACGCGGGACCATGACAAAGCGTCGTCCAACCTGTCATCTCCCCAGAAAACCTCACCGCGCACAACAAAACTTGGCGCGCCGAAAATTCCCAGTTTGATGGCGGTTTCCGTTTCCTTTTCAAGGGCTGCAGCCGCGTCAGGGCTGCGTGCTCGGGCCAGCATGAGACGGGGATCTTGTTGGCATCGCAGCAGTGCCTCGGATATGGCGGCCTCGGATCCGGCTTCGACCCCGTCTTCGAACCAGATTCGATAAAGCGATTGCGTGAAAGACTGGCCCCAGTCATCCACCATTCCAAGCAGAGCCACCTGATTGGCAAGGGCAAGGTCCGAGATCGGGTAGGGCGCGGGCAGGTTGGCATGGATACGATACTTGGCCGCACGGCGTTCTATATCGCGCCACATGTAGGCCGATTTCGCAGGTTTGCCCGCGAAGGGAATATTCTGCTGCTGTGACATCACGGTGCGCACATTGAACGGACGCCAGTTGACGGTGGCGTCATGTTCGGCGCACCAAGCGCTTAGGCGTGTAACCGTCAGGAAGCTGTAAGTGCTGCCTATGGAGTACCAGAAGTCAATTTCAGGCATGTGACCCCTCCGGTTTGCCGGATGTCGTGCCCGTAACAGAATAGCGGATTTTTTCGGTTCTGGCGACCGTGCGACGCCTTAAGGCTGTGCAAAGAGAAAACCCCGCCGGTTTGGCGGGGTTTCATTTGGGTTTGATCAGGGATCAGTGCGCGTGGCCCTTGTCCCAGTCTTCCTGCTTGGGCAACTGCTCGAACGTGTGTTCGGGCGGCGGCGAGGGCAGGGTCCATTCCAGCGTGTCAGCATATTCGTTCCACGGGTTCGGACGGGTCTCACGCGCGCCACGCATCAGCGCGTAGATCACGATGCCGAAGAACAGCAGGAACGAGGCGAAGGATACGAAGGCACCGATCGACGAAACGAAGTTCCACTGTGCGAACGCTTCGGGATAGTCGATATACCGGCGCGGCATGCCCTGACGGCCCAGGAAGTGCTGCGGGAAGAAGGTCAGGTTGGCGCCGATGAAGAACATCCAGAAGTGGATCTTGCCCCAGAATTCGGAATATTGACGGCCCGTCATCTTCGAGAAATAGAAGTACACGCCTGCGAAGATCGCAAAGACGGCACCCAGGCTCATCACATAGTGGAAGTGTGCCACCACGTAGTACGTGTCGTGATAGGCACGGTCCACACCGGCCTGCGACAGCACAACGCCGGTCACACCGCCAACTGTGAACAGGAACAGGAAGCCGAAGGCGAACAGCATGGGCGTCTTGAACTCGATCGAGCCGCCCCACATGGTCGCAATCCACGAGAAGACCTTAACCCCGGTTGGAACCGCGATGACCATCGTGGCCAGCATGAAGTAAGCCTGCTGACGCAGCGACATGCCAACGGTGTACATGTGGTGCGCCCACACGACGAAGCCCAGCACACCAATCGCGATGATCGCCCAGACCATCGGCAGATAGCCGAAGATCGGCTTGCGGGCGAAGGTCGCGATCACGTGGCTGATGATGCCGAAACCGGGCAGGATCACGATGTACACTTCGGGGTGGCCGAAGAACCACAGGATGTGCTGATACAGGATCGGATCGCCACCGCCGGCGGGATCAAAGAAGGTGAAGCCAAAGTTGCGGTCCATCAGCAGCATGGTGATCGCGCCCGCCAGAACCGGCAGGGATAGCAGAATCAGCCACGAGGTGACGAAGATCGACCAGCTGAACAGCGGCACCTTGAACAGGGTCATGCCCGGGGCACGCATGTTCAGGAAGGTGGTGATCATGTTGATCGCGCCGAGGATCGAGGAGGCGCCCGATACGTGAACGGCAAAGATCGCAAGGTCCATGGACATGCCGCCCTCGGTCGTCGAAAGCGGTGGGTAAAGCACCCAGCCTACGCCCGAGCCGAGCTGGTCATTGCCACCGGGGCTCAGCAGCGAGGCCACGCCCAGCGAGGTACCGGCGACGTACAGCCAGAAGGATAGGTTGTTCATCCGCGGGAACGCCATATCCGGCGCGCCGATCTGCAACGGCATGAAATAGTTGCCAAATCCGCCGAACAGGGCGGGGATGACAACGAAGAACATCATCAGAACACCGTGATAGGTGATCATCACGTTCCACAGGTGTCCGTTCGGGGTACACGGGTCGGCCATGAACCCTTCGAGGCACATGTACTGAACACCGGGGTGCATCAGCTCAAGCCGCATATAAACGGTCATCGCTACCGAGATAAACCCGGCCAGCGCCGAGAAGATCAGGTACAGAATCCCGATGTCCTTGTGGTTGGTCGACATGAACCAGCGGGTGAAGAACCCGCGCTGGTCTTCATGGTCGTGACCATGAATGGCTGCGTCTGCCATTAGGTGCCTCCTGTTGCAACTACACCGCGCAGTCGGACCTCTCCAACGCGCGGGATTCCTGCTGGTTTTAGAATGCGGGGGGGCGACCTTCAATGGTCGAGTTTGATCTGGATCAAGATTAATTGTCGCGGGGTACGGGATGCCTCGCGCGTTTCTGTCCGGGATCACTGCCTATCTGGTCATCCAAAGGCGGAATTCAAGGGGTGTGTGCCAAAGCCGGTAATCGTCGCTTGACCCCTCTGGCACGGAGCCTCAGAACTTGAAGCGACATACTTATCGGAGACCTCAGATGCCCGCTTATGATCCCGACAACATCTTTGCCAAGATCCTGCGCGATGAAATCCCCTCGAACCGCGTGTACGAAGATGACGAGACCGTCGCCTTCATGGATATTATGCCGCGCGCGGATGGTCATTTGTTGGTTATTCCCAAAACACCCTGTCGCAACCTGCTGGATGCCTCGCCACAGCAATTGGCAGCCGTGATGGCGACCACGCAGAAGCTGGGACACGCGGTGATGAAGGCGTTTGCGGCGGATGGGGTCACGATCCAGCAGTTTAATGAAGCCGCAGGTGGGCAGGAGGTGTTCCATTTGCATTTTCATGTTTTGCCCAGGCATGAAGCAGTTTCGCTCCGGGCGCCAGGTAAGATGGGAGATTTTGACCTGATCGCAGAACACGCGGACAAGATTCGGGCGGCTTTGAGCTGACTTGACCAGCGCGCGCCTAAAGGCAAAGCGCAAATTGCGCGTCGATGGGTTGAACCTGTCCGGCGCGACGCTTGCGCTGGTTTTGGGGGTTTGAAACGAGAATTGCCGTTCCGATATGGGGTCGGAACGGCAGACTCGTAACCAAACACTTCATCGGATTTCACGGGGTAGTACCGTGATCACCGGTTAACACACCACTCACTCTTGAACGGCCATTACACACTACGTGGTTGTGCGGGGTTTGTATTGGGGGGAAGTGAAAAAAACCTGAATTTGATACGAATAATGGTAAATCTCAGCGGAGATGTTCACGGTTCCAGAAACAGAACCTGACGCAGCCCAAGATTGTTGTTTTGTCTTGTGTCAAAACCGAGGCGAGAGTGCAGAATCACTCGGCGGCGCTGGCCGTATCGGTGCTGAACACATCGTCGAAGGTCCGACGCAGCGCGACATCCACATCCGCCATCGACACCGGCAAACCCAGATCGACAAGCGACGTGACACCATGTTCCTGTATGCCACAGGGCACGATACCGCTGAAATGTTCCAAGTCCGGTTCAACGTTGATAGAAATGCCGTGAAAGCTGATCCATTTACGCAGCCGCACACCAATCGCAGCGATCTTGTCTTCGGCGGGTTGGCCGATCAGGGTCAGCGGTTTATCATTGCGCTGAACCCAGACGCCGACGCGCCCGTCTCGGATTTCGCCGGTCACATTGAACTCGGCCAGGGCCCGGATGACCCAGTCTTCCAGTTGCTGAACGAATTTGCGAACGTCACGCCCGCGTTTTCGCAGATCAAGCATTACATAGACAACGCGTTGCCCCGGACCGTGATAAGTGTATTCACCGCCACGCTTGCTTTCGTAGACGGGAAACCGGTCGGGATCTATCAGGTCCTTGCGGCGCGCCGAAGTGCCCGCCGTATACAAAGGAGGGTGTTCAAGCAGCCAGATGCATTCATCCGCCGTCCCGGACTCGATCTCGGCCACACGCGCCTCCATAAAGGCGGTGGCATCCTCATACTTGGTCAGCCCGTCGGTCGTCTTCCATTCCATGGTCAGGTCCATAGACTGTCTGGGCGCTATGGAAAAGAGGTTATGCCGCGTCTGCAAGACAGCGTCGCAGGACCTGAGAATAAGTGTCGATCCCTTGCGCGCCTGTCAGCAGGTATTTCCCGCCAAACACCATGGATGGAACCCCCGAGATGCCCCGGCTGCTCCAGAATTGCTGTTTTTCCCGCACTGGACCTTCGTGTGCCCCTGATGTCAGCGCCGCCCTTGCCGCGTCAGGCTCAAGGCCGGCAGCGCGGACAGCACCCATCAGGACCTCGGTGTCCGAGACATCCTGCATCTGAGTGAAATAGGCATCGAACAGCGCAAGCTTCAGCGGGTGCTGGCGCCCGTGACCTTCGGCCCAGTCCAGCAACTGGTGCGCGGCGAAGGTGTTATAGATTCGACTGTTTTCGGTGAAATTGAATGTAAACCCCAGCTCGACCCCTAACGCGGTCAGCCGTTCCCGAGCCTGCTGGCTTTGTTCCGCGGTCGAGCCGTATTTCTCCATTATATGTTCCCGCAGGTTCTGGCCTTCGGGGCCCATCATCGGATTCAACTCAAACGGATGCCAGCGCAGCTTGGCCAGAACACTCTCTTGTTTCAGCGCCTCGTCGAGCTGACGAAAACCAACGATGCACCAGGGACAGACTACGTCAGATACGATGTCGATCTGTACGACGGGGCGGGGATCCGAGGGTGCCATCTGCTGTTCCTGACTTTTGTCGTGATGTCCTGAGATTGTACAAATAGGAATGCGTGAGGTGAATTCAAACTGCCGTGTTTTTGCCTCTTCACATCGTGCGGTTCAGCGTCTATACGCGCCTCTACCAAGTCAATGGCAGTGCGGTCGTGGCGGAATTGGTAGACGCGCAGCGTTGAGGTCGCTGTGGGGTAACACCCGTGGAAGTTCGAGTCTTCTCGACCGCACCATTTCACATTTTGATGTGAAATCCGCTAAAAAATCAAAAATTACAGACGTTTGCGGAGTTCGATATCCGTTTTCGCGGTCATATGCCAATGGGGCTTTGAAGGCTGCATTGAGGATGGTTTTCTTCACGAGTAGTGATCCATTTTCATAGATGTTCCAAGGGCTTGAGAGGAAGTCCCTCAAGAGTTCGATAATTTCACTAAGGCCGCGTGTGGGTTTTGTGGTGTGGGACAACTTATCCGTCAGTAACAGCTTGTCCTCTTCCAGCTTGGCGATCTTGCTTTCAAGCGCAGCCATAACTTTTGGATTCGAAGTCTCAATCATACGCTCAACAAGCGCATCTTGTTGCTTGTCCAGTTCTTTGTGCTGGCGTTTGATTTCGGTCTTCACCTGCTTGGCCTGATCTCCGCGTTGATCCCATGCGTCTTTCAACATGGACATCGCGATATCGAGCAAGTTTTTGCTTGGGGTCAGAGACCGCAAGATCGCCTCAAAGCCTGTGTCTATTTTCTCTGCGCGAATACCTTTGCGGTACTCAGAACAGCCTTTCGTCTGGCAATTGTAGTAGGGGTAGCGTCTGCCGGTAGCGCTCCGGGCATGGTACGCGGTCATGGGTTTGTCACAACACGCGCAGTTCACCGCGCCACGTAGCGGGAAGTCTTCGTTTATGTCGGGGCGTTTGGCTGCAACGCCTCTGCTGTTTCGGCGCTCTTGAATGACCTTGTAGGTTTCCAGCGAGATCAGAGCTTCATGATGACCTTTGCGACGAGTGATGCCCCACGGCTCATGCTCAACATAGCCCGCATAGATCACACGGCTCAGCATGTCCGTCACCTTCTGCTGGCGGATTTTTCCATCCGGCAGGTCTTTGGGGAAGTCAGGCTGGCCTTCGAGGAACCTTCGCACATCTGCCTGTGCAGAGAACCGACCAGAGGCATAACCCTCCAATGCTTCCTTGATAATGGTGGCGACAGGTTCAACGCGGGTCAGCAATTTGCCGTGTGAGCCTGTCTTCTTGTACGCGTACCCGATGGGGGCCGCGAAGACAGAATAGCCGTTCATCATCCGACCCTTCATGCGGTTGGAGGTTTGTTCCGCATTCTTCTCGCGTTGATGTTGCGCGACTGAGGCCAGCATGTGTTCCACGAGCCGCGAGTCGCTATCCTCACCAAATTCAATCGATGGGCTTTCCAGAATGCCGCCAGCGTCCGACAGAGTTTCACGTAGGGCTATATGGGCCTGCACGTTGCGCGCAAAGCGGCTGATGTCGTCAATGATGACAACAACGCTGTCTTTGGGATGCAGGCGCAAGAAGGCCAGCATCCGATCCATAGCAGGACGGCGTTCGAATTTACCCGACATATCGTCCATGAACACCTCAACCACATCATAGTCCTTGTAGGTGGCGTATTCCCGACAACGGTTTTCCTGAGAGGCGAGGCCATCGCCTTCACGCACCTGCTTGGCACCGGACACGCGGGCATAGATCACGGCCTTTGTTGGTTTTGATGTTATTCCTGCCATTGGTCCTCCTCTGCGCGGGTCTGCGCCAATTTGTTGTTCAACAAGGATACCAAATCCGTAGAATCCTGATCCAATGCTTCTTCATCTTCTCCACAGATT
This sequence comes from Ruegeria sp. AL1, assembly GCF_056540905.1. Lineage (NCBI taxonomy): Bacteria > Pseudomonadati > Pseudomonadota > Alphaproteobacteria > Rhodobacterales > Roseobacteraceae > Ruegeria > Ruegeria sp. AL1. Next base: position 248,010 of record NZ_JBQFXP010000002.1, read on the forward strand.
TGCGGGATGGGGTGCAGGTCGTAACCGAGATCGACAAACATCACGACGATGGACCACAGGGTTTCGATCAGTTCCTGTTGCTGATCCAACGGCATGTCGCTGTCTTCCAGCATGGCTGCATAAACTTCCCAGTCTACGGAGAGGCTGGGTCTAACAGGCATATCTTTCTTATCTGGCGGACAGGTCATGCACGCGCTCCTTTCTTCAAAATGTTTGGTGATGGGTTCGTTCCACTATGGTCTCGCCATAGGCTGGAGTGAGAACAAATATAGAACATATAACCACATCATCTTGCCTCACGCAAGAATAATTCTTCAATCATCCTATGCGCTTAGATGTGACCATACCGTGGCAGGCCCACGGTGATCTCAGGTGAAAGGAAGGTGAAAACGGGTGATCGGGAGTGTTGAAATGATTATCCGATGGGGTTTTCCGGCCAGTTCTCACGACCGTGCCGCACCCGCAAAATTCTAACCATCCGGTTATCGTCAACCAGATAGACGATTACATGTGCATGCACCGGATGGATGCGGACGGGTGGGGTAATCTCATCCCGCAGACGCGCCATTTCCGGGTTCTCAGCGATCAGTTCAATCGTTTGGTCGATCTTGTCCTGATAGGCTTCGGCTTGCACGACACCAAAGTCTTGAACACCATCAACATAGATTTGGATCAGATCGGCTTCCGCCTTTGCAGAAAGGCGATAGTTCATTCTGAGGCTGTAATTCTTGCCTGTTGTCGGGCAATGGCGCGGATTTCGGCGAGAGATTTGCCGCTGTCTTCACTGGCCATCGCCTCATCGACCAGACGTTGCATGGCAGCGATCTTGGAGGCACGATCTTGATCATGGCGGATGAGATCACGCATGTACTCGCTGGCGTTGTCGTAACGTCCAGATTTCATTTGCTGTTCTACCCAATCCCGCATTGGATCAGGGAGGGAAATATTCATGCTGGCCATATCTGGTCCTCCTACGCATAGTATGTCACAAAATGACAAATATTGCCATAGGAACATAGTCCTCATGTCATTTGATCCAAAGAGCAAAGCGCATAAAGCGAAGCTTTACAAAACCTTAGTCGCGGCAGCGGAACTTGCAAATGAACAGTTTGATCAGTTCCTGCAAACGCCGTTCAACCCTCCATGGAGCTTGGCGGACAACTATCGGCGCAACCTGCAACGAGGCGAATACTCGGCAATTCGGGCGAATGTGTTGTATGATTTCCTGCTCAATCATCACTTCAATATTGCGCATTTGGAAGCACCGGAGATATTCCCGCAGACGCCCGAAATGCGGTGGCGGGAGATATTGGACGAACGCGCCGTGCGAGGTGCGCTGAGAATTGTTCCAGCAAAACGCAGGTTGGGAATTGTTCAACGAGCGGAACTAGTCAATGCGGCAAGTACTGCTCTGAAACTAGGACAACTATTTTTCCTTGAATTTGAGAGCAAAACCAGTGGATACGGTATCGCGTTACAAGGCGTTCGCAACGTCTGGCACCCCATTCCTTTGTCGCAGGACAGTTCATACATTGCTGCAATTTCGCGGGGGTGTAACTTACTACCGTGTGGTCGAGATGGTCAGCCGGAACCGCTGGTAGAAAACCACGATCTTGGATCGCACAAGTTCGCCTTGGTCGTGGGGCAGATGCCGAGTTTTCCACATGAAATAAAGCACATTGTTAGTCAGGGCGTGCACAAGGATTTTCAGTTTCATATCGCGGACGCCTGCTTTGTAGAATAGCGTCGGCATAGAAATCACGAAGATCAGATGGTTGCGCTAAACTCAACTTTTCTTCACGAGTGGCATGTGTTCGAACTCCTGAGGGCACATGAAAACGATAGCAAGCATTGGTGAGCAATTTGATTGACTGGACTGAGATTAAAAACGGTGATGAGTGGGAACTTTTCGCGCGGGATTTTCTGGCAAATCTAGGCTTTGTTATCGAAAGAGAGCCATCAAGAGGCCCCGATGGTGGGCAAGACATCATTGTTAGCGAGCAAATTAACGGAAAACTCCACTCTGAAAAAGTTACTTGGCTAGTGAGTTGTAAACACTATGCGAAGGGTGGCTCGTCAGTCGGGTCCAGTGATGAAAACAGTATTTCTGATCGGTTGAAGCAACACAAAGCAGACGGGTTCATAGGGTTTTACTCTACCATGGCAAGTTCGGGTCTGGCCAATCGACTTGCCGAGCTTGATGTTCCATATGAAATCTTCGACGGTCGAAAAATTGAGGGGCACTTTGTAACGACTGGTTTTTCTCGACTCGCTCTTCGTTACTTCCCAAATAGCTACAGTGCTTTACGTCCTATACAAAAACTCACCGGAGAATATCTGCAAATTAGCTGTGAGGTTTGTGGGGTTGATCTTCTTCAAAAGAGCCTCGTTGATCCAATGTCAGGCATCTTGACTTGGGCGCAGAAATATAGCGACGACCACAAAGAAGTGGTATCTGTTCATACTGTTTGCAAAGGAGAGTGTGACAGTTCTTTGGAACAAAAGCTCTATGCCCGAGGCCTGTCCACTACTTGGGAGGACATTGGCGATATCTGTAAGCCTGTTGTGTTCTTACGTGGCCTTATGACCTACACAAACATTCTCAGGAACCCGCAGATATTGATTTCGGACGAAGCGCATGAAAAGGTGAAGGACACCTACATTGCGATCGCACAACGTACTTTGCGCGAAACCACACTTGATGATGTCGAGCGATTTAACGTTTTAGTCTCTATTGAAGGTCTTTAAGGCACACTGATAACTTAAAGCGCAGTAGGTTGTATTTTCTTCTTTGCCACTCTTGGAGGTCGTAGTGCTCCACCAGCTAGTTAATTTCTTTGAACATTATCCGGAAAACCTGTTGAGCGTTTTTGACAAACGCTCTTCTGATATTGATGCAGGGCTTTTGTTCCGATTGAACGACTATCGGGACCGCCAACAACAAATTCTCCAAGACACTCATGCTTTCCGAATAGATTCTGAAGCCGAAGCCATGCTGGGCCAATTGATTGATGAAATGAGGCAAGATGGCCTCGAAGATACTTATCAGAATATTATCCTTCCTTTTCCAGCTATCACGATGGAAAAACAGGCTGTGGAGAACGGCACAACAATCATTGGCTTTCTCACGCAAGTCGATGGCGACGTGTATACTCAGACATTCATGGCGAACGAAGGTGGAGCTGTCCCAAGCATGTTTGCTTTGAAATCGTCTGGCCTAAATGCCGAAATTTTGCCCACTCCCACGCAAGAGTTCCTTCTGCAACAAAAGAGCGGTCAGAACTTGGAGGAGGCACTCGAACAGGAACAAACGTGGGGTAAATATTTCTTGGCATTGGCAGTTGGGCTGTCTGCCTTGTTGAAGCACCAAAACATGTTGGAAGTGGAGGAAGTCGCTGCCTATCCAAGACCGGAACGTCGCCGGGCTCAAAGAAGCGGGAAACAGCTCCCTGATTCTCGGGTCTTGAAAATCAAGCTTGGAAAATCCGGTCGAGGGCAATGGGAGGCGATGCAAGAAAACACAAAGTCAAACAATGGCGATCCTATACGTCGCCGCACCCATTGGGTACGAGGACACTTCATGCGCAACCGATCAGGTGGACTAAGTTGGCGAATGCCACATCTACGTGGCGCGGGCCCCCTAATTCAGCAAGAACGCCGGATTGTTGCTGAACAACAAGATGACGAGGCTCTCAATCAGGTCGCTAATCAGTTGGACTTATGAACTGACAGAATGGGTTTTAGAACTTCATTACAGGGCCATAACATCGCCCATTCCTTTGCACCTTGGGTTTTCAACCCAGTGTATCGTGATGGATCACTAAGATTGGCTAATCCCAAGTCTTGGAAGAAATCCTGTGGTTCGCCAAGGTCGCTTTCAATGGACGAGGCTCCGGCAATTTGAGCCAATCGAATAGCGTCAAAAATACAGGGGATGCTTACCTCGCGAGCGAACCCTTGAAGTTCTTCAGCGTCTGGAATGAGTGAAGCGTTCCGACCGAGTTGTGCTGGGATCAGCGGCAGTTCTGACAAGTGGCCCAAAAGTTGGAAAATTCGGGTCGCCGCTTTGGGATGAGTTTTGCCCTCATCGCCATTTTTGGCATCTTCACATTCGATCAACATCATCATGCCGGACACCGCCATTGCTCGGTACCGCAAGCATTCCAACTCATTCGGTGAATAATTTTCCAGTAACATCTCACTAGCATCGTGGTCTGCCTGCAACTCTAAACATAAAAGCGCATTCTTACGTATATCCGCTGGTAGAGCAGCCATTGAATTAGGCAGAGGTGATGCACGCTGGGACACGTTCAACTGGGCTGTGTTGCGCGTCTCAGTGATACTGAATCCCCCTGTGAGTTCAAAGTGATTCAAATCTATATGGTGCAACTCGTGCAGCATCATCCAGACCAAGGAAACCTGTGTCATCTGATCTGCATCAGATGCCATAGGCTGGCCTGCACCTGCCAGAAACTCCGCATTCGCGAAAGCGTCCGCCCAAAGCTGTGCGGTTTTCTCGACCAACCCAGTCGTGACGCGCAACAGATAGCCTTCTCCCTCCGGTTCCACCACTGCCCAGAACTCTGCAGCGTCGATCCACAAGGTGCGTAGGTTAATTGCCAGCGGCCTCCCCAATATCTCTTCGTAGTGCCGCCGCGCAGCCTCAAACGCCGCGTCCAGCCGTTCTCCTGCGTTCATAGTCGCTCTCTCAATATCACTATGAGCAGCACGTTATGCGCCTGTGAAGGAAAGGAAAACCCAGCCATCCACCAATCCTCACAGTCGCGTTTTCGTGGTTTGTTGCCGCATGTCAGACGCCATCCCTGCCGCCTTTCAGCTTTGGCCCGTTCCGAATGGTCTGACGCCAGATTGGCATCAGGCGTCTCGGGGTCAATGGGCGGCCCGCACCGCCCGTGTTGCCCATGACCCCTTCGCCTCATCCCCGTTGCCTATCCCTTGGCGTCCTTCGGGACAGCCCAAACCAGAATGAAAGGAACAGCAAATGGGACTAGATATGTATGCAGAAATCACCACCGAGGAAATCACGACGCCCGTGGATTTTAAGGTCACAAACAGCAGCCAGATTCACTACTGGCGCAAACACCCCGACCTGCATGGTTGGATGGAAGAACTTTACCGAGAGAACGGCGGATCAGCGGACAGTTTCAACTGCGTAAACGTCATGCTGACATCCGAGAACTTAGACCACCTCGAGGCCGACATTTTGAAGCGCGATCTGCCTACGACATCCGGGTTCTTCTTCGGAAAATCTGAGGGGTTGGAAACTCAAGATGATCTGGCGTTCATCACCAACGCACGCAAGGCTATCGCCGAGGGGTACAGCGTATTTTACACATCTTGGTGGTAAGATCGGTTCATCTCAAATGCGACCACCCGACAAAACTTAACTTAAGCTCTGTAGGTGGTCGACACCCAGCTAGTGGTTGAACAGGGAAACACTACAAGATATGCCTTGATGAGCACCTCTACGATCCAGTGAACCAACTTTATTCTTATGAACCAGATTACGACACTTCTCGAAGACCTAGCCAAGGAAATCGACGAAAACCGCAGGGAGGAAATGACTAAGTTTCTCAGCGACTTATATCTTTATGTACATGACAGGGATGAAAATGATCCAGATGATCTAGAAACGAAGCTGAGAAGCGCCAAGAGAATACGAGAGTTGCAGCACGCTAACAGAGCGTTGGAGAGTTTCGAAATGTTGCTGGAAACATATCAGCATTTTCCATCTGGGCAAAAGTTGCTCGGGTTCTTTTTAGCACAAATACATGACGTTTTTTGCTATCAAATTCTTGGAAAAAACCTGAACGACAACGACATAGATTCCATAATTCAAAAGCAAATCGTAGATAAAACAATATCAGAAATGGGATTGGGTTTTAAACATTTCACCTTGACGCCAAAGCACGTGCGAGGAATGATCTATTATTTGGCCGACAAGTGCTATGTACGCTGGGATGAAAAATGTTCAGCTTAACGTACACCTCAGCTTACGATCCATATCATACAGTTTTTCGTATGCTGGCAATTTCTGCCTACGTTGACACACAAAAACCTCTTTTGTTTGACACTGTTCGTATTGTTGATTTTTATCATAATTTCCCTTGGCTTCTTGGCGATTTTCAATCCTTTTCCAGAATAAAAGGATTCCAAAAAGACAAGAACAAAATTGTGAAAAATTATCCAAAGTCAAAATTTGAAGTTCTACCTGACAAGCATATTGTCTTCCAGAGAATGCTGCCCTCTCAACTGTCTGCGAAAAGTGCGTTGGCTGGCATTGAGGTTGTTTCAATTGAGGGTGACGAGCTTACCTATTTGACCACAGGCATGCTCAGTGCACGCATGCAAAAAGTCATTGGCGATTATCGCTCACAGCACGAAGAGTTATTGACATTTCTAGCCGAAAAACTTTCGCAAGTTCCCTTGTTTGGGGCTGGAGGCCTTAAGGACAGAAGTGGCTTGGGGGAATTCAGATATGATATCGTTTAATCCATCTCTAAAGGTGACAAACCTTACAGTTACACGCCGCGATAACACTGTTTATTCGGAGGAGTTCCACTCAGGCCTGAACATCATCAGCGGTGAAAACAGTTCGGGAAAGTCTAGCATCATGGACTTTCTTTTTTATGGCTTGGGAGGCGATCTTGCCGAACATCAATGGCGTGAGACGTCGTTGCTGTGTGACAACGTCATCATCGGGCTTGAGTGCAACGGGCATCGCATCTCCTTGCTGCGAGAGATTGAACAAAAGCGTATGCGCCCGATGGAGATATTCTTTGGGGATCATAGCAGTGCTTTGAACGCAGCACGAGATAAATGGCAAAAGTACCCCTATGCCCGGGGTGGCGGCAAGAGTGACAAAGAGAGTTTTAGCCAAGTCCTATTTAGGCTGCTGGGTCTTCCCGAAGTTCGCATCGATGAACAAAATGTTAAAATTACGATGCACCAACTGCTTCGATTACTCTACTCAGACCAGCTTACATCTGTCGAGAGAATATTCAGACAGCAGCAACCGGACGACGCTATTACTCGATCCACGGTAGCTGACATTCTACTCGGTGCATACAGTGACAAGTTCTATTCTGCGACGCTGCGCTTAAAAGATGCTCAGGACGAACTGAAAGCGACGACAGTTAAACTACGGACAACAAGAGATAGATACGAAGTTGACGGTCATCCACTTACTGAAGAGTGGATGAATGCTGAAATAAGAAATCTAAATTTAGACATCGAGAGAATTTCTAAAGAAATAGAGGCGATAGAAAATCAGATGTTTGCCGATCAGTTCGATGATCGGTTAACTCTTAATGATCAAGCAGAAACTTACCAGCGGGTTGTATCCCTACAAACCGAAATAGGAATGCTGTCTGAACAACTGGATGCAGTTGAACTAGAAATAACGGAGGCACAAGAATTCATTCAGGCGATGGAACGTAAAGTCGCCGACCTCACAAATGCCAATGCCGTCGTCGAGGAGTTCGAATACCTTAATTTTGATATGTGCCCTGCTTGCATGGGATTGGTCGAGGCACATCAAGTCGAAGGGGGTTGCTCCCTCTGTAAGCAACCTTTTGACAAGGGTGATGTCACAGATCGGTCTGCCAAGATGCTAAATGAGGCTATTCGGCAAAGAGATCGCTCTCTCTCTATCCAAAAAGACCGCATGCAGCAGAGAGACGAGTTGCTAGCGGAAATCTCTGCGAAAAAGCTGCTTTGGGATGACGCTAGTCGATACTACAGTATTGCACTGAGGTCGCCCACTACAGAACTCCGTTCTAAACTTCGCGACCTTAACCGTGAATCCGGCTACAAGCACAGGCAATTGGAAGAAGTATCGTCTAAGAAATCTATAATTGAAGAGTTACGTTTGCTTGAAGAGGCGCGTGCTAAACTCGAGCAAGAAATCGACCAACTCGAGGCAACTATTCAAGCGGAAGAGCGCCGGAACATTGCTAGGAAATCACATGCTCGGTCTAACATTGAGAGCATGGTTTTAGATTTCTTGCACGAAGATTTAGATAGGCAATCGACATTCAAATCCGCTGACAAAGTGGATTTTGATTTTGAAGGTGATCGGTTATCCGTCAACGGGGAAAGCTTCTTCTCTGCTAGTTCGATGGTATATTTGCGGAATAGTTTTTTGGCGGCGTTTCATTTTGCGGCTACCCACGATCCAGATTTTGGGCACCCAAGGCTCCTGATGATGGATACCATCGAAGACAAAGGTATGGAGCAAGAACGAAGTAAACATTTCCAGAGGCTACTCGCCGGCCGCTCTGAGGACGCGCCTGCTGATCACCAACTGATTATTGCCACGTCAATGATTGCAGAAGAATTGAACAACTCAAAATATGTCATTGGGCAACACTACACGCACGAGAATAGAACCCTAAAGATCGAAACGAGATAATGGGCAATGTGTATATGCAAAAAGCTGAGTTCACTAAAATCTAGAGTTTTCAAGACGAGAGGAAAAAACGAAACATTTATGCAGGAGAATGTTAATTGGACACTGCTGCGTGGTTTCGGAGCCTCCAATTTAGCAACCGCGACAGCGTTAATGCCCTTTGTTGGCTATGTAATTTTGTATAATAGTCAGCTAAGTAACTTTTTGGGTGGCTTGGGCGGCCTACTTGATGACCAACCCTCAGCAGAAACTTGTGGCAGTTTTTTCCCTTTCTACGCAAAGCTCAACATGCTGTATCTTGGTTTGTTTTTGATTGGCCTAGCAGCTGTAGTCTTTAAAGTCTTGGCCCCCCGCGAACTCAAGCTGTACCAAGATGTAAATCAGTACATAGACAGAGAACGGGCAAATTTGACCGCACGCCGAGTAAGGTCAATGTACCGCACTGTCCGCCACCGTCGCCCGGAGATTGGAGAAGAGTTACTATTGAGAGCGAGTTGGTTTGATAGCGGAGTACCCATCACAAAGGCGTCGGCTGAATTCTCAGGCAATGCGAATGAGGATGTCGTTCTAGATCTAATGAGGTGTTTCTTCCAAGCTCAAGATCGCCACCATAGGCGCTTCGCAGTCATATGCTGTCTGGTGTTCTTTTCAGTAGGTAGTCTGTTGTTATTGTTGCCATCTGGCGCTTTTTCTCTAAGAGTGATCTGCGCCATCACACACAGCTGGTCCTGACAACGGTGCATGCATTAGGTTATGCATCTACTAAAATTCTGAGATTTCAAAGCTCAAGCGGTGTAGCAGTCTAGTTACCTCCGGCACCTTCAAAAGTTACCGCAAGATGTGTGCGGTAGTACCGCACATCTTGGCAAGGGGGTCCGCTGCGCGCCCCCGTTGCATCCCCCTAAGCTATGGCCGGAGCAGGGCATTGAGCCCTGAACCAGCCAGCAAACATATCAGTGTTTGATCCCTCGTCAGGGAGAAGTCATCTCTCCCCAACACCCCATAGATCAACCCTACGCGGATTGAATGCCGCCAGCTTGTCGAAGCTGAACCCGAGCAGAGAGATTTCACTCTCCCTGCACCCATCGACTTGGGAGACGTTCCTGCCCCCAAGACCCCAGACCATGTTCATGGAGACCAAACGGTTCAGCCCGTTGGATTGCTGTCTTAGGGCTGCCGCCCCCAGCGCGGATCAAAGGGTGGGTCCTCGCCATGCTCGCTTCATGTGCATTGCAGCTCCGCGTGGCTCTGGTCCCGTGTGGCAGGCACACGCCCTTGATCCTTGCACCACCGTTCCTCGGCGGAGGCCAGACGGTTGCATGCGCAACCAGTCATGAACGAGAGGAAAGAAATATAGAGCGATGATTAGTCCGTATTAAACACAGGAGCGCCAAGCCTATTGCTAGCGCGGTAGCGCCGAAGGCCATAGCCAAATACTCGTTGTATGTGCTCACGCTTGTGGCAAGTCCAAACGCGTTGTCAAAGGTTTGCCCTGTGTCAGCTTGGATTTGAGCAATGCGTCCCCTCAGTTCTAAGAACCTCAAGCAGGAAGCCACAGCAACGAAGGCAGCAATTGCTGTAGTCGGCCACAAGAGCCACCTTGAGCGACTTACAAGGACAAACGGTGCGAGAAGCCTGAGTGTCAATTTCTCTCGATATTCATGAGGCATCAAACCCGAAACACCCCACCGAACTACCGACATGGCAATGATCAGCATGGCAGGCGAGAGTATTGCTGTGTTCGATCTTTCCGAAGCATTCATTCTTGATAGAGCATCGTTCAACATGCACGTATCGCATTGTTCGATCATGAAAAACACGGCGATATTCATGGTTGCGAACACCGCTACACCAACGGCGAAAACCCATCTGTTCCCCAAGATAGCCAGCACATAGAGTACCCAAATTCCAGATAGAGCTACAGCAATGAACGCATATTGAAATTCGCTGGAAAAGTGAGCCTGATCCATGAGTGTGGTGGAGGCAAAGACGCTATAGACAGGCAACACCATCGAAACGATGAAACCTGCGAACAGCATAATCGAGATGCCAACGACGAAAAGTACCATTAGGCCGCCGCCAGCATCGCCGGGGCGAGCATTTTTTCCTGTTATTTGGCCGAAAAGATACCCAGTGAAAAAGTTCATTCTCTACGCCCTTGCTTGTCTTGCGCGGCGTAAAAGGGGTCCCTTTTTCTAGATTTACTATGATCGCACGGCCAAATCACTTGGGCCTTGTTTATCCACAGAAATCTCAAATCAATGAGATCGCCAAACCTATCCTCAGTGCGGTTTTGCAAAGGGACCCCTTAAGACAAGGACTTTTTGCAATGAAAACCGCTTGTTCGATTGAATTCACCTGTCACACTGAAGAGGTGAACCGAAGCAAATCCAAGAAAGACGAGTCGAACCAATCAGATAGCCGACAGGGACGAAAAATCGGCTATGTCCGTGTGTCTGATGCTGATCAATCCGAAGCTCTCCAGATTGATGCGCTTCAACATGCAGGATGCGTGAAACTCTACACCGATCACGGTGTTTCAGGCGCGAAGGCGGCAAGGCCCGCACTTGATCAGATGCTAAAAGACCTGAGAAAGGGCGATACGCTCACCGTTTGGAAGCTGGATCGGTTGGGCCGATCTACCATCCATTTGCTTTCAATTTTGGAAGACCTTCAAGCCCGAGGTGTCCATTTTCATGCCATCACCCAACGCATCGAAACATCAACGGCAGTGGGGCGAATGATATTTGGTCAATTGGCCGTATTTGCAGAATATGAACGCAGCTTGATCAGCGAACGCACTAAAGCGGGGATGAAGGCCGCTAAAGAACGTGGTGTGCATGTCGGACGGCCAAGACAGAAGTGTTTCGCAGCTACGAGCCAATTTGAAAAAATCGCAAAAAGATGAATTCTGTATGCTATAATAATAGAATGAATTCAAAAAGTTGGTGGGATTTCTTTGATGAAGACCCTTATGAAAAAGTGGGACGGCACGTTCCGAGTGTCATGGGAGTGCCGATTGTAGTTCGGATGGCTCGCGTATCGTGGGCCTATTTGGATTGGTTAGGTGATGTTGAAGAGTGTGACATTCACGAATTTTTTGCCGAAAATGAGAAGGCACACGACCCCAACGAGTGTGATTTTGATGAGTGGATGGAAGGAGCAGTACAGCAAGGTTATTTGCGGCGTGAGAAAAAAGGACTGCCGAGACCTGAGTGGTGCCCGCCAGCCAACCCTGCTGAGTTGGTAGACATCTAAGAAACAGTACATACATTGCTTTGCATGGCTACGATGCGGGGAGTGTGTCTTTGTTCGAGAATGATGATAACGAAAACCGACGGGGTAGCAAAAGCAACGTCGGACGGGAGCACAAGCCCAAAGACTCAAAAGATGTGGAAAATGCTCCATCCGGACATCTGGGTTTGGAGGTGGTTTTCACTCCGTCTCCAAGTTTGGCCAAGACCATTCGAAAGGCACGGCCAACGAATTCTATCGAGAACTCGAACCTTAACAAAGTACCGGAGAAACCCGACAATCGTCCTTTGGCGATGAAGACCGGCGACAAAGAAGTGGATGATCACTACGAAAAAGATCATCGACTGATAACAGAGGAAGAGATTTCGGATGCGAAGTCGCCGGAGAAGTCACGAGAACAAGCAAAAAATTCCTCGAAAAGGAAGCTGTCGGCGCAAGACATCTTCAATAAATTTTCCAAAGACCGAGAACACGATAGAGGTTTGGATTGACACCGCTGATTTTAGAACTTCTGTTCGCGGACGCCTGATGATGTCTCTACGCGGCGTGGTAGCCTTATGCTGTCTACAAGATGATTTAACCAAACAACCACCTCGGCAGGGTTAACCGTCTTCTTGTAGCTCAATTTTCCACTCGGTAGCGAAAATCCTGTACTTTCTGTTTTTCCACCGTAATTGAAACCAAGCGTTGAGCCTTCCAAGAGGCAGAACCCGCCCCAGTACTGCCGATCATACACTGCGTCATAAACTTTGACCGACTCGGGAGTGACGCGAATATGAACTGTTACAAAGAAAATTCGGTTCAGTAGAAAGAAGTACGCGGCACAAAAAGCGACTAGGATCAGGGTCAGCAACGGAACTCCTGATGACAATGAGACGATTGCACCGACGACTGCGAATACCCAGAGAATCCCAAGGGGGATAAAGAGCAGCTTCAACCAAAGCGACCTTGCTTGCGAACGGAAGGATGCGTCGGCAGTTTCGTCATCACAGTGATGCAAGGAAACACTGTAGGGTGGGTCAGTATTGATTGGTTCAAATGCGGTCATGTTTTCGGTCTCAGGTCCTTCATCCGATCATCAAGATATGACAGTCGCCGGATCATGATAGGGTCTGCGCCAGGGTAGATAATTAGCTGATTGCCCGACTGGCGAGAGAAGAAATAGGCAATTTCGTCTGGGCTCAAAAGGGGTGAGGCTTGTATCGAGGTGGACTGGCCGGAAAATCCATCGGCAGCCTGCGATATGCTGATTTCGCCTTGGCTAACTTGCCTGATTGACGAAACCCCGAGCCTTTCGGACACATATTTTAGCGTACTCAGGTCATTGAGGCCGAAGGTTTGAAAGATAGAGGCATTTCCAAGAAAGGTTTCCCATCTGTGTCGATAAATTTGCTTGAGTTGGGATATGTCCTGCCAGATTGACCAGATACGAACGCCATAACCAGCCAGTAGCCCAGCAGCGGTTTCCAGAGCTTTCATGTGACCCAAAACATGCATTTCATCTAGGATCATGAGTGCAGGTATTTCAGGGATTTCCCGCGAACTCTCCACTGCACCCAAAAGCCGGTTGATGAACAACCTGAACATACGAAAGTGGCGATGCAGGCGCGAGGCAGGAAGGCACAGGTATACGCTGCTGTTACCGAATTTCCATGTCTTCAAGTCAGGAGATCGGTTTTCGCCGGATAGCGTTGTCGCAATTGGTGGAGACGAAAGAAATGCAATATTCTCCCGGACCGTAGACAGAACACCACTGCGTTCACGGTCACTCATACTGATCAGCGCTGATGCAGCTTCATGTGGTACGCCGTGCGCAATCGCTGGGGCCTCGTCATTTGGGTCATTAAGCATGGCAACAAGCTGCGCCTCAAATTCACCTGCTTCATCAATTCCGGTCGGCAGAAAAATCAGGCGTCGAACTTCGTTCAAATCACGCTTGGTAACGGTCGGGGCGGCTGCGACCCATGCAATATACCCGCGCAAAATTGATCTTGCTGAGTTGGTCCAATGATCACCACCTTCGCGGCTGGCATCTTCGACAACAAGTGCGTCCGCGATAGCATCACACTCGTCAACAAAATCACTTGCTGTTGGATCAAGCCCTTCGAGTGGATTGAAACCTGAAAGGTAAGATGCATCGACATCGGCCACGCCGAAAGGGTCGATCACGAAGACATCTTGGCCGAGGCCGCCCTGTGGAATGTTGCGCCCCAGTCCTCGTCGTTCAGCGGTGTTGGTTGCGTTCTCACCTTTAGGATCAAGAACCAACACCGAGCCGGGATATAGAAGAAGGTTGGGAATAATTGCTGATGTTCCTTTTCCGGCGCGCGATCCCGCAATGGTCAACAGGTGTCGATTGTCCGCAATACCAAGTAAGTCTCCATGTAGAGATTCCCCCATGAACAATTTACCTGCTTGGTAAGACCAAAAGTCACTTTCTTGCAGAACTCTTGGGTCCATCCAGAGCGCTCTAGGGGCTGCTCCAACCGCGTGATCTGTTCCCGGCAAGCCGCGCGGTAGTTGATTAAATTCCATCACTTAAAACCCATCAAGTCCAATAAGGACGACTATGTTCGCTGCCAATTTGATTGTCACGGCAAAACTCTCCGACTTGGATTCAGAGTTTTGGGCAGAGCGTTAGCCTACAGTCCCAACCCTCGATAACGATCACGGTTGAAGTGTTTGAACAGTTTGTTTTGACGCATGGTGCGCGAAATCGATTGGAACAATTGTCTGCGTTCTTGCTGGTGCTTACGCCGCAGCGCCTCGACGCGTTTTTGTAGAGCAAGGCGCTCCTTCATCTGTTCCCGAACCATGAAATCTCGTTGTTTCTGGTCACGATGAGCGCTGGCGCGGGCTTCTCTTTCGTTTTGAGAACGAATGGATTTGGCTTTGCCTGAAAAGCGGTCAAACAAGCCACGAAGGCCCTTGTTGAGCCGATTGGATCGAGTTTTGGTTTCTTCTGCCCATCGCTTCTCTTGTCCCTCTTTCAACTTCTGCCGTTCTAAGCGATGAACGCGTTTTAGGTTGTCGTTTTCTTTTTGCAGTGGCTCCAATTCACGGTACTGGCGATCTTTGTTCTGGGAGAGAAAGACCCGCATTTGGTTGGTAACTTTTTGTCGGATGTCTAATTGTGCGTCTGCAACAGAGGGTAAACTCTCGGCTGAACCCAATTTGGCCCTGACATCTTTGGCTTTCAGACCAGTCCATTTAGGAATGGCATAGATATTGCCATCGACATCAAGTGCAACGAACCCACGCCGGTCTCCCTTGACCAAAAAATACCCGCGACTCTCAAGGGCATTCTTGAAACTGATCTGGCTGTCACTGCGTTCCCATGCTTGCTGGAACGCTTGCTTGATTTCGCGCGGGTCTAGGTTCTGGCGTTTGGCCTGTTGCCATTCTTCCAATGTGAAATTCAGAGGGGATTTGTTGCCATAGGTCGCTAGACCATCTGGTAGCTGCCACCCATGATCGAGAAACAGATCACGCGACGCATCCCGCAGCTTGTTTTTGAAATGGGGCAGATTGATCGCCTTCATCTCATCGGCGTCAATGCGCGACCACACAACATGGGCGTGGCGACGGCCTTCCTTCTCATGGAGGATAATGGCGCGGGGTTGATTGATTAGACCGAGCTTTTCCTCGGCACGATCTGCCGCCTCAATAAACGCATCCTCAGTGACATTATGCCCAACAGGTGGGTTCAAACTCAGTGAAAACAAAAATTGCTTGCAGCGGGTTGCTTTGGAAATGGCGTGCGCCTCGGACAAGGCACCGTGAAGTTGATCGGACAAAAAACCACGCAACTCTAAGCATGAGACATGATCGTTGTCACGGTCGTTCATAAGGTGATCAGCCAAAGCCTTTGCGCCGCCACGTTGAGAGCCTTTGAGAATCAAGACTTGATCCCCAATGCTTCAATTAACGTCGCTCGCATCCATGCGACTTCAGCGACGGCGCGCTTGAGGTCAGCTTCTAGTTGCTCATCAAGAATCAGGGTTCCTTGATTCAGATGTTTGGCAATCTGGTTGAGATTGTTGGATGTGCGAGTTTGGCCAAGACGTGCTAACACTTCTGCCAAGAGCTGTTGCTCGGCAACAGGTGGTTTTTTCCGCCTACGGTATTTGGGGGCCTCGTCGGCAAAAACCACGGACTTGATGTACGACGCCAGAGGCATGGAACCAGCTTGGGTTTCCAACCGCGTGCGTTCTGAATCAGTCAACCTCAGAGAAAACGGGGCAGGGCGTGTCATGGGCGCGGCCCCCGCAAAAACGATTTGTCGTGATCTTTCAGGATGTCATGCCAACGCTCTAGCTCGTTGAATACTTCATCCAGATCAGGGGTCTTGTCTTCACCAGAACAGTTCGAAGTCGCTCTTTCCGACCGCACCAAGTACTAGATTTTCAACAATTTTCTTCGCCGAATGTAACGGTAAATGGACCCTTTTGAGATGGATGCGCGGGTGCCAAAGGGCCTCTTTAAGAGGGGCAACGGATACGCGGTCAGAGTCGCAGTACCTAACGAATACCAAGCTATCATTGGTAAGAAAGAGAACGTGTGGAGTCTCGGAACGCAGGACTTAGCTGAGGCTCTGGTCAGGCGAAAAGAGGTCTCGCCGGAGATTCTGGCTTCGATTGGTGAGGGCTCAACCCCTGAACCAAAAGTCAAACAGGTTGCCAGACATAACCCGCAAGAGGGGACTACTGTTAGGGACACGGGGCTTCGCTGGCTCAGGGAAGCGGACGGGATCAAAGAATCCACCAAAGCGAGGTATCGGCAGCACCTTGAGGGCTTCGAGGCTTACCCATTGGTCCACTTTGTGCTTTGAGGCGCAGTGAGCCAATTTTATATGAATGGAAACATCATTTTGATGTTTTGCAGGAGTTTGGCCGAGTTCCAAAGACCACTTGCAATGACGAGAAACACGCGTATTCAAGTCATCAACATGCGTCGGTTGCACCAGCTTACCGATATCAATGTCAGTTCAGTCTCAGCTTAAGCGTGCGCCCTGCGAATCGAAGCGGTAGGTGCGGTCTGGGGTGTAGCCCAGGCGAACAGTTTGGCCTGTTCCGACCGGAATCTGGCCGAACAGGCGGGCTGTGATCTGGTGATCCTGTACCCTGGCAATCACGTTGGTGTCTCCGCCCAGATGCTCGACATGGGTGACATTTGCCATGATCGGACCGTCATCGGACAAATACAGATCTTCGGGCCGCACGCCCATGGTGGCATCTCCGCTGTCGCCCAGCAGACTGGCCGGAAAGAAGTTCATTGACGGCGCGCCGAGGAAACCGGCGACGAACTGGTTTATGGGGTTGTTATACAGTTCCATCGGGCTGCCGACCTGTTCCACACAGCCGTCGCGCAGGACGACGATCTTATCAGCCAGTGTCATCGCCTCGGTCTGGTCGTGGGTGACGTAGATCATCGAGGCATCGAGCTGCTGGTGCAGGTTGGCGATCTCCAAGCGCGTGTTCATGCGCAGGGCGGCGTCCAGATTGGACAGAGGCTCGTCGAACAGGAACAGCTTGGGTTCGCGCACGATGGCGCGGCCGATGGCGACGCGCTGACGCTGGCCGCCGGACAGTTCCGAGGGGTAGCGGTCGATGTAAGGTTCGAGGTTCAGCATCTTGCTGGCCTTGGCGACGCGTTCTTCGATGACCTGCTTGCTCTGGCCTTCCTGTTTCAGCGCCAGCGACATGTTCTTGCGCACGTTCAGGTGGGGGTAGAGCGCGTAGCTTTGGAACACCATCGCAATGCCGCGTTTTGACGGCGGGGTGAGGTTCATGAGGTCTCTGCCGATGCGGACCTCGCCCGAGGTCACGTCCTCAAGCCCTGCGATCACGCGCAGAAGGGTGGACTTGCCGCAACCCGAGGGACCGACGAAGACGACGAACTCGCCGTCTTCGACTTCGATGTTGATATCCTTGAGAACTTCGACGGTGCCGAAGGACTTGTTCACGTTTGTCAGCGTCAGGGCGGTCATGTGCGTGCCTCTTTCAGCGGAATGGGTTGGCCGGTGCGGATGCTTTCATCGGCGGCAAGGCAGATGGCCAGCGATTGCACGGCGTCGTTCATGTGGCGGGTCAGGTCGGTGTCCTCGGCGATGGCGCGCAGCATGTAAGCTTGCTCCGCATCACAGAGCTCCTGATGGCCAGGTTCATCGGGCATGTCGATTGTCTGGTCGCCATCGGGGCGGTGAACCAGAATACCGCCGACCTTGGTGTGGCCGTCGATATCGGCCGACGCGCCCTTGTTGCCATCGGTGATCGAGACCGAGCCGTTGGGCGAGACGATATCTTTCACGAAGAACGCGGTTTCCGACATCATCGGACCCCATCCGGCCTCGTACCAGCCGACCGAGCCGTCTTCGAAGATCACCTGAAACTGGCCGTAATTGTACATGTCCTCGGCGATCTCATCGCTCAGCCGCAGGCCCATGCCATGCACGCGCACAGGGTCCGAGTCGGTGATCTGACACATCACATCGACATAGTGGACGCCGCAATCGACGATGGGTGAGGTGGTCTGCATCAGCGCCTTATGCGTCTCCCACTCGGCCCCGCTGCTTTGCTGATTGAGGTTCAGGCGGAAGACGTAAGGCCCGCCAAGGTCGCGCGCCTCGGCGATCAGGCGCATCCATGAGGGATGGTGGCGCAGGATGTAGCCGATGACCAGCTTGCGGTTGGTTTCAATGGCCTTTGCGACGACGCGCTTGGCGTCCGCCACTGTGGTCGCCAGTGGCTTTTCGACAAAGACATGCGCGCCTGCCTCCATCGCCGCGCAGGCGAAATCGGCGTGGCTGTCGGAGTAGGTGGCGACGACCACCAGATCGGGGTTCGTCTCGGCCAGAGCCGCGTGAAAATCGGAATAGGCCGGGTAGCCAGCCAGATCGGGATGATCTACGCGACCGGATCGATTGACCAGACCGACGATCTGCGCGTCCGGGTGGTTGTGATGGGCCAGCGCGTGGCTCAGGCCCATATTACCGAGGCCTGCGATCAGAACTTTGGTCATTTGACAGCTCCTGAAGTGATGCCGCGGATCAGTTGGCGCGAGAAGATGACGTAAAGCACCAGCACCGGCAGGATCGCCATCGACAGCGCCGACAGAACCGCGTTCCAGTCCGTGACGAACTGGCCGATGAAGACCTGGCTGCCCAGCGTCAGGGTCTTGGTCTCCTCAGCGGGGGCGAGGATCAGCGGGAACCAGAGGTCATTCCAGATCGGGATCATGTTGAACACGGCCACCGTCGCCATGGCCGGGCGGACCAAAGGCAGGACCAGTCGGAAAAAGATCGTATATTCCGACAGGCCATCAACACGGCCTGCGTTTTTCAGATCGTCGGACACTTGCCGCATGAACTCGGAAAGGATGAACACGGCCAATGGCAACCCTTGCGCCGTATAGACAAGGATCAGCGCCCAGAGGGTATTCACCAACCCGGTCGCCACCATCAGTTCAAGGATCGCAACCGTACCGATGCGGATCGGGATCATGATCCCCAGCGCAAGATAGAGGCCCATGAGGGTGTTGCCCTTGAACTTGTACTCGCTCAGCGCGAACGCAGCCATGGCCCCGAACAGCAGGATGAAGGTCAGCGACACCACGGTCACGATCATCGAGTTCTGAAAGTAGAGGAAGAAGTCCCCTTGCTTCATCACCGTCTGGTAGCCGATCAGCGAGAAGCTCTCGGCATCGGGCAGGGCCAGCGGTTCGCGAAAGATCGAACGGCGGGATTTGAAGCTGTTGATAATGATGACGAAGACCGGGAACAGGGCGATCAACGTGTAGAGGATTAGCGCCCCGTGCATGGCGGCGGTGTTCAGCGGGTTGGAACGTGCTTTGCTCATCACTTGGCCCTCACAACTGATACCTGCGCATCCGGGTCTGGATGCCGAACAGATAGATGCAGACGCCCACAAGGATGATCGCGAACATGGCTCCGGCGATGGCCGATCCCATATGCGGGTCACCCAGTTGCAGTTGGAAGCCAAAGAAGGTGCGGTACATGAAGGTGCCGAGGATATCGGTCGAGAAGTCGGGCCCAGCCAGTGCGCCCTGTGAGACGTAGATCAGGTCGAACGCGTTGAAATTGCCCACAAAGGTCAGGATCGAGATGATCCCGATCGAGGGCAGG
Organism: Ruegeria sp. AL1; assembly: GCF_056540905.1. Classification (NCBI taxonomy): domain Bacteria; kingdom Pseudomonadati; phylum Pseudomonadota; class Alphaproteobacteria; order Rhodobacterales; family Roseobacteraceae; genus Ruegeria; species Ruegeria sp. AL1. The sequence goes on from NZ_JBQFXP010000002.1 coordinate 267,839, forward strand.
ATCAGCGGCAGCTTGATCTTCCAGAAAGCGGACGCCCCGGTGATGCCGTCGATCTCTCCGGCCTCAAGGATCTCTTCGGGAATTGATAGCAGGGCGGCATAGATCAGCATCATCGGTATGCCGACGAATTGCCAGACCGAGACCAGCGCCAGCGTGGTCAGGGCGTATTCTTCTTTGCCCAGCCACGGAGCGAACAGCGATTTCAAACCAACGGCGTCCAGCATTGAGGGTGCGATGCCCCAAAGCGGCGACAGGATCAGCTTCCATGCGAAGCCGACGATGACAAAGCTCAGGACCGTTGGGATGAAGATTGCCGATCGGTACAGGGCCGAAAACCGAAGGCGCGGATGGCTTAGCAGTGCAGCCAGGGCGATACCAATCGGGTTTTGCACCAACATGTGGATCAAAAAGAACCAGAAGTTGTTGCCTAAGGCATTCCAGAACTGCTCGGACCAGATCGGGTCGAAGAATAACGTGCGGAAATTCTGCAAGCCCACGTAGATGCGCGCCTGATCGACCTCGGAAAACAGTGCAAGGCGCAGCGTGTTGAACAAAGGGAAGATCATCACCGCCGTGTAGACCAGCACCGCAGGGGCGAGGAAAACGACGATGTGCCAGCGGATGCGGCGGGTCTGCATGGGATTCTCCGGGGGGATAAGGAACCGGACGCGACACACGCCGCGTCCGGTGTGAGTGGTTCAGGTTTTACTGGTGCGGTGCATACCAGCTGGCCAGACCTTCCTGCAGGCGTGCGCTGGCTTCTGCCGGAGTTTCCGCACCTTTGACGACTTGCGCCGCAGCATTCCAGGTTTCGTTCTCAAGGTTCGGTGTACCGCGCGACAGGATCTGATAGGTCGAGCGGATGGTCGCCTCGCAATCGTTGCGCCAGCTTACGAACTCCTTAGCCAGCGGGTCCTGCAATTCGACCGGAGCGCTTGAGAGCGGGAAGAAGCCGGGCAGGGCGTTGCCGAAGATGTCAGCGAATTCGGGCGAGGCCACCCATGCCAGAAAAGTCTGCGCAGCTTCGGGGTGCTCGGTCGCAGTATTCATGCCGATACCGATATCGGTATGATCCGAGATGTAGCAGGTGTCGCCCGCGGCACGCACCGGCGGCTTGAAGGCACCCATCTCAAAGTCGGCCTGCGCATTGAAACCCGAGATTTCCCAGCTTCCCGCAGGATAGATCGCAGCGCGGCCCAGCGTGAAGATGTTCTGGCTGTCCGGATAGGTCTGTGCTTCGTACCCGTCGCCCAGATAATCCTTCCAGCGTGCAATCGTTTCATAGGGCTCGACCCATTGTGGGTCTGTCAACGATTGTTCGCCCGCAATCAGCGCCAAACGCCCTTCTTCACCTTTCCAATAGGTGGGGCCGATGTTCTGATATCCCATTGTGGCCGCTTCCCACTGGTCATTGGTGCCCATCGCCATCGGGATATAGGTGCCGTCTTCCTTGAACTTGTCCAGTGCCGCAAAGAACTCCGCTTCGGTGGTCGGGACGTCGATACCCAGTTCGTTGAAGGCGTCCTTGTTATAGATGAAGCCGTGAATGACCGAGGCCATCGGGACGCAGAAGGTGGCCGAGCCGTCATCGGTCTGCCATGCCGATTTGGCCACGTCTGAAAAGTTGCTCATGGCGGGCATCGCCGTCAGATCCGCAAGATGCCCGTTGTTGTACAGCCCCAACGAGCGGTCGAATGGGCGGCAGGTGAGGATGTCGCCCGCCGAGCCGGCCTCGAGCTTGGCGTTGACGGCGGCGTCGTATTCAGTCGGGCTGTAAGGAGAAAAGACCAGTTTAATGCCGGGGTTGGCGGCCTCAAAAGCCGGAATGATCTTTTCCTGCCACAGAGTCAGGTCGTCGTTGCGCCAGCTTTCGATGGTCAGCGTGACGTCTTCGGCATAGGCGCTTGTGGCGACCAGCGCCGTGCTCATCAAAGCAAGGCCCAGAACTTTGCGTGTCATTTGGTATCTCCCAGGTTGATAGTGTCGTTGTTATGGTTCAGTCGTTCCATCGCGGGGCGCAGATGCCCGTTGAACTCTCGCAACAATTGATGTGCGATTTCAAGCGTTTGCGCGCCGGTAGCCAGCAGAGCGGCGCATTTCAGGTTGCCATCGGCCTGCGTCAGGACCTGCTCGGCCTTTTCGGGGCTTGCGCCGGTGAGTTGGCAGACGATGCCTTTGGCGCGGGCGCGCAGTTTGTCATTGTCTGCGCGCAGATTGATCATCATGCCGTCCTGAATATGACCCAGTTTCACCGCCATGAGCGTCGACAGCATATTCAACGCGATCTTTTGCGCGGTGCCGGCCCCCATGCGGGTTGATCCCGAAATCACTTCGGGTGGCGTTTGCAGCAGAACCGGGTGATCGGCGAGTTGCAGCAGTTCGGAGTTCGCATTGTTTGCGATGCCAACTACCGTCGCGCTCTTGGCTTTCGCCATACGGGCGGCCGCAACGGTGTAAGGGGTTGTGCCGCTGGCTGAGACGGCGATCATCGTGTCCGACTGGGACAGATCGGCCAGCTCCAACTCGAGCTCGTCGGCAACATCTTCTACATCGCCGGGCATTTCGGCGTGTTTCGGCAGGCCACCGGCCATGTGGATGCGAATCTGGTCCGAAGGGATCGAGAATGTGCCCCCAAGCTCCAGCGCGTCTGAGGCTGCCATCAGGCCAGATGATCCTGCCGCCAAATACCGCAGGATACCGCCGGAATGAAGGGTTTCCGCCATGGCCCGGGCCCCGGCGCAAATCGGGTCCAGCGCGGTCTGGGGTGCGGTGGCTGCCTGAGATTGCCCGGCGGCCAGCAATGCCGCGACCTCGGCCAGTGGTCTGGCGTCCAGTCCGATCGCATCCTGATGCAGCTGTTCTGTGACCGGCGTCGTCACGTGATTCCCCCTATGGCTTTCACGCATCATACCTTTTAGATACCATTAGTCTACCATTTTTGTTTATCGCCGCATTTTAGTTTGAAATTCTATCAAAAACCGAGCCTTGGATGCTGTTTGGTCTTCAAAATAGCTTAAAGGTATTATAAAGGTATCTGCATGACTCGAGTTGCTGACACTTATGTTTTGGCTATTGATGGCGGTGGAACGCGGTGCAGAATCGCGCTGTCTGATGGCGTCGATACACGCCGGGTCGAGGTCGGAGCGGCCAATGTGTCGACAGATTTTCAAGCTGCGCTCGCGGAAATTCAGCGCGGTTTGAAGGAGTTGGCGGATGCTTGTGATCTGTCGGACGCCGAGTTGGCGTGCATCTCTGCATATTTGGGATTGGCAGGCATAACGGGTGAACAGATAGCTGGGCGATTAATGGCGGCTCTACCGTTCCGGCATGTTCGAATCGCAGATGATCGCGCGGCCGCGCTGCGTGGGGCATTGGGCCCGCAAGACGGGTTCATTGCACATTGCGGAACTGGATCGTTTCTGGCCGGGCAGTTGGGCGGCGACACCCGTTTCGCGGGCGGATGGGGCCCGGTGCTGGGCGATCAGGCATCTGCGCAATGGGTTGGACGCAAGGCACTTTCACTGACTTTGGATTGCGTTGATGACGTGACGGAACGCTCAACGCTGGCTGATCAGCTGTTGGCGCGCTTGGGTGGGGCCGCGGGAATCGTACAGGCTGCCGGGTGTATGTCGCCGACCGAATTCGGGGCGCTGGCGCCGATGGTCACCCATGCCGCCGGGCAGGGCGATCCTTTGGCGCTGAGCATTCTGGGTGACGGTGCGACCTATCTGGCGGGCCGGATGGTGAAAATGGGGTGGGCCAAGGGGCTGCCGATCTGTCTGACGGGCGGTATCGGCCCGTATTACGCCGAGTATCTGCCGCAAGACATGCGGGCTGCCCTGAACCGTCCCAAAGGCGATCCGTTATCCGGAGCCATCGCGCTTGCACATGCGTTTCACGAGGAGATCGAAGATGAGCATTGCTGATTTCCTGCGCCCGGACGGCTGGTTGGGGCATACGGCGGGGCCGCGCTATGTGCAGCTGCGCCAACGGCTCGAGGAAGGGATCGCCGCAGGCATCCTGCCGCCCAACAGCTCGCTTCCTCCGGAACGCGAAATCGCCGAGTTGACCGATCTGTCGCGGGTCACGGTCCGCAAAGCCATTCAAGAGCTGGTGCGCAAGGGCGCGGTCGAACAACGACAGGGCTCGGGCTCTTTCGTGCGCGAGCCGGTTGCGCGCGTCGAACAATCTCTGTCGCATCTGACATCCTTCACCGAGGACATGGAGCGGCGCGGAATGAAGACGACATCGACCTGGTTGGAGCGCGGAATCTTTCTGCCTTCGCCGGATGAGATGATGGCGCTGGGCCTGTCGGCCAACGATCAGGTGGCACGCATTCACCGCCTGCGCGAGGCCGGCGGGCGACCCATGGCTTTGGAGCGCGCGTCACTGCCGCTGGATATCCTGCCCAATCCGACTGAGGTCACCGGCTCTCTGTATGCGTTTCTAGATCAGTCGGGGTTTCGCCCGGTTCGGGCCATCCAGAAAATCTCGGCCATCAACCTCGAAGCGCCTGAAGCAAGGTTACTGGATGTTGCCGAAGGAACAGCCGGGTTGCGCATTCAGCGTACCTCGTATCTGGAAAGCGGCCGCGTCGCGGAACTGACCCGGTCCATCTATCACGGCGATGCTTACGATTTTGTGGCAGAGCTTCGCCTGTCAAACTGAAAGGCACGGAAAATGCCCCCCGACACTACCCAAATGAGGCTGGAAATCAATGAGATACCTGCCGCAGTTGAACGCTTGCTGGCCGATGATGCCGGAGCGATTTCCAAGGCCGCCAATGCGATCCGGGACCACGATCCGCATTTTCTGATTTCCGTGGCGCGCGGGTCTTCGGATCATGCGTGCAGCTATCTGAAATATGCCGCCGAACTGCTGTTGGGCCTGCCCATGGCGTCGGTCGGCCCGTCGGTCAAGTCCATATACGGCGTAGACATGCGCTGCGCGGGTGCGGCCTGCATTGCCATTTCCCAGTCCGGTCAAAGCCCCGACATAGTCCAACTGACAAGCTCACTGACCGCGGGCGGGGCGTATTCGGTCGCGATCACCAACAACCCGGCCTCGGCACTGGCCGGGGTTGCGTCTGCGACCCTGCCCATCCATGCGGGCCCGGAATTGAGCGTGGCCGCGACCAAGACTTTCGTGACGTCTCTGGTGGCGGGTCTTTGGCTGTTGGCCGAGATAAAAGATGACGACACGCTTTTGACGTCGATCCGCAGCTTGCCAGAGGTTTTGGGCAGGGCCATCGCCTGCGATTGGGGCCAAGTTGTCGAAGCCGTCAACGGGCAGTCGCTGTTCACGCTGGGGCGCGGCATGTCCTGGGCGGTCTCGAATGAGGCCGCGTTGAAGTTCAAGGAAACCTGCCAAATTCACGCTGAAAGTTACTCCTCAGCCGAAGTTTTGCACGGACCGGTCTCAATCGTGGATCAAGGATTCCCGGTTCTGACGTTTGCGTCCGGTGACGCGACCGAGTCCAATATAGCCGAGGTTGCGGATGCGCTGGTCGCCAAGGGTGCACAGGTCTTTGCGACTTCGGATCGGGTAAAACAGGCCGTTGCGCTGCCGCATGTGCGCACATCACACTGGATGACTGACCCGGTGGCCTCGATTGCCTCGTTTTACGGGATGGTCGAAGCGGTGGCCAAGCGTCGCGGCATAAACCCGGACACGCCCCGTCATCTGAGAAAAGTGACGGAAACCGTATGAGCGGCCAGACCATCACGTTCTCAGGCGGTCGCATTTTTGACGGCCAGACGATTTGGGACGATCATGCGGCCCGGTTCGCGGATGGCGCGCTGGTCGGGATCATTCCCCGAACTGAGCTGACCCGGGATGAAACGGTCATCGATTTGACAGGCGACATCCTCAGCCCCGGTTATGTGGATCTTCAGGTGAATGGTGGCGGTGGGATCATGTTCAATGATGACCCGTCGGTGGAGACACTGGGGCGCATCGCGGCGGCACATCGCCAGCTGGGCTCGACGGCGATTTTACCGACGCTGATCACCGATACGCCGCCAAAGACGCGGGCGGCCATTGCTGCGACTGTTCAGGCTGTGCAGCAGCAGATACCCGGGATTGCTGGCTTGCATCTTGAGGGGCCGCATTTGTCGGTGCGGCGCAAAGGCGCGCATGACAGCGCGTTGATCCGGCCAATGACGGATGACGATCTTGACCAGCTGATCGCCGCGCGCCGCGACTTGCCTGCCTTGCTCGTGACGTTGGCCCCCGAGAACGTCAGTATAGATCAGGTCAAAGCGCTGAGCGGCGCCGGTATTCTGGTTTCGCTGGGCCATTCCGACGCGTCATTTGACACCTGTCTGGCATACGCACAGGCTGGCGCGCGCTGCGCCACACATCTGTTCAACGCCATGAGCCAGCTTGGCAGCCGAGAACCCGGTCTTGTAGGCGCGGCCCTGAATAGTGAAACCATGTCGGCCGGACTGATCGCGGACACGGTGCATGTTCATCCTCGAACCATGCAGATGGCCTTTGCGGCGAAACGTGGACCGGGGCAGATATTTCTGGTCAGTGATGCCATGGCTGTCGCCGGGACCTCGCACCAGGATTTCCGCCTTGAGGGCCGCCTGATCCGCCGCGAAAACGGTAGATTAACGCTAGAGGACGGCACTCTTGCCGGGGCTGATCTGGACCTGACCACTGCCGTGCGTGTTCTGAACCAGCAGGTCGGTATCCCGCTGGAGCAGGCTTTGGCCGCCGCGACCCGTGTCCCGGCGGACCTTATCGGCGCATCGGCTGGCAGGCTGTCCCTGAAAACGGCCATTCGGATATCTGATGATCTGTCGCACGCAACGCCGGTTCCGGGGGGGTAGCAAAACGGGGAAAGTTTGCATCACTCTGCGCACGGGGCCATTTCCAATCTCGCGGGCTGCAACCACGTTGTGTATCACTTGGCGCATGACTTATCGGAAGCAGGTGCCAAGTGCATAGTTTAGCAATGATATCCATGGGGGAACATGCGCGGATCAAAGGGTGGACGACCAAGGTGGTTGAGCACCTTGGGAGAGCCTGGCCCAAGGGTGCGCCTGCGCGTACTGCCGGGTTCCCCGTATGAGCAGCAACCGCGGGGTTTTCATTGGCCAGCGCAAGGACCGGATGGGCGCGCGCCTGCTCATGATGCTGACCTGCATCCGTCTGGCTCAGGATTACCAGACCGACTACCGGATCAATTGGTTTCCGCAAGGGGCTGACGCGCCGGAACTGGATCACCCGCAAGAGCTGTTCACCCAAGACTGGATGACCTCGCATTTTCTGAACGCGCAGGATGTCGACGCCAGGATGCGTGATGCGCTGCCGGTCTGGAGCTTCCAGAACGATCCAACGTCTGAACGACTGAACGCGCATCTCGCATCGGGGCGTTCAGTGCTGGTCGAAGAGGGGTTCGAGGTATTGGCGTTCCCCTGGGAGGACATCGAAGCGATCCGTCCGCGTTACCGGGGTTTTATCCACTCGATCGGTTTCGCCGATGATATCCGGCCCATTATGAACCGGATCGACGAACAGCTGTCGGACAAGGGGGTCTCGGCCTATCACATCCGGCGTGGAGATATTCTGAACGGACTGCCTTGGAAGCACTCGACCTGGCCTGCCAAGATCGAGCCCGAAGAGTTCTATGAGGCGCATCTGGAAAAAACCAAAGGGTCGACCGCTATCATGTTTTCCGACCAGCCAGAGTTGCTGAGCCGGTTCCAGGGCCGCTTTCCAAACTTGATGCAAATGTCAGATATTGCAGACCTTTCGGGTTTGACCCGGGCCAAGCGCGACTTTCTGGAACTTTACGCCATGTCGCGGGCCGAGCAGGTGATTGCGCCCTTTATCTCGGCTTTTTCCATGGCAGCAGCGCGGATTTCCGGCCAGCAACGCAAGGTGTTCCGGGATGTTCTGACCGAGACCGAGATTCAACAGATCAATGACCGGGTGATTGATCGCGTCGCTCAGGGACCCGGTGCTTTTCTGAACCCGTCCGAGGCGGCACATGTGTATTCCAAGGCGGCCCAGTATCTGGTGGCGCAGGATCGCTGTCAGGAGGCGTATGATCTGGCGCAACCCATTCTGGACGCCGGGGCCGACAATGCCTTTTTGCCGTTGCTGCAGGCGTTGAACAGTTTCTACCTTGGAAAGTGGAAAGACAGCGATCAACTGGCTGCGGATGGGTTGGAAACTGCGCATCTGTGGCCCGAGGATTATGCCGTCCTCAGTGCCTTGCGCGGGGCCATTCTGGGTGCCCAAAAGAAACGTTGGGCTGCGACGCGTCATTTCGTGAAAGCGTTTTGGGCCAAGCCGTTACGACCTGATGTTGTTGTTCTGGGGTCGCGGATGCTGTACCGCGATCAACTGGCTTTTCGGATGTTGCCGCCGGTCGATTGGGCGATGCAGAAGCAGATACGCCAACGTCGCTTTCCGCCGTTCAACAACCTCTATTTGGTGCAGCACAAGGTGATTGCCCGGCAGCCCTGCAACTTTGACCTCGTTCTGTTGGATTGGTCCGATCTGGCGCTCGACCAGAAAGCCCGGCGGTTGTTTGACAATCACACCCGATTGCAAGCTCTGCAAAAGGCGCTGGAGAATGTCACAGTCGTGCCTGCGGATGACCCGCGCCTTGTGAGCGTTCAGTCTCAGTTGGCCTATCGCCTGGGTGAGATTTCCGGCGCGGACGCGATTGATATCGCGCGATCAGTCACAAGAGATATCCCGGAAGACGCCATTTTTCACAAGCGGTTATCCGATATTCTGGAAGTTGAAGGGGATGTGGATTCCGCGCGGACGGCCATGGACGCGGCGCTGAGCTGTGATCCCGAAAGCCCGTTCCTGATCTTTGCCAAGGGACGTTTGATGGAGCGGCTTGGCAAGGTAGGACAGGCAGAGAAACTGATCCAAAAAGCGGCTGATCTGGATGAGGTCACCGTCGCGATACAGGGTGCCGCCGGGCAGGTTTCCTTGCGGCGCGGCGAAAAGCAAAAAGCACGCAAATACCTGGAGCGTGCTCGGGACCTGTATCCACCATTCAAGAGATTCCATAACCAGTTGAAACGGATTTCGTAGTTGCGAACCGATGGCTGGCGGTGTGGCTGTCAGCTATCCGGAACAGCAATCTCTTGCCGCAGCTTGCCGGTTGTTTTGTCAAAAATCAGGATGCGGTTGTCATCGGTGACAACGGCGTACCAGTTGTTTCCGATGGTCAACGCCTGCGCCCTCGCACCGTCCGGTAATTCGATCTGATCGGGCAGTTTGGGTGTTCTGTCGGTTAGACGGATGACAATCAGGGCGAATGTCACTAGAACCCCGCCAATCATCACCGCGGTCAGCAACATGACCATGCGCCGCAACAGCCTGAGTTGTGGCGTTTCTTGCGGTTCCTGAGGTTCGGAAGGGTCAGTCATGGGCACCCGCCTGATAGAGTTCGTCATCGCGGCCGCGCCGCCACCCCGCCTTGATAAGGCGCTTGCACGGGATGTGCCAGAGCAAGAAAACTTGTCCCGCACACGCCTTGGCCGGCTGATCGAAGAGGGCGCCGTGTCAATCGATGGCGTCGCTGTACATGACCCCAAGGCCAGGGTTTCGGAAGGCGCGCAGGTCGGCGTTCGGATTGCAGAGGCCGAGGATAGCCATATCGGACCCGAAGACATTCCTCTGGATGTGGTTTTCGAAGACGACGATTTGATTGTGGTCAACAAACCGGCAGGCATGGTGGTCCATCCGGCTCCGGGCTCTCCCAGCGGAACATTGGTCAATGCGCTGCTGCATCATTGTGGTGATGACCTTTCAGGCGTAGGCGGGGTCAAGCGGCCCGGCATCGTGCATCGGATCGACAAGGAAACCAGCGGTCTTCTGGTGGTGGCGAAATCCGATGCCGCCCATCACGGGCTGGCGGCGCAGTTCGAGGCGCACAGCGTTGAGCGTTATTACCGCGCCATATGCTACGGGGTGCCGGACGCCAATGATCCGCGCCTTCGGGGCGTCAAAGGGGTCAGTTTCGAGCCCGGTAACATCATGCGCCTAACAACCCAACTGGCGCGACACAAAACCGACCGGCAGAAACAGGCAGTCGTTTTTCATGGCGGACGACACGCGGTCACCCGGGCGCGCATCGTCGAGAGTTTTGGGGCGCCAAAGTCTCTCTCGTTGATCGAATGCTGGCTGGAAACCGGGCGCACGCATCAGATACGGGTGCACTTGGCCCACGCGGGTCATGGCCTGGTCGGTGATCCGGTCTATGGCGGAAGGCGCAAGCTCGCCGCGCGCGCCTTCAGTGCCGATGCGGTCGAGGCGGTGCGTCTTTTCCCACGTCAGGCGCTGCACGCCGCTGTTTTGGGGTTCAAGCACCCCGTGACTGGCGAAAGCCATCGCTTTGAAGCCCCGTTGCCCGAGGATATGGAGGCTCTGTTGGCGGGTTTGCGCCAGCCCGAGGCGTAATTCGCAATGCCTTGTGAAAAGGTCATTTTCAGCTTTTCTTTACATTCAGTTAATTCCAAACTGTTAACGGTACCACTTGAAAGTGCTGGGTGATGTACCCATATCGCATGTTAAGGGATTAAACATTTGTCCAAGGGGCAGACTTAAATGGCAAATTACAAAAATCTTCCCGCGCCGACACCCGAAGGTGGACTGAACCGCTATATGCAGGAGATTCGCAAGTTTCCTCTGCTGGAGCCGGAAGAAGAGTACATGCTGGCCAAACGCTGGGTCGAAGAACAGGATACAGAGGCCGCGCATAAGATGGTCACATCGCACCTGCGTCTCGCAGCCAAGATCGCCATGGGTTATCGCGGCTATGGCTTGCCGCAGGCCGAGGTGATTTCGGAGGCCAATGTGGGCCTGATGCAGGCGGTTAAACGGTTCGATCCGGAAAAGGGTTTCCGCCTTGCGACCTACGCGATGTGGTGGATTCGCGCTTCGATCCAGGAATACATCCTGCGGTCTTGGTCGCTGGTGAAACTGGGCACGACCTCGGCGCAGAAAAAGCTGTTTTTCAACCTGCGCAAGGCCAAGGCGCGCATCGGCGCGTTGGAAGAGGGCGATCTGCATCCCGATAACGTCGCCAGGATCGCCAATGATCTCGGCGTCACCGAAGAGGAAGTCATTAGCATGAACCGCCGCATGTCCGGCGGCGATGCCTCGCTGAACGCGACCGTCGGGTCCGAGGGCGAAGGCACCATGCAGTGGCAGGATTGGCTTGAGGATGAAGATGCCGACCAGGCGGGTGATTATGAGGCGCGGGACGAACTGGATGCCCGTCGCGAGTTGCTGGCTGCCGCGTTGGACGTTCTGAATGATCGTGAAAAAGACATTCTGACCCAACGCCGTCTGATGGATCAGGTCGTCACGCTGGAAGACCTGAGCACGCAGTACAATGTCAGCCGCGAGCGGATTCGTCAGATTGAAGTGCGCGCCTTTGAAAAACTGCAAAAGAAAATGCGCGAACTGGCGCGTGAAAAGGGGATGCTGGGCTCGGCCTGATTGACCCGTTTTCTTAATCATTAAGCCGGTCTGATTCCCGTCAGGCCGGTTTTCTCGCGTATAGGTGAGCGTGACAGGCATGACAGACGGGCCCGCTGTTGGTAAAAGACCTGAAATTCGATAGCGCTAACGACGCGCGACGCGCGCACGACAGAGGGACGATCATGCAAAAACCGGTTCAATGGGGTATTCTTGGGGCCTCGAAATTCGCGCGCGAACAGATGGCGCCTGCTATTCACGCGGCTCATGGCGCGCGTTTGGCCGGGCTGGCCACATCCGACCCGGTCAAGGCCGAACCGTTTCAGCAGTTTTGCCCGGATTTGAATGTTTATAGCAGCTATGACGCGTTGTTGGCGGACCCGGCAATCGACGCGGTCTATATCCCGCTGCCCAACCATCTTCATGTGGAATGGAGCCTGAAGGCGTTGGACGCGGGCAAGCATGTGCTGTGCGAAAAACCGATGACAATGAAGGCGGAAGAGTTCGATCAGCTGATCGCGAAACGGGATCAGACCGGCCTGCTGGCAGCTGAGGCCTATATGATTGTCCATCACCCGCAATGGCAACTGGCACGCAAACTGATTACCGACGGGGCGATCGGCAAACTGGTGCATGTGACCGGCGTGTTCAGTTATGACAACCGTGCGGATACAGGCAACATCCGCAACCGTCCGGAAACCGGCGGCGGCGGACTGCGCGATATCGGAGTGTATGTGATCGGCAGCGCCCGGTTCGCATCGGGGCAGGAGCCCGCTTCGGTCACCAGCGCAATCCGGTGGGAGAATGACGTGGATGTCTTCACCGAGATTCGGGCGCGGTTTCCCGATTTCACCTATTCGGCATACGTCTCGACCCGAATGCACCCGCATCAGGAAATGGAGTTTCACGGCGAAGGCGGTGTTATCCGCCTGACGGCACCGTTCAACGCGCGCCTCTTTGGTGAGGCACGGGTTGAGCTGCACCGCCCGGGTCTGGAACTCCAGGTCACTCGCTTTCCTGGCGACGATCAGTACAAGCTGCAGGTCGAAGCCTTTGGACGTACCGTGCGCGAAGGGGCCGAGTATCCCTGTCCGCTTGAATTCGCACGTGGCACCCAAGAGGTGATTGACCGCGTGTTCGAGGGTGCTGCGCCCTTGTAACTTGTCACGGGCAGGGCAGCTTGATTAATCTGGTTTGACCAGATCAGGAGGATGCAATGGCGGGCGGCTGGGCGCGCGACGGCGCGGTGAGTGAACAGATCGAAGCGTCGATTTCGGATGAACTGGCACGGATGCAGGCGCAAAAGCGTCCTGTGGGTGAAAGCCTGACCCATTGTGCTGAATGCGAAGAACCCATCCCCGAAAAACGCCGCATCGCGCTGCCGGGGGTCAAGCTGTGTCTGGATTGCCAGCAGGACCGCGACAGCAGCTTCAAGGCACGTGGTGGGATCAACCGGCGCGGGTCTAAAGACAGTCAGCTCAAATAGCGCGAGGCGCCGGTGCAAGACACATCGCAAAGATCGTCTTGGTTTCAGAGCGGTCTGGTTCTGGGTTTTCTCGCGGCGTTTCTGTGGGGCACGCACAGCGTCATCGTGCGCTATCTAACAAGCGATTTGGGCGGGTTGCAGATCGCAGTGTCGCGTCTGTTCATTGCGGCGCTTGCGATCTATTGCATGTTGCGGTTGATGAAAGCCCAGGTTTCGATCCGGTTTGGAGACTGGAACTTTCGGCTGGCGGTTTTGTCGACCGTGATAAATTACATCCTGTTTCACATAGGGTTGGAGCATACAGGTGCAGCCAACGCCATGGTGTTGGAGAACACCGCCCCTTTCTTCGTACTTCTTTTTCTGTATTTCTTTGCGGATACCACCGTTGCGCGCAGGGATGTGCTGGCGACGATCTTGGCGATCCTTGGTGTGTTTCTGACTGTTTATCGCGACTTTCAAGGCGGCGGAGAACCTTTGCTGGGCGACCTGATGGAGATCGGAGCAGGGCTGAGCTGGGCGGTGTTTCTGATCTCAAGCAGTCGCGCGATGCAGGCGTCGCAAACCACCGCCGAACGGCTGAATTTCCTGTTCGGCATCTTCCTGTGCTCAGGCGTGATGTTGGTGCCGTTGGCAGCCTTCTCACTGCAGATGCCCACCGCTAACGATCTTGTTTTCCTGATCCTGCTGGGCGTCTTGCCGACCGCGCTGGCCTATTACCTGTGGTACGAGGCCGCCGCGCGGGTTTCGACCCTGACGGCGACCCTGATGTTTGCGGCTTCGGTTGTGTTCACCTTCCTCAACGCGGCTCTGTTTCTGGGCGCGACCATCACGCCGCTTGCCGTTTTTGGCGCAGTACTGATCGTTGCAGCCATCTTCCTGACCACGTTGAAGAAGACCGACGAATAGGGGCTGGATCAGCCCTCCATCGCTTCCAATTCATCGATAAAGCCCGAGATCATCGACAGGCCTTTATTCCAAAAGGCGGGGTCACTGGCGTCCAATCCAAAGGGGGCCAGCAGTTCCTTGTGATGCTTGGACCCTCCGGCGCGCAGCATCTCGAAATACTTGTCTTCGAATCCGTCCGCGCCGCTTTCGTAAACCGAATAGAGCGCATTCACGAGACCATCGCCGAAGGCATAGGCGTAGACGTAGAAGGGCGAGTGGACGAAATGCGGGATGTAGGCCCAGAAGGTCTCATAGCCCTCCATGAACTCGAATGCGGGTCCAAGGCTTTCGGCCTGAACGCTCATCCAAAGGGCGTTAATGTCATCCGGGGTCAGCTCACCCTCGCGGCGCGCGGCGTGGAGTTTGCATTCGAAATCGTAGAAGGCGATCTGGCGGACCACCGTGTTGATCATATCCTCAACCTTGCCTGCCAGCAGCACCTTGCGCTGTTCCGGGGTTTCGGCCTGATCCAGCATTTTGCGGAAAGTCAGCATTTCGCCAAATACGCTGGCGGTTTCGGCGAGTGTCAGAGGCGTAGACGACAACATCTCGCCCTGATCGGCGGCCAGCACCTGATGCACACCGTGGCCCAATTCGTGCGCCAGCGTCATCACATCGCGCGGTTTGCCCAGATAATTGAGCATCACATAGGGGTGTACGTCCGTGACGGTCGGATGCGCAAACGCTCCGGGGGCCTTGCCGGGTTTGACTGCTGCATCGATCCAACCCTTCGAGAAGAAGGGAGACGCGATCTCACCCATACGTGGATCAAAGGCGTTATAGGCATCCATAACGGTTTTCTCGGCCTCGTCCCAACCGACGATGCGGGTGTCTTCCATCGGCAGCGGTGCGTTGCGGTCCCAGACCTGCATCACGTCCAGTCCCAACCATTTGCGCTTCAACTCATAGTAGCGATGGCTCAGCTTGGGGTAGGCGGCAACGACCGCCTCGCGCAGGGCCTCGACCACTTCGGGTTCGACGTCATTAGACAGGTGGCGGCCGGTCTGCGCGGTCGGCATGTTCCGCCAGCGATCAATGATTTCCTTTTCCTTGGCCTGTGTGTTGTGAACGCGGGCAAAGGTTTTGAGGTTCGCCTGAAACACGTTTGCCAGCTCACGCGCGGCAGCTTCGCGCTTGGCGCGGTCCTGTTCCGTCAGCAGGTTCAGCGTGCCTTCGATGTTCAGCTCTTCCCCATCGACAGTAAAGGTCAGGCCAGCAATGGTTTCGTCGAACAGGCGTTCCCAGGCATCCCCGACAACGCCCAGATCATGCATGAATTTCTCAAGCTCATCCGACAGTTGATAGGGCTTCATCGCCCGAATACGGCGGAACACAGGCTCATAGCGTGCCAGATCGGCATTGGCCGAGAAATGCGACTTCAGCACATCATCATCGATCCGGTTGATCTCGAGCGTGAAAAACACCAGAGGCGTGGTAAAGATCGTGATCTTTTCCTGCATGTCCGACAGGAATTTGGCGCGATCCGCATCGGTGGTCAGCTGATAATAACGTAGACCGGCAAAAGACATTATGCGCCCGGCGATGCCGTTGATTTTCTCGTTGCGATGAACGCAGCGCAAAAGACCTGCGGCATCCAGATCCGCCAGCTTGCCCTCATAATCCGCTGCAAAAGATGCACATTCACCTTCCAACCAGTCCAGATCGCGCGCCAGTTCGGGCGCGTCTTCCGAGGTATATAGATCGCTGAGATTCCATTCCGGCAGGTTGCCAAGGTTGTCGGCCCCTCCAACTGCGTTTGCGTCACGGACTGGAAAGGGAAGGTCGCGCATGGATCACCTCGATAAATCTGCTTTGGCAAACATCTAGGCCCGAGGGGCGGGGATCACAAGCGGCCTTTGATCACAGAGTGACTTACTTCGACAGGATCATTGAGGACGAGGCGTTTGCTCCGGCGCTGGTAAAGTGCGTCGCCAATTGTTCGAACACCGGCCCGCGCACATCCGGGCCTTCCATCAGGACTTCGTGTTCGCCGTCCGGAATCTCGACCAGAGTGCCGCTGGGCCAGTCTGCCATGCGTGCGCGGATCGCCTTGCGATCGACGATCTGTTCGTGGCTGCCCAGAAAAGTCAGTGCGGGTATTTCCGGGGCGTTCTGATCCATCAGCCATGCACATTCATCCAGTGCCTCGCGCAGCCAGATGGTGGATGGCGCGCCCAGAGCAAGCTCGGGATGAGCCGTCAGCTGGTCTTTCATCATCTGGTACATCGCAGGATCGCGGGTCAGAAAGTTGCCGTCGAATGGCTGCGAGGACACATAGCTTTCCAGCGACGTCGTGGGCGGCGTTTTCTCGCCCAGACCTATCTTGGGTCCCCAATAGGCCGTCAACCGGCTGAGCGGCTTCATCAGCGGAGTGAAAAAGATCCCCCACATCGGGCCGGTAAAGGCGCAGGCGGTGAATTGGTCGTTCTCAAGAACGGTTCGCAGGCCGATTGCGCCGCCCATGGAATGCCCGATCACGTACCACGGTTTTGGAAGATTCAGTTCGACCGCCAACTCCAGCGTGGCGGCAACGTCATGCTGATAGTCGGTAAACACGTCCACATGCCCGACGCGAGGGTCATCCAGCAAGCGGTCAGCCAGCCCCTGTCCGCGCCAGTCAATCGCGAGCGTAGCAAAGCCGCGATTCACGAATTCACGGGCGGTATCGCCGTATTTCTCGATATATTCCGTGCGGCCCGGGAACAGCATGACGGTGCCGGCTGCCGCACCCTCGGGCAGCCAATGACCGACACGAATGCGTTTCCCGTCGGCAGTGGTCACCCAATGCGCGGTGCCACCGGCAGGACCGCCGGCCACGTCTTCGAAAAAGGGGGCCGGCGTTGCTGTCATCAGGCTAACGCCGATGCCAGTTGCATCGCAACACCCATGTCGCCATCCACGGTCAGCTTGCCCGACATGAACGCGCCCGTGGGGTTCAATTCACCGCTGAGGATCTGTTCAAACGTCTCGGCATCTGCGCTCATGGTCACTTCGGCATCTTCGTCGCTGACGCGCGCGCCACTGGCATCCAGTACGATCGAGCCGAGGTCTGCGATGTCAAATTTTGCCGACGCGCTGAAGCCGCCATCCGCCAGTTTTTCATTCAGTGCGGCTGCGGCCTTTTCCAGAGTATCGCTCATACTTTTCCTCACTTTGAATTGTGCGCCGAGAATGGACATCCTGAGGCGCTGCGCTACAGTGACCAATGTTATGAGCATTGCAAGCACCAAACTCAAAGGTATCGTTGCGGCAACAGTGTTGCTAGTCACGTATTCCACCAATTCGCTGGCGCAGCAGGCCGATTCCCGTGACGAATCCGAACTGCTGGGCAAGCTGGCGCAGGCCTCGCCCGAACAGGCCGCCGGGTTGGACCGTCAGCTCAAGGCGTTGTGGTCGCAGTCCGGATCGGCCTCGGCGGACTTGCTGTTGGAGCGTGCGCGTGAGGCTTTGGACGATGGTGATGTGGCAGCGGCCATCGATCATCTGACGGCGCTGACGGACCACGCCCCGGACTTTGCCGAAGGCTGGTTCGTACGGGCCTCGGCCTTTTTTGGCATCGACCGGTATGGAATGGCGGCTGCGGACCTGGAACATGCGCTGACGCTGAACCCCAACAATTACGAAGCGATCTACGGTCTGGGCCTGATCTTCGAGGTTCTGGATAAGCCGCAACAGGCCATGGATGCATATGAGCGGGCACTGGCTATACATCCTCATCACGAAGAAGTAACCAAGGCCGTGAATCGATTGAAGCCTCGGGTCCAGGGATCGTCCCTTTAACAACCGGGGCAGGGGGCAAAGGTGAGCGGGTCATCCCGAATCGTGGCCGTACTTGGCCCGACCAACACAGGTAAAACTCATTACGCGATTGAACGTATGCTGGGCTACCGGACGGGTGTCATCGGTCTGCCGTTGCGACTGCTGGCGCGTGAGGTCTATGACAAGATCGTTGCCATTCGCGGGCCGTCGGTCGTGGCGCTTGTGACGGGCGAAGAGCGCATCGTACCGCCGCGCACGCAGTACTGGGTCTGCACGGTCGAGGCGATGCCCGAGGGTATGGGCGCGGATTTCGTGGCCATCGACGAAATCCAGCTTTGCGTCGATCCCGAACGCGGCCATGTGTTCACCGACCGACTGCTGCGGTCCCGTGGCACGCACGAGACCCTGTTTCTGGGGTCCGACACCATGCGCGGAACTATTGCGGCGCTGGTGCCAGAGGCGCAGTTCGCCCGGCGTGAACGTATGTCGCAGCTGGTCTATTCGGGCTCCAGGAAGATCAGCCGGATGCCCGCGTGCAGTGCGATCGTCGGCTTCTCGGTCGATAACGTTTATGCCATTGCCGAACTGCTACGTCGCCAAAAGGGCGGGGCGGCGGTGGTCATGGGTGCGCTCAGCCCGCGCACGCGGAATGCGCAGGTGGATTTGTATCAGAATGGCGAGGTCGACTATCTGGTCGCCACCGACGCCATCGGCATGGGGCTCAATCTGGACGTGAACCACGTGGCGTTCTCGTCCCTGACCAAATTCGACGGGCGGCGGATGCGGCCCTTGGCTCCTAACGAATTGGCTCAGATCGCCGGGCGCGCCGGGCGTGGTATGTCCGATGGCACATTTGGTGTGACTGGCGAGGCTCCGCCACTGGACGAGGGCGTGGCTCAGGCGATCATGGACAGCCGCTTTAAGCCTATGAAAAAGCTGAACTGGCGGAATGCCGCTTTGCGGTTTGGCTCGATCGAGGCGCTGATCGACTCGTTGGAAATCAGCCCGAACGACGAACATCTGGTCAAAGCGCGGCCCGCCGATGACCTGAACGTTCTGAAATCGCTGTCGCAAGTGACCGAAGTGATCGCCCGCGCCAGCGACCCGCAATCGGTCCGATTGCTGTGGGATGTATGTCGAATCCCTGATTTTCGCGGCATCAGCCACGCCGAACATGCCAGCCTGCTTGAGGTGATCTATGGCCACCTGCACGAACGCGGGTCCATTCCCGACGACTTCATGGCGCGGCAAATCCGCCGGATCGACCGGACAGACGGAGATATTGATGCGCTCTCCAAACGGCTGGCATACATTCGCACTTGGACATATGTTGCGCAGCGAAATGGCTGGGTGCGTGACGAATCCCATTGGCGCGCGGAAACGCGCACTGTAGAAGACAGGCTGTCGGACGCTCTGCATGACCGTTTGACCCAACGATTTGTGGACCGGCGCACATCCGTGTTGCTGCGCCGGCTCAAACAGAAGGAGGCCCTTTTGGCCGAAGTAAATGACAAGGGTGAAGTGACCGTCGAAGGCGAATTCGTCGGTCGTCTGGAAGGGTTCCGGTTTATCCCGGACAAAGCCGCGCAAGGGACCGAGGCGAAAGCCTTGAAATCCGCGTCTTTGCAAGCACTCGCACCGCAATTCCATCTGCGTGCCGACCGTTTCTACAACGCGCCCGATACCGAAATTGATTTCACCGATCAGGGAGGCCTGATGTGGGGCGAATACGCTGTCGGCAAGCTGGTTGCGGGCGCGGAGCCTCTGAAACCGGTTGTCGAAGTGTTCGTGGATGAGGCCGCAGGCCCGGACGTCGAACAGAAAGTGCAGCGCCGCCTGCAGCATTTCATCGA
This sequence comes from Ruegeria sp. AL1, assembly GCF_056540905.1. NCBI lineage: Bacteria > Pseudomonadati > Pseudomonadota > Alphaproteobacteria > Rhodobacterales > Roseobacteraceae > Ruegeria > Ruegeria sp. AL1. Next base: position 287,342 of record NZ_JBQFXP010000002.1, read on the forward strand.
CCGCAAGGTCGCCGCGCTGTTCGAGCCGCTTTTGAACCTGTCGCGCGATGAAGAACTGTCAGGCCTCGCCAAAGGCTTTGCCTTCCGCATGGTCGAAGCGCTGGGCGTGCTGCCCCGCGCGCAGGTTGCGCAAGAGGTCAAGGATCTGGATCAGGACGCCCGCGGCGCGCTGCGCAAGCATGGCATTCGGTTCGGTCAGTTCACCATCTTCATGCCGCTGCTGCTGAAACCCGCGCCGACGCGTCTGCGTCTGGTTCTGTGGGCGCTGTCCAGCGGATTGCAGGAATTCCCCGAAGCGCCTCCCCCGGGTCTGGTCACCGTGCCCGTCGCCAAGGATGCGCCGCAGGGTTACGACACCATGTGCGGCTACCGCGATGCGGGCGAGCGGTCTATTCGCATCGACATGCTGGAACGTCTGGCCGACATGCTGCGTGCCGAAGACAGCCGGGGAGGGTTCGAGGCCAAGGCCGACATGCTCTCGATCACCGGCATGACGCTGGAACAGTTCGCTGATCTGATGCAGGGGTTGGGCTACAAAGCCGAGCGTGGCGAGCGTGAAAAGGTCAAGGCAGCGCCTGCAGAACAGTCTGCCGCAGAAGCGCCTGAGCAACCTGCCGTCGAAGAAACCCCGGCAGACGCGGTTGCGACCGAAGAGGTGAGTGCACCCGCCGAGGCGCCAGCCGAGGCCACCGAAAGCACCGAGGCGGTAGCCGAGGCTCCTGTCGCAGAACCCGCATCGGATGAACCCGAGGTCGAAGTCTTCTACACCTTCACATGGGGTCGCCAACGCCAGCCAAACCGTGGTCCGCGTCGTGAACAAGGGCAGGGCAAAGGCAAACCGCGCGGGAAACCTCAGGGCAAACCGCAGGGCAAGAAGGGCGGCAAGCCTCAGGGGGCCAAATCCTTCTCGTCGCGGCCTCCGAAAAAGGAAAAAGCCATTGATCCCGACAACCCGTTTGCCGCCGCGCTGATGGGTCTGAAGGACGGCAACTAAAAGCCGATGGCCGAGGCCAAGCTGCGGATCGACAAATGGTTGTGGCAGGCGCGGTTCTTCAAGACCCGCAGCCTGTCCGCCAAACAGGTCAGTGGCGGCCATGTCCGGCTGAATGGAAACCGGGTGCTAAAGCCGGCGCAGGTTGTGGCTCCCGGTGACGTTCTGACCTTTCCACAAGGTCGCATCGTCCGTGTTGTCCGGATCGAAGCACTGGGTGACCGGCGCGGTCCTGCGTCCGAGGCACAAACTTTGTATACGGATTTGACCGAAAAACAGGACAAGCCGTCGAAAAACCCGGGCTATGAAGGAAAAGGTCGTCCCACCAAGAAAGATCGGCGCGCACTTGATCTTTCTCGTACGCAAGATGGCTGATCTTCCCTTGAAGAAGGGGCGATACTGATTTAGCTAGTCGCTCAAAGCGCAAATAGGAAACCCACGATGACCTACGTTGTCACTGAAAACTGCATTGGCTGCAAATACACCGACTGTGTCGAGGTATGTCCGGTGGACTGTTTCTATGAAGGTGAGAACACGCTGGTCATTCATCCGGATGAATGCATCGACTGCGGTGTGTGTGAACCGGAGTGCCCCGCCGACGCGATCCGCCCGGATACCGAGCCGGGCATGGATTCGTGGGTCGAATTCAATCGCAAATATTCGGAAATGTGGCCAGTGATCGTCACCAAGAAAGATCCGCTCCCCGAAGCCGAAGAACGCGACGGGGAAGAGGGCAAAATGGAGAAATATTTCTCCGAAGCGCCGGGCGAAGGCGGCTGAGCGATTCGCCCCTGAAATCCCGGTAATATGCAGGTGAGACCAGGTATAAGTTGCTGGGATCAAATGTGAATACTTGCATTTGGGTGTGTCGGCCTTTTGAGTGTCGCAAATTTGTGATATACTCATATCCTGAATGATGACTGTGATTGGGATGCACTCCACAAGTATGCTCGCTTTGGAGTACTGAATTATTGACAAAATCCCCACCTGACAGAGCCGCATTGTTGCTCTGGCCGGTGTGTTTTGTTGTGTGTGGCCCGGTCTGAAACCAAGGAAGAACCTGAATGTCCAAGTCGAAAAAGCTCGAGTTCCGCCCCAACGATTATGTTGTCTACCCCGCACATGGCGTGGGTCAGATCATCTCGATCGAAGAGCAGGACGTCGCCGGATTTTCACTCGAGCTGTTCGTGATCTCGTTTGAGAAAGACAAGATGACCCTGCGTGTGCCGACCAATAAGGTGACTGAATCCGGTCTGCGGTCGCTCAGCTCGCCGGATGTGATCAGCCAGGCGATGAAGACGCTGAAGGGCAAGGCCAAGGTCAAACGGGCCATGTGGTCGCGTCGGGCGCAGGAATATGAGCAGAAAATCAACTCGGGTGATCTGATTTCGATTGCCGAAGTTGTGCGCGACCTGCACCGCACCGACGATCAGCGCGAGCAAAGCTATTCCGAGCGCCAGCTGTACGAAGCCGCGCTGGAACGTCTGACCCGCGAGGTTGCCGCCGTTTCGGGCGCAGATGAAATCTCTGCCGCAAAGCAGGTGGACGAGGTTCTGACTTCGCGCGCTGCCTGATCGCCGAGATATCGTTTTCTGGCCGTCCCTGTCGGGGCGGCCTTTTTTGTGCCGGTTTGCTTGGTCTGGCGGTGAATTTCCGTTAGTTTTCCGTCATGTGACGCGGCATGCGGGGGCGGCATGAAAAAAACGGTCAAAGCGCTCTATATCGGCAGAGGGCCGGTATCTGTTTGGTTCCGCTATGGTTTGATCCTGTTTGATACCGCATCGATCGTGTTTTTTGTCGGCACCGCAAACATTCCGCACGGGCCGGGCCTGACGGCCGCCAGCCTTGGTGTCGGGCTGTTGATCTTGCTGGATTTTCTTGCCCGCATGTGGATCGCGAAAGATCGGTGGAAACTGCTACGTAAAATTTACACACTGGCCGATATCGTGGTGATCGTGACGCTGTTGCTCGACCCGTTTCTGACCGGTAATCTGGCGTTTCTTCGAATCCTGCGGGCCTTGCGTCTGATCCACTCCTACCAGTTGCTGCGGGACCTGCGGCGCGACAGCCCGTTTTTCCGAACCCACGAGGACGCTGTGATTGCGGCGGTGAACCTGTTGGTGTTCGTCTTCGCGACATCGACTGCCGTCTTGGTGTTCTTCATCCCGGATACCAGTCAAACCCCGTATATCGACGCGCTTTATTTCACTATGGCGACGCTGACCACGACGGGGTTCGGGGATATTACGCTGCAGACACCTGCGGGTAAGATTTTCTCGGTCTTTATCATGGTGGTCGGGGTGGCGCTGTTCGTGCGCTTGGCACAGGCGATTTTCATGCCTCAGAAGGTACGGCACAAATGCCCCAGTTGCGGGCTGTATCGGCATGACCCGGATGCGGTTCATTGCAAGCATTGCGGGGGCACGCTGCGGATTGAAACCGGCGGCTTGTCCTAGATCAGCGCGATCAGGGTCAACAGGAATGCGATCTCGGAGATCTGTTGCGCCGCGCCCAGAATATCTCCTGTCTGGCCGCCGATTTTCGATTTGGCAATGGAGCCGACCAGTGCGGCGGCAATCAGGGCAACAACCATCGGCAAAATCGCACCCGACCCCAACAGCAAAACCGACAGAGCGATGGCAAGCCCCAGACCGGTCAAAACAGACAGGGCCGGAGGCGTGCCGACGCTTTGGCTTAGCCCGGATTGCCGTGCATTTCTCATCGTAAGCATAAGTCCCGGCAAAAGGGCGCGAGAGAAAAGGGAGGCCGCGAGGACACCCGTCAGCAGACGCGCATCCAGCAAAGTGACCACGGCGGCGATCCTCAGGGCCTGAGACAACATCAGCGACAGAACCCCATAGGTTCCGATATGGCTGTCCTTCATGATCTCAAGCCGCCGTTCGGGTGTAAATCCCCCCCACAGCCCATCGACCGTATCGGCCAGCCCGTCTTCGTGCATCGCACCGGTGGTGACAATCAGAATGGTCACCAGTCCAATGGCGACAGCTATAACGGGAAGTCCTAGCCATAGCCCGATCCAGCCAATCCCGCAGGCAAGGGCCGCCACGATCAGACCTGCAATGGGAAAGGCCCAGGCCGCCTTGGCCTGGCGGGCAAACAGGGCCTCTTGCAGGCGCGGCAGCGGCAGACGTGTCAGCAAGACCAGCGCAAGCGGGATATCCCACAGGGAAAACGGGGTGGTGTCGTTTTTGTGCACTCCCAGGCCTTTCCGGGTCTTGTTGCTTTGGCAGCATTGGTTAAACACGCAGGACCACTCAGATGCAACGAGGCTTTGAATGCTGCCCGAACTCACCGACCTGAACAGTCTTCGTACGGCGCTGACGGATGCGCCCGGCCCCGATCAAGTCGCCGATCAAGGCGCGCGCGCGCGCAACGGTCAGTTGACCAAACCGCCGGGCGCGTTGGGCAGGCTCGAGGATCTGGCCATCTGGTACGCGGGTTGGCGCGGTGACGCGCAACCGCAGATCACCGCGCCTCAGGTCATTGTGTTTGCTGGCAATCACGGGGTGACCGCGCAGGGCGTATCGGCGTTCCCGCCGGAAGTCACCGTGCAGATGGTCATGAATTTCGAACATGGCGGTGCGGCGATCAACCAGTTGGCCAAGGCCGCAGGGGCCAAAATGGATGTTCACGCCCTGGAGCTGGACAACCCCACGGCAGATTTCACTCAAGGCCCTGCAATGAGTGAGGCCGAGGTGCTGAGTGCTCTGCGCACCGGGTGGCAGGCGGTGGACCCGCACGCGGATGTACTGGTGGTCGGTGAGATGGGCATCGGCAACACGACACCCGCCGCCGCCATCGCCTGCGCGCTGTTCGGAGGCGACGCGGCGGATTGGACGGGCAGGGGCACCGGTGTCGATGATGCCGGGTTGGCCAACAAAACGCGGGTCGTGGCCGAAGGTGTCGCTTTGCATGGTCAGACAGATGACGGGCTGGACATCTTGCGCTGCTTGGGCGGGCGCGAAATTGCGGCCATGGCGGGTGCAATCGCCGCCGCTCGGGTCCTGCGGATTCCGGTCATTCTGGATGGCTTTATCTGCACCGCCGCTGCGGCCTGTCTGGCACGGGTATCGGACACGGCTCTGGACCACGCGGTTGCGGGCCATCAAAGTGCCGAAGGCGCGCATGGTGCGATGCTGTCCCGATTGGGAAAGGCGCCGTTGCTGAACCTTGGGCTGCGGTTGGGGGAAGGGTCAGGCGGCGCGTTGGCGATCAATATCCTCAGAAGCGCGGTGGCCTGCCATTCGGGTATGGCGACCTTTGCCGAAGCGGGCGTTTCCGACGGGTAACGCGGCGGCCTGACCACCACGGAGGGGTTTGGTCAGGCGCGCTGTTTCTCGTGTTCTTCGGCCAATTCCAGCAACGCGGTTTCAAGGTCTTTGTCCAGTTGCCGCGACCGTTCGATGTATTTCTTGTTCTCGGCGGTTGCCATGCCAGGTATCCACAGCTCGGCCAGTTCCCGGACAGACATACGATCGTGGTGGTAAAAGGTCTGCTCGGCCTGCGCCGCCTCGTATTCGCTGAGCCCTATGTTCTCCAGCACATAGCGCCCGGCCCGCAGTGAACCGTCGAACATCTCGCGCACGATGTCATTGGCACCGGCCTGATAGAGCTCGTAAACGTGGTTGCGGTCGCGCGCACGGGCGATGATGTGCAGGTCGGGCCGTTGGCGGCGCGCATAGCTGACCAATCGGGTGACCTGTTTAAAATCGTCCATCGCCGCAACCAGAACTGACGCCTTTTCCAGCCCCGCCGCCCGCAGCAGTTCGGGGCGGGTGGGATCACCCAGAAAGCCCTTGACCCCAAATCGCCGCATCAGCTGGATCGTTTCGATATCATGGTCCAGAACCACTGTTTTGAACCCGCTGGCACGCACCAGTCGGTTGACGATCTGGCCAAACCTGCCAATTCCCGCGATGATGACAGGCCCTTTCTCGTCGATCGTATCGGGTTCGACCTGCGGATTGCTGTCGCCCAGAAACCGGTTGATCAGATCATAGATGATGAACAACAGCGGGGTGATCAGCATCGTCAAGGCGATGATCATCAGCAGCTTTTGCGACAGGTCCGGCGGGATGACATTCTGTTGCGTCGAAAAGGCCAGCAGAACAAACCCGAATTCACCGGCCTGGGCAAGACCAAGCGTAAACAGCCAGTGGTCGCGTTTGTGCAGTTTGAAGGCGCGCCCGACCGCAAACAGGATGATGCCTTTGACAAGGATCACCAGCAACGCCAGCCCGATCAGGTCAAACGGATCGTTGAAGAAATAAGCGACGTTGATGCCTGCTCCGACCGTGATGAAGAACAGACCCAGCAACAGGCCCTTGAACGGCTCAAGGTCGCTTTCCATCTCATGCCGGAATTCCGAGCTGGCCAGAACAACGCCCGCCAGAAACGCGCCCAGAGCGGGCGACAGTCCGACCAGCGTCATCAGGAAGGAAATGCCCACCACGATCATCAAGGCCAGCGCGGTATACATCTCGCGCAGGCGCGTGGCGTGGATGAAGCGGAACAGCGGGCGTGTCAGGTAGATACCGGCCAGTATCACAAAGGCGATGACACCGATGGTGACCAGTGTCACCGCCCACCCGGGAAGCCCTTCGACAAGGGACAGGGTGTGGTGATGATCTGCGCCATGCGCCGCCTCGCCGCCACGGGAGATCGAGCCATCATTCTGAAGTGTTGCCATCGGCGGAAGAGCCAGCAATGGCAGCAAGGCCAGAATGGGGATGACCGCGATATCCTGCGTCAGCAGAACGGAAAACGTGGCCCGACCGCCGTTGGTCTGCATCAGCCCTTTCTCGGACAGGGTCTGCAGCACAATCGCTGTCGAGGACAATGACAGTGTCAGTCCCACCGCCAGCGCTATGGACCACTGATGGCCCGCGTAGAAGGTCACCGCTGCAATCACCAGCGTCGACACACCCACCTGCAATCCGCCCAAGCCCAGCAGCTTGTCGCGCATGTCCCAAAGGGCGCGGGGCTCCAGCTCCAGCCCGATCAGGAACAGCATCATGACCACACCGAACTCGGCTACATGCTGCAGGCTCTCGGTCTCGGCGCCGACCAACCCAAGGATCGGGCCGATCACAAGACCGGCTGCCAGATACCCCAGAACCGAGCCCAGCCCAAGGCGCGCCGACAGGGGCACGGCGATCACGGCCGCAGCCAGATAAATCGATGCCTGATAAAGGAATTCGTTCATTGTCTTTTCCCTGAGCCTCTAGGTCGGCAATGGCGCATCGCGTTTAAGCTGGTCCATGACAATCTGGCTTTGGACCCGCGCAACCGCAGGATGCGGCAGGATCACTTCGTGAAGCAAGCTGTTGAGTGCGGATAAGTCGTCACAATAGACGTGAAGCAGATAATCTGCCTCGCCGGTCATCGTCCAGGCGCTGCTGATTTCGGGGCGGGTGTTGACCATGCGGGCAAAGCTGGCGGATTGATCCGGGCCATGAGTGCCCAGATGCACCTGAATGAACCCCTGCACTTGCAGCCCAAGCTTCAGCGGGTCCAGACGGGCGGTGTATCCGGTGATATAGCCCTCGGCCTCAAGCCGCTGTCGGCGGCGACCCGCCTGACTGGCGGACAGGTTCAGCATCTCGCCCAATTGGTGCGCCGTCAGATGGGCATCTTTCTGCAAAGCTGACAGCAGTCGCGTGTCTGTCGCATCCAGCATGTGCGGCTATTCCTCGGATTCTGCCCTTTTTGCGCGGTCTTTGCGCGCTTCCTCACAGTTTACACGAAAACAATGCGCAGAAACAGCGCGTATTAAGGCTTATTTTTGAATCAGCAATAAATTTCCTGTTTACCACGGAGACGCGCAATGGGTCCTTTCCCGCACAATGCCCCCAAATCTGTCATCACCGAAGAAAACCCCGCTGGTACGGATGGTTTCGAGTTCGTCGAATTCGCGCATCCCGAACCGCAGGAGCTTCGCGACCTGTTTGCCCGCATGGGGTTCGAATATGTCGGATATCACCGCAACACACCGTCGGTCGAACTGTGGCAGCAAGGCGATGTCACCTACATCCTGAACGCGGACCCTGACAGCTATGCCGCGAAATTCGTGGACGAACACGGCCCTTGCGCCCCGTCGATGGGCTGGCGCGTTGTGGATGCGCAAAAGGCCTATGAACACGCGATTGCCAAAGGGGCCGAGCCGTATGACGCAGCCGACAAGACCATGGGCGTGCCTGCCATCAAAGGAATCGGCGGTTCGCTGATCTATTTCATTGATCAGTATTACGACACATCGCCCTACAACGAAGAATTCGAGTGGCTGAAACAATCCAAGCCGGGCGGTGACGGGTTCTATTACCTCGACCACCTGACCCATAACGTGTTCAAGGGCAACATGGACAAGTGGTTCAAATTCTACGGTGATCTGTTCAATTTCCGCGAAATCCGGTTCTTCGATATCCAGGGCAAGTTCACCGGGCTTTACAGCCGCGCGCTGACCTCACCCTGTGGTCGCATTCGCATTCCGATCAACGAAGATCGGGGCGAGACCGGGCAGATCGTGTCCTACTTGAAAAAGTATAAAGGTGAAGGCATCCAGCACATCGCGGTGGGCAGCGACGACATCTACGCTTCGACAGATGCGATCGCGGAAAAGGGTCTGAAGTTCATGCCCGGCCCGAACGAGACCTATTATGATCTCTCCTATGATCGTGTGACCGGCCATGATGAGCCCAAGGACCGGATGATGAAACACGGTATCCTGATTGACGGCGAAGGCGTCGTGGACGGCGGCGAAACCAAGATTTTGCTGCAGATCTTCTCGAAAACCGTTATTGGCCCGATCTTCTTTGAGTTCATTCAGCGCAAGGGCGATGACGGGTTCGGCGAAGGAAATTTCAAAGCGCTGTTCGAATCCATCGAACGCGAGCAGATCGAGGCTGGGGAAATCTCCGCCGCATAATCTGAGCCAAGGCAATATGACACTGGGCCAAGGGTGGCCCGGTGTTATCCGCTGGGTATTTTGAGCGTCACGTTGCGGCCGCCTTTTTGGTACCGCAACTCGCTGTCGCCGATGGCGATAACGTTGCCGCCGTCGATGCGATCCCCGATTTTCAGTTTTCTGTAACGCCCGCTGGGCAACCGCACCAATGCCCGGCGATTGGCGGTTGTACCATAAACCCCGATCAGGTTGAGTTTGCGCAGATTGATCGCATTGTCGATCGTGGCCTGTCGCGCAACCGAAGCCGTTGTCGGGATTTTGGGTTTGACCGTTTTGGGCTGGAACGAACCGGCCTCGTCGCTTTTGGCCGTGACATTGGCCGTCGAGCCCAGCGGCGCCTTGGCGTCACCCGGTTTTTGTGCGACCAGCGCGGCGATGTTGGGCGATCTGGGCTTGGGGCGCGGAACCCGAACGACGGCCAGCGCCGTTGGGGTATGGTCCACTTCGGGCGGCACTTCCAAACCCTCGGGGCGCAGCTTGGGGCGGATGACGGCCAGTTCTTCGCGCGACCGCCCCCCCAGTTGGTCACGTTCGAATTGATCGACCAGATTGGCGGGGCGCGGCCGAGGGCGAAAGCCTGCCAATCGGGTGTCGGCCTCGGATTCGGCTTCGGTCGGATCGGCCTCGAACCGGACCGGAGGTTCCGGTGGCACCGATGACGGGCGTCCGAGGTAGACCATGATGCCGTCGGGGTTCAGCGTTCCGTCCCGGCTCGGAGACACAAGACCCCGTTCATCCAGTTCAAATCGCTGACCGGCCTGACCGGGCAGGGCCACGACCTCGACCGGTGCATCCGTGGTCAGGCTGTCAAAACCGGGCAGAGCGACCGCATCCTGCGATAAATCCGATCGGTCGACCGAGCTGAGATAGATGTCGCCCAACCCCCTGACCGCTGGCGGGGACAAGGCTGCCGGGGCGCGTGGTACTGTGCCGGTAAAGTCGCGAAATACAGGGTCGTTGCTGACATCCGGCGAGATAAGTTCGACCGGTTTGGGCGCGACATTCAGCGCTTCGAGAATGGGGTCACTGGTTAACGCCTCCAGAATAGCCTCATCCGTGGGCGAAAGGGGTGGCGAGTCCTCGGCCGTCGGCTCTTGCGGTTTGGCGGGCAGCGCCGCGACTTCGGGCGCGGGTGGCTCGGACTGTGGCACCGTGTTCGTCTGGTTGGCGGAAGGGGCCTCGGGAAGCGTCGGCGCGTCTGCCACTTCGACCCGTGGCTGAGGAGGTGTTACGGTTGCATTGGTGCGTTCAGCAGGGACACCGCTGTCCTGAGGCTGAGACGGACGCAGCGACCAGACCCCCAGCACCATCCCGAACAGGACAGAGGCCGCCACAACCGGCACCAGCAAGCGCCCTCGCTTGCCCGAAAACACGCGCGTTGGGGTGCTTTCCGACTGGACCGAGCGAAACGCCTCAGGATCGGCGGCTTGCGCGATCTGATGCACCAGAGGGGCATCCTGGTCGGCGTCGTCTTTCACAGCGTCTTGGGGCTCGTCCGACGGTTCTGCGACAAAGGGCGTCATCTCGGCGGTCAGTTCAAACTGCGGGTCTGTCAATGCCCCCAACTCGGTGGCGCATAGGCAGAACCGTTCAGGCACGAACCCATATGTCCGGGCGAACTCGCTGGCCTCGATCAGGGTTGATTTGGCGACCGCAGCAACCTGCGTAGCCTGATCGTCCGCTGATAAGGTATAAGCCAGATCGTCCAAGTCATAGGGAGTGGCCCCGGCCAATATGTCCCGAATGGCTTGTTCTCTGGCCTCAGGTGTCAGTTCAGCCACATCGACGGTCAGAATTCGCACCTGGTCCGGCGGAATGATCAGCCGGCAGCTCAGGTCATGTTTCAGCGCGAAGCCCTGATCGCGCAGGGCTTGCATATCAGCGGCCAGGTCCGTTTCGGTCAATGCAACGGTGCCGATGCAATACCAGTCACCATCGGACCAGTGATGCAGGGAAATGCCGTTTTCAGAAAATGACAGCGCAAAGGCGGGTTTCATAATCCGGATGAACCATAATTGTCAGCTTCAGTGCAAACGCTCTTGCGCCCGCCCAACGAGATTAGAGCAGGATCCCGCCGAGGGAAAGAAAAAGCCGTGTGACCCTCTTGTTATGTCGGGCGGCAAACGCCCATCTATGGTGCAAGTCAACAGGAGGGATCACCTTGAAGACACTCGCTTTTCTGGCCGCCATGACGGCCGCCGTCGCAGCGATGCCTGCCGCTGCGGAAGAACGTCGCATTACCGTCAGCGGCGCGGGCACGGCCCTGTCCGCACCCGACATGGCAACGATCACCCTAGGCGTCACCAATCAGGATGCGCAGGCCTCGGTTGCGATGCAGGCCACGTCTGATGCGGTGACGCAGATTCTGCAGCGTCTGGATGAGATGGGTTTGGACGCGCGCGACGTTCAGACCCGCGATCTGTCCCTGTCTCCGGTCTGGTCCGGACGAACAGGGCAAAGCAACGAGCCCCCCGAGATCACCGGGTTCACGGCCTCGAACCGGGTCTTTGTGCGCGTGCGCGCGCTGGACGATCTGGGCGCCATCATGGATGCCGTCATTCAGGACGGGGCCAATGACTTTGGCGGGTTGAGCTTTGGCGTGCAGGATCCCAAACCGCTTGAGGCCGAGGCCCGCGCTCAAGCCGTGGCAGACGCCAAGGCCAAGGCCGAGCAACTGGCAGAAGCCGCCGGGATAACCTTGGGCCAGATCGTGTCGATCAACGATCAGGGGGGTGGTGTGCGCCCGGTGGCGCAAATGCGCGAAATGAGTCTGGCCGACGCCGGAGTGGTGCCCGTCGCCGCGGGCGAAATTTCAGTATCCGTCAATATCTCGATGGTGTTCGAAATCGCCGAATAGGATCAGATGTGGGCGCGGGCTTGCAACGACTGACGTTGTTGGCCCGCGTCATCGAAGTTCGCGGGGTCAAGCCAGGCTTCGAACGCATCCCGGATACGCGGCCATTCGCTATCGATGATCGAAAACCACGCCGTGTCCCGGTTGCGGCCCTTGTAATGAGTGGCCTGCCGGAAGATGCCCTCGAAGGTAAAGCCCAGCCGCTCTGCGGCACTTCGGGAAGGTGCATTCAGCGCGTCGCATTTCCATTCATAGCGACGATACCCCAACTCGTCGAATACCCGGCGCATCATCAGATACATGGTCTCGGTCGAGGGCGGCTTGCGCTGCAGCAGGGGCGAAAAGTGGATATGCCCGACCTCGATGGCACCCGCTGCAGCATCGATCCGAAGGTACGAGGCCATCCCGACCGGAATGTGCTGCGCATCCAGAACCGTGTGGAATATCGGGTCCGCATCCATGCAGTGGGACTGCGCCCAGTCAAAGAATTCCTGCTCGCGCCTGAACGGTCCGTAAGGCAGGTAGGTCCAGTTTCGCCCCTCGGCATCGTTGGCAAACGCCCGGTACAATCCGGGCGCATGCCGGTTCACGTCAAGAGGCACAACCGAGCAATACCGGCCTTCCATCGGTGTGTAGGGCGGTGTCGGGCGTGGGAATGCGCCCGACACCGGTCGTCCGATGGGTTGACCCAGATCGTTGGTGTCATGCCCGGCCATGGCCTCAGGCCGTCGCCTTGGACAGGGCCTGATCCAGATCAGCAATCAGATCGTCCGCGTCTTCGATCCCGATGGACACACGCACGACACCCGGACCGGCCCCGGCCGCTTTTTGCTGTTCGGGGGTCAACTGACGGTGGGTGGTCGAAGCCGAGTGGATGATCAGCGACCGCGCATCGCCAAGGTTGGCCACATGGCTGAAAATCTCCAGCGCATTCACCAGCTTGACGCAGGCGTCATAGCCGCCTTTGACCGCAAAGGTGAACAGCGCGCCTGCGCCCTTCTTGTACTGCGCCTTGACCCGGTCGTGATAGGGGGACGAGGGCAGGCCCGCATATGTCACGTAGTCCACGCGGTCATCCGCCTCTAACCACGCGGCGATCTTCTGGGCGTTTTCGACATGGCGCTCCATCCGCAGCGACAGGGTTTCGATCCCCATCAACGTGTAATGCGCCGCTTGCGGGTTCATCGTCATGCCCAGATCGCGCAGGCCGATGGCGATGCTGTGGAAGGTGAAAGCCAGCGGGCCGAAGGTCTCGTGGAATTTCAGGCCGTGATAGGCTGGTTCCGGTTCGCTGAGCGAGGGGAACTTGTCGTTCGCCGACCAGTCGAACTTGCCCGAATCCACAATGCAGCCGCCGGTGACGGTGCCGTTGCCGGTCAGGTATTTGGTGGTCGAGTGCACAACAAGAGTGGCACCGTGTTCGATCGGGCGGCACAGGTAGGGCGTGGCCGAGGTGTTGTCGACGATCAGCGGAATGCCTGCTGCGTCGGCCACATCCGCCAGCGAACGGATGTCGGTGACATAGCCGCCGGGGTTGGCGATGGATTCGCAGAACACGGCGCGGGTGTTTTCGTCAATGGCGTCCTTGACGGCGTCCAGATCATCGGTATCGACAAATTTGGCAGACCAGCCAAAGCGTTTGATGGTCTGGCTGAACTGCGTGACCGTGCCGCCATACAGACGGGTCGAGGCCACCACGTTGCATCCCGGTCCCATCAGCGTGAACAGCGCCATGATCTGCGCCGCATGACCCGAAGAACAACAGACCGCGCCAACACCGCCCTCAAGTGTCGCCACACGTTCCTGCAGCACGGCAACGGTCGGGTTGGTCAGGCGGGAATAGATAAAGCCGACCTCTTGCAGATTGAACAAGGCGGCGGCGTGTTCGGCATCGCGGAAGACATAAGCGGTGGTTTGATAAATCGGGGTCTGGCGCGCGCCTGTCGCCGGATCGGGGCGGGCCCCGGCGTGGATTTGCAGCGTGTCGAAACCGTAGGTTGGGCCGTCTGACATCTAAGAATTCTCCTGTTGGTATGGGTTTTGCAAAATGTCTAGGGCATTGAAAGCCCGCGCACAACGGGGACGTCAACGAAGCCAGAGGCCCTTTGCCTTGATCTGTTTTCGAATGACCTGTTCGCGTCCGGGCAGGTTCTCGCGATCAAACAGAGCCCGGATTTTCGCGCCCTTTCCCTGAATCACCAGCTTTTTGATCGGGTCATAGCCTTTCAGCACTTTCTTGACCTTGTTTGGCGTGGTGACCGTTTGCAGCACATCGACCACATGATCGCTTTCGCGCGCATAAAGAAGGGGAAACAGGCGATAGTGACAACTGACCGAGCCGTCCAGCAAGCCGGGCGGCAGTGCATCGCGCCCACCGCCAAGCGCGTGAACGGCAAGGGGCAGGGCGATCTGGTCCAGCCAAGGGTCCAGAACCTGCCCGGTCAGTTCCGGAATATCCTCGTCGCGGATGGTGCGGGCATAGTCCAGAAACCGTGCGCCGAACGCGTGCGGGCAACGGTAGAAGAAATAGCCTGCATTGAAATACAGATACCTGCGCCAGTAGTTCTCCGGCTGCCTGCGGTCCAGTGAGCTTTCGAAATCCAGCCCGAACCTGCCATAGAGCGCGCGCCAGATGCCGTCATACCCCGGCCCATACAGCGTGGGGCGCGGCCAGGTTCCTTCAACCTTCAGCGACGCGCCGGGACGGTCAAAGTCAAATGGCACATCAGCCAACTCTCCGGTGATCAGCGTGTCGCTGTCGAAGAACACAAAGGGCTCGCCTTCGGGCAAGGCGCGCAGCGCTTCGATCTTGTTGCCGAACGGGTAGCTCTCGCCAAACACCTCGGACTGGAACGGAAGGATCTCGGCGTCCAACTGGTGCAGCGCGGTCAACACGTCCGGGTTTTGGATGGCCGGGTTTTGCGACCACAATGGACCGGCCTGCGGGACCCCGACAAAGACCCGACCGGCGAATTTGGGCGACGAATGACGCAATGAGGCGGCGAACAGCAAAGCCTCGTACTGCAGCCGGTTGTTCTGCCCGATGATGAGGATATTGAATTTTGCCGGGTGTGCCTGCATTCGGGTGCTTTCTGGACGGGCCGGATTTAAGCTTGGTTTCCATCGAACTACAGGAACGTAGGATGGTCGTCAAAACCGGATACAACCTGCGGTTTGAAAAATGCACGGACCATCCCATCTAATATCTCAGCTAACGGTCAGGAGAGTGCATATGCGGGTCAATGCAGATTTCAGCCAGCGCGTCGCGGTTCATTTCAATGAGACGGATTGGGTGGCATCGCCGTCAGCCGGGGTCGAGCGTAAGATGCTGGACCGGATCGGAGCTGAGGTGGCGCGGGCCACAACCATAGTTCGATTTGCGCCGGGAAGCGCATTTGCGGCCCACACCCATGATGGTGGCGAGGAATATCTGGTGCTTGATGGGGTTTTTCAGGATGAAACCGGTGACTTCCCGGTGGGTAGTTATGTGCGAAACCCTCCGACGTCTTCACATACACCGTCAGCCAGCGAAGGTGCGACCATCCTGGTCAAACTGCACCAGTTCGATCCGGATGACCGGACAGAGGTGCGCCGGTCAATCAATGGTGCGGGCAATGTGCAATTGTACCGTGACACGTATGAGGACGTGCAGGTGCAGGACTGGGCGGCAGGCGAAGGTATCGAGCTGGACGCATCGAAAGGGATCGAGGTCTTTGTGATCAGCGGATCGTTCACCGAAGGGCAAGAGCATTTTGGTGAATGGGACTGGCTGCGGTTGCCACCCGGAACAAGCTCGACCGCAACCGCCGGCGATGCCGGTGCCCGTGTCTGGATCAAGTCCGGGCATCTTGGTGGGATGGTCTGAGGCCGAAATAGCGTCAGAATTAGGCGATATGTGTTGAAATCCGGGCCTTGCCGTCCGGATTTTGGATTTTTTGACCATTTGGCAAATTTTACCAATTGATAAAAAATCAGAATGTGCCAAGCTGTACCGTATAACAACATATCTACAGGGAGTAGAGTGATGGCACAGGGCCAGATGGCACCCGGGATTGTCCCAGGGCGGCTTTCCAGCGATGAGCTGACCTCGAATTTCACCGATCTGCATCCGCCGCTGGCCCCGCATGAGGCCGCCGTGGCCGCAGACCGCTGTTATTTCTGCTATGACGCGCCATGTGTGACGGCCTGTCCGACGGATATCGATATTCCGCTGTTCATTCGTCAGATACAGGCCGGTCAACCCAAGGCGGCGGGCCAGACCATCCTTGAACAGAACATTCTGGGCGGCATGTGCGCCCGCGTCTGTCCGACCGAAACTTTGTGCGAAGAGGCCTGCGTGCGTGAAGCGGCCGAGGGCAAACCGGTTGAGATCGGTCGTCTGCAGCGTTTCGCCACTGATGATGTCATGGCCTCTGGGGTGCATCCTTTCGCGCGCGCATCGGCCACTGGCAAAACGGTTGCTGTTGTCGGGGCGGGGCCTGCGGGTCTGGCCTGCGCGCATCGACTTGCCATGCTGGGCCATGACGTTGTCATTCATGAAAGCAGACCCAAACCCGGCGGTCTGAACGAATACGGTATTGCCGCCTATAAATCGACAAATGATTTTGCGCAGGCTGAGGTGGACTGGCTGTTGAAGATCGGTGGCATCACGATTGAGACGGGCTCGGTTCTGGGGGAAACGATCTCGCTGGATGGGTTGCTGGCGTCTTACGATGCAGTGTTTCTGTCGATCGGCTTGGCCGGGGTCAATGCGCTGCGGGCACAGGGCGCGGATAAGGATGGCGTGCGCAATGCGGTCGATTTCATCTCGGATGTCCGGCAGGCCGGTGACCTGGCGCATCTGCCGGTCGGGCGCAACGTTGTTGTCATCGGCGGTGGCATGACGGCCATTGATGCGGCGGTAAAGTCCAGACTGCTTGGGGCCGAACATGTCACGATTGCCTACCGGCGAGATCGCGACGCAATGGGGGCCAGCCGGTATGAGCAGGACCTTGCGGCCTCGCACGGGGTTCGGATCCTGACTAACGTGCAGCCGGTGGCCGTGCATGGCAACGGGGCTGCCGCCGAGATTGAACTGGAATACACCTCCAGCCATGACGGACAGTTGCGCGGAACCGGCGAAACCATCCGGCTGCCTGCAGATCAGGTTCTCAAGGCGATTGGGCAAACGCTGGACGGCGCGCCCGAGGGGTTGACGCTGGACGGCAGCAAGATCGCAGTCAGCGGGGCTGGTCGGACATCGATGCAAGGTGTTTGGGCCGGAGGCGATTGTGCGTCCGGCGGTGAGGATTTGACCGTGACTGCAGTGGCCGAGGGCAGGGATGCCGCGATGGACATCCACGCAACACTGGTTTCGTGATACGATGAGGTCTCAAATCCCCATATATCTCAGCTGAGGTCTAGTCATGTCCCGGATCGAAGAAGCCGTCGCCCAGCATTATACGACAGGTGCCTTGACCGAGCGCGTTCGCCTTGCCTTGCAAGCCAGTGGCATCGACCCGGATGCCGCCACTGTCGCGGATCTCAAGGCCGGGGATGAATTTCACACGGGCGGCGTTGCGGCAACCGATCACCTGTTTGCGCAATTGTCGCCGACCCATGCAACCCGCGTGCTTGATATCGGGTGTGGTGTTGGCGGGACGTCGCGCTATATCGCGGATCGCTATGATGCGACGGTCACCGGCGTTGATCTGACCCCGGAATTTGTCGAAACCGCAGCGGCGCTGAGCGCACTTGTGGGGTTGTCGGATCAGCTGACCTTTCATGTCGGCAGCGCGCTGGACATGCCGGTGACGGATGCGGGGTTTGATCTTGCGGTGATGCTGCATGTCGGAATGAATATCGCTGACAAGCCCGGCTTGTTTGCAGAGGTTTCGCGTGTTCTGGCAACGGGCGGCACCTTTGCCCTGTTCGACGTGATGGGTGGCGATGTTGACGAGGCGCTGGTTTTTCCTCTGCCATGGTCGACGCAGTCTGAGACGTCCTTTGTGCACAACCCGGATGTCTACAAAAGCGCAGCCGCGGCGGCGGGCCTGGAGTTGGTTGCCGAGACTGACCGGACAGAGTTCGCGGTGGCCTTTTTTGAAGAAGTGTTCGCCAAGACTGCGGAAACCAGCCCTGCGCCTTTGGGCATCCATCTGATGATGGGTGAGACCGCGCCCGAGAAATTCCAGAACTACGTCCAAAACCTGCACGCCGGGCGCATCCGTCCGACGGAAATGATTTTCAAGAAAACCGGCTGACGCGCCGGGAAGGAGTACCCATGGCCAACCTGACCACAGATTTTCTGGGAATTTCCAGCCCCAACCCTTATTGGCTGGCGTCGGCGCCACCCACGGATAAGGAATACAACGTACGTCGCGCGTTCGAGGCGGGATGGGGCGGTGTGGTCTGGAAAACGCTGGGGTCCGAAGGGCCTCCGGTCGTGAATGTGAACGGGCCGCGTTATGGTGCGATTTATGGCGCAGATCGCCGACTGCTGGGTCTGAACAACATTGAACTGATCACCGACCGGCCGTTGGAGGTGAACCTTGAGGAAATGGCCCGCGTAAAGGCGGATTACCCGGATCGCGCGCTGATCGCCTCTATCATGGTGCCCTGTGAAGAGGAGGCCTGGAAAGCCATTCTGTCCCGGGTCAAGGAAACCGGCGCTGACGGGATTGAACTGAACTTCGGATGCCCGCATGGCATGAGCGAGCGGGGGATGGGCTCGGCCGTGGGTCAGGTGCCTGAATATATCGAAATGGTCACGCGCTGGTGCAAGACTCATTATGACCGTCCGGTCATCGTGAAACTGACACCCAACATCACCGATATCCGAAAGCCTGCCGAGGCGGCAAAGAACGGCGGTGCAGATGCCGTCTCGTTGATCAACACCATCAATTCGATCACCAGCGTCAATCTGGATACGTTCAGCCCCGAGCCGTCGATTGACGGCAAGGGCAGCCACGGTGGCTATTGCGGCCCGGCGGTGAAGCCGATTGCGCTGTCCATGGTGTCCGAGATTGCGCGGGCGCAGGCAACGCATGGATTGCCGATTTCGGGCATTGGCGGTGTGACCACGTGGCGCGATGCGGCGGAATTCATGGCCTTGGGCTGCGGTACGGTGCAGGTGTGTACGGCTGCGATGACCTATGGGTTCAAGATCATCGACGAGTTGACTGCCGGTTTGTCAGAATGGATGGATGAGAAGGGCTATGAAAACCTGTCAGACATTGTTGGTTTGGCGGTTCCCAACGTGACGGACTGGCAATATCTGAACCTGAACTATGTGGCCAAGGCCAAGATCGATCAGGATCAGTGCATCAAGTGCGGTCGTTGTTATGCCGCGTGCGAGGATACGAGCCATCAGGCCATCTCCATGTCTGCCGACCGCGTGTTCGAAGTGATGGACGATGAATGTGTTGCCTGTAATCTCTGCGTCGATGTGTGCCCGGTGGATGGGTGTATTTCGATGGAGCCAATGGCGGCAGGCGCGATAGACCCCCGCACCGGTTTGGAAGTGCAGCCGGACTATGCCAACTGGACAACGCATCCGAACAATCCGATGGCGAAAGCGGCGGAGTGAGAGATTTTTCTGCGAAAAATCTTGATGGAGAAAATTCGTCGAATTTTCTCAGAACAGGATGTCGATCGGGCCGCCGTGGCAAATAATGATGTATTGGTTTGCGGTGCGGATCAGATGAAAGCCGCGCCGTCTGACTTCGTACTTGAAACGGTCATGGCCTACTTCTCGCTCGACCCATGTGATTGAGCGGCGTACGACTGCTCCGCGCTTGGCGGATTGAGACGAGAAGAGCTGTGTGATCCACGGTTCAGGATTGGCGCGATGAGGTAGCATCTCTCAACCTTGGTCAATCACGGTTAACGTTTCCCTAAGGCGTTAGAAGTT
The DNA here is from genome assembly GCF_056540905.1 of Ruegeria sp. AL1. NCBI lineage: Bacteria > Pseudomonadati > Pseudomonadota > Alphaproteobacteria > Rhodobacterales > Roseobacteraceae > Ruegeria > Ruegeria sp. AL1. Next base: position 307,062 of record NZ_JBQFXP010000002.1, read on the forward strand.
TGCGGTAGAGCGTGTCGATGAATGGCCCGGCCCCTTCAAAAGGGTCTTCTTTGTCCAACACTGCTCGCACCTGAACGTCAAAATCCGCATAGTGTTGGGTCAGGGCCCAGATGGAAAATATCAAGTGATAGGGATGTACGCGGGTAATCTTTCCGTCATCCATCCAATTGGTCAATATTGTGGTTTTTTCGTCGACCAGCGCCTTGAGATCAACCGACAGAGAGTCGTAAATCCGCGGGGCACCCTGTACCAGTTCATTTGCAAACAGGCGGCTTTCGCGCGGGAGATCGCGGCTCATCTCAAGTTTGCGCCGGATGTAGGCCAGGATTTCTTCCAGCGGATCGCCCCGCGCATCCAAGGCGCGCAAGGGCGCTAGCCAGGTTTCCAGCAGGCCCGACAGCAAAGCCGTATGAATCGCGTCCTTGGAGGGAAAATAGTAAAGCAGATTCGGTTTGCTCAGGCCGGCCTCGGCTGCGATCTGATCGACCGTTGCGCCCCGAAATCCATGAGCCGAGAACACGTTCAAGGCCGCATCCAGGATTGCCGCGCGGTTCTTTTTTTGGATGCGGGTTGGGGCGCGATCTTTGGGCATGTTTACACGGCGTCTCATTTTTGACAGGCGGGCTGCGCTTATGCCGAAAAATCCGGCTTTGCTATGCAATTTCTTGACTGATCTCGAACCCGTGATAGCGTGAGTTTGACCAGATGGTCAAATCAAGACATCAAAAGCGAGCCAACTCGCGAGCACAGGGAAGAACAAGATGGCAGCTCCGGCGCAAAACCTCAGGATCAATGGCGACAGGTTGTGGGACAGCCTGATGGAGATGGCCAAGATTGGACCCGGCGTTGCGGGGGGGAATAATCGTCAGACTTTGACGGATGAGGATGCCGAAGGACGGGCATTGTTCCAGAAATGGTGTGAGGATGCGGGCTGCAGTATGGGGTTGGATCAGATGGGCAATATGTTTGCTCATCGCGCGGGAACGGACCCGGATGCCCTGCCGGTTTATGTAGGGTCGCATCTGGATACGCAGCCTACGGGTGGCAAGTATGACGGTGTGCTGGGGGTTCTTGGCGGGTTGGAGATTATTCGAACGCTGAATGATCTGGGCATCAAGACCAAGCATCCGATTGTGGCCACCAATTGGACCAACGAGGAGGGGACGCGGTATGCCCCGGCGATGTTGTCGTCAGGCGTGTTTGCCGGAATGCACACTCAGGACTGGGCTTACGCGCGCGAGGATGCCGAGGGCAAGACGTTCGGAGACGAGCTGAACCGTATTGGCTGGCGTGGTGATGAACAGGTCGGTGCGCGCAAGATGCATGCTTTCTTTGAATTACACATTGAACAAGGGCCAATTCTGGAGGCGGAGGGTAAGGATATTGGCGTTGTCACGCATGGTCAGGGGTTGAGTTGGACCCAGATCACCGTGACTGGAAAGGACGCGCATACCGGATCTACTCCGATGCCGATGCGTAAGAATGCCGGACTGGCGATGGCGCGTATTCTTGAGAAAGTGGATGAGATTGCGTGGTCGCATGCACCCCATGCGGTGGGGGCTGCCGGGCATATTGATGTCTATCCGAACTCGCGCAACGTGATCCCGGGGAAGGTGGTGTTTACAGTCGATTTCCGCTCGCCCGACTTGGAGGTGATCGCCGATATGGAGAACCGGTTGCGGGTCGCCGCGAAGGATATTGTCGATGAGATGGGTTTGCAGATCGAGTTCGAGAAGGTCGGCGGCTTTGACCCGGTGAAGTTTGATGAGGGCTGCGTGGCCGCAGTACGCGATGCGGCCGAACGGTTGGGGTATTCGCATAGGAATATCATCTCGGGTGCCGGGCATGATGCCTGCTGGATCAACCGGGTCGCGCCGACGGCGATGGTCATGTGCCCTTGCGTGGATGGGTTGAGCCACAATGAGGCTGAGGAGATCAGCAAGGCGTGGGCTGCTGCCGGGGCTGATGTTCTGTTTCACGCGGTTGTTGAGACGGCTGGGATCGTGGAATAGGGGGCTCTGCCCCCGTCGCCCGAGGGCGACTCCCCCGGGATATTTTTAGCCAGATGAAGCAAGCGGCGCAGACCGCATCAGGGAGTTTAAGATGAGCACTGTGATCAAGAACGGAACCGTTGTGACGGCTGATCTGACCTATAAGGCGGATGTGAAGGTTGAGGCTGGGGTGATTACCGAGATTGGCCCGGACCTGCGAGGTGACAAGGAACTGGATGCGACCGGCTGTTATGTGATGCCAGGTGGGGTTGATCCGCATACGCATCTGGAGATGCCGTTCATGGGGACCTACTCCAGCGACGATTTTGAAAGCGGGACGCGCGCGGCCTTGGCGGGTGGAACCACGATGGTCGTGGATTTCGCGCTGCCCAATCCGGGGGAAAGTCTGCTGGACGCGCTCAAGCGCTGGGATAACAAATCGACGCGGGCGAATTGTGACTATTCCTTCCACATGGCGGTGACCTGGTGGGGTGAGCAGGTATTTGATGACATCAAGACGGTGATCGAGACGCGCGGCATCAACACATTCAAGCACTTCATGGCGTATAAGGGCGCGCTGATGGTGAATGACGACGAACTGTTTGCGTCGTTCAAGCGGCTGGCTGAGCTGGGTGGCACTGCCATGGTGCATGCCGAGAATGGGGATGTGGTGGCTGAGTTGAGTGCAAAACTGCTGGCCGAAGGGAATACGGGCCCCGAGGCGCATGCCTATTCCCGCCCGCCGCAGGTTGAGGGTGAGGCGACCAACCGGGCGATCATGATTGCCGACATGGCTGGTGTGCCGCTTTATGTGGTTCACACGTCCTGTGAAGAGGCGCATGAGGCCATTCGCCGGGCCAAGATGCAGGGCAAGCGGGTGTGGGGGGAACCTCTGATCCAGCACCTGACATTGGATGAGAGCGAGTATTTCCACCACGATTGGGAGCACGCGGCGCGGCGGGTCATGAGCCCTCCGTTCCGGAACAAGCAGCATCAGGACAGTCTGTGGAACGGTTTGCAATCGGGGACGCTGAGCGTAGTGGCTACGGATCATTGCGCGTTTACGACCGAGCAGAAGCGCTATGGCGTGGGCGATTTCACCAAGATCCCCAACGGGACCGGAGGGCTGGAGGACCGGATGCCGATGCTCTGGACCCATGGGGTGAACACCGGACGTTTGACGCCGAACGAGTTCGTGGCCGTCACTTCAACAAATATCGCCAAGATATTGAATTGTTATCCGAAAAAGGGGGCGGTTCTGGTGGGCGCTGACGCAGATCTGGTGGTTTGGGATCCGGACAAGGCCAAGGTGATCCGCGCGGAGACTCAGCAGTCGTCGATCGATTACAACGTGTTCGAAGGCAAGGAGGTGCGCGGGTTGCCTCGGTTCACACTGACACGTGGCGCGATAGTGGTGCATGATGGTGAAATCCAAACACAGGAAGGACACGGTAAGTTCGTGGCTCGGGAGGCGAATACCCATGTGAACAGGGCGCTGAGTACATGGAAGGAACTGACGGCTCCGAGGCCAGTTGAGCGGACGGGGATTCCGGCGACGGGGGTGTAGGCATTGACTCGAGGCGCGGAATATCCATCTCCGATACAGTTTATCACGTTCGCCGTTCTTGCCACGGCGATCGCTCTGATTGCGTTTTGGGTGCTCGGTACATTGTTCGCTCTGACAGAAATTGGTATTGCGAATGTGTTTCCCTCTCTATTGTCGATGTTGCTGCTAACTTTGATGCTGGGGTGGCCAATCTGGGGTCCGATACTGCTTTGCGCGCTATTTCCGGGCTGTGTCGTTTTTGTGATTGTGCGCCGTGTCTCCAACAATCTTCCAATCGGCCGTCGCGGGCCCACAATAGTCGCGTCAGCTGCCGTAGCCGTGTTTTCTTGGGGGGCGGTAAGTGTGCTGTTTTGGGCTTTTGCTCTGGCAAGTCAGCCCTTTCAGAACGCCTTCTTACTTATATTCGGTGTCCCCGCTGCTATGATTGCGGCTGGGGTCGCCCTGCCTAATCCTGAGTGATCATGCCTTCAAATACACACGATACCTCCGCAGTAGTAGAAGCGGATAACCTTGACCTCACCTTCCAAACAAACGATGGCCCGGTTCACGCGCTCAAAGATGTGAACCTGACCATCAACAAGGGCGATTTCGTCAGTTTTATCGGCCCGTCGGGCTGCGGCAAAACCACGTTCCTGCGCTGTATCGCGGCGCTTGAGCATCCGACCGGGGGGGCTTTGTCCGTCAACGGCATGACCCCGGACGAGGCGCGGCGCAAGCGGGCCTATGGGTATGTGTTTCAGGCGGCGGGTCTGTATCCGTGGCGGACGATTTCCAAGAACATCAAATTGCCATTGGAGATTATGGGTTATTCGGCTTCTGAGCAGGAAGAGCGGGTAAAGAGTGTTCTAAAACTCGTTGATCTTGCTGGATTTGGTGGCAAATTTCCGTGGCAACTGTCCGGCGGGATGCAACAGCGAGCCAGCATCGCTCGTGCCTTGGCTTTCGATGCGGATATCCTTCTGATGGACGAGCCGTTTGGGGCATTGGATGAGATCGTTCGCGACCATCTGAATGAACAGCTTCTGGACCTGTGGGCGCGCACGGAAAAGACCATCGGGTTTGTGACACACTCGATCCCCGAAGCGGTGTATCTGAGCACCAAGATCGTTGTCATGAGCCCCAGGCCCGGGCGGATCACGGATGTGATCGACAGCCCTTTGCCGAAAGAGCGGCCTCTGGATATCAGGGACACGCCGGAATTCATCGAGGTGGCGCATCGCGTGCGCGAAGGGCTGCGGGCCGGGCATGGGGATGAGGTCTGATGGCGGGGGGCGGGATCAGACGCGCCGTTCCCGAGGATGTGGCGGCCTGCGCGCGGGTGGTGAGGACGTGGCTCGAAGAAACGGACTGGATGCCCGAAGAATTGCCGCAAGAGAAACTGGCCGATCTGATACGCGAAGCATTCCCGCAGCGCGAGATTTGGGTCTCGGGTGATCCGGTGGATTGTTATATGTCCGTCGATCCGGTCGAGTGCAAAGTGGGCGCGCTCTATTGCCTGCGCACAGGTGAGGGGATTGGAAAACGGCTGTTAGACCAGGCCAAGGACGGGCGCGATTATTTATGGCTGACAACCCATGTGCCGAACCGGGGCGCGCAGCGGTTTTACCGGCGCGAGGGGTTTGTCGAAACGGGGACTGAACCTCCGACCCCGCCCGACACGGTTCCGGTCATTCGGATGGAGTGGCGGGCATGAAGCAGTTTGTGGCAGTCATGGTGGTGATCGCAGCGATTGTGGTCGCGTGGTATATTGCCTGCATTCCGATGAACATCGACAGCGCGCTGAACGCGGCCGAGCGCGCGGGTGAAGAAGTGGATCCTCCAACCGCAAAAGAGCGGTTGCAGGAAAATGACATTGTGCTTGTCTGGGACAATGCTTTCGCGATCCCGGACACCTGGGAGCAAAACCGCCCGCGTTTGCCTGCGCCTCATGATGTGGTGCTGGAGTTATGGGACTCCACCGTCAACAAGAAGATCACGTCCAAGCGGTCACTGGTCTATCACGGGTGGATCACACTCAGCGCGACGTTGCTGGGCTTTGCGATTGGTACGGGACTGGGCATTCTGCTGGCTGTCGGGATCGTGCACAGCAAGGTGATGGACCTGTCGGTGATGCCGTGGGCCATTGTCAGCCAGACCATTCCGATCATTGCGCTGGCCCCGATGATCATCGTGGTGCTCTATTCGATCGGGGTACAGGGGCTGATCCCAAAGGCGACTATTTCGGCCTATCTCAGCTTTTTCCCGGTCGTCGTGGGCATGGTCAAAGGGTTGCGCAGCCCGGATGCGATGCAGTTGGACCTGCTGCGGACCTATAGCGCCAGCAAATCGCAGAGTTTTTGGAAACTGCGCCTGCCCGCGTCGATGCCTTACCTGTTTGCCTCGCTCAAGATCGGCATCGCAGCCTCGTTGGTCGGGGCCATCGTCGGCGAATTGCCCACCGGCGCGGTGGCCGGGCTGGGTGCGCGGCTTCTGGCGGGCAGCTACTACGGGCAGACGGTGCAAATCTGGTCGGCCTTGTTTGGGGCGGCTATATTGGCAGCTTGTTTGGTCGGGTTGCTGGGCTTGCTGGAGCGCACGGTTCTGAAACGAATGGGAATAGCGCCATGATCCTTGTCCTGGGTGCAATTCTTCTGTGGCTGTTTGGCTGGTGGCTGAACAGTCGTCTGGCGAGCGGTCCGCAGGCTGACAGTCAGATGGTTCGGTTCCTGGCACCGCTGATTTTCGGCCTGACGGTTATCGGCATCTGGGAGCTTGTGGTGCGCGGGCTTGAGGTACCTCTGATCATTCTGCCGGCACCATCGGTGATTGCCGTCCGCTTTGGCGACAGCCTGCCGATCCTTTGGGCAGATTTCGTGCAAACCATCATCAAAGGCGCGCTGAGCGGGTATCTGATCGGCTGCGGTGCGGCCTTCCTGATGGCGATTGCGGTTGACCGGTGGGAATTCCTGCGTCTGGGCCTTCTGCCCGTTGGGAATTTCGTAGCCGCGTTGCCGATTGTGGGAACGGCTCCGGTTCTGGTGATGTGGTTCGGTTTCGACTGGCACTCGAAAGCGGCGGTTGTCGTTGTGATGGTGTTCTTTCCGATGCTGGTGAACACCGTCGCCGGGCTGCGCGAAGCTTCTGCCATGCAGCGCGATCTGATGGAGACTTATGCGGCAACCTATTGGCAGAGCTTCGTGAAACTGCGCCTGCCTGCGGCGATGCCGTTCATTTTCAACGGGTTGAAAATTTCGACCACTCTGGCGTTAATCGGCGCTATCGTGGCCGAATTCTTCGGTTCGCCGACCTTGGGAATGGGTTTTCGGATATCAACCAGCGTCGGCCAGTTGGCGCTGGACATGGTCTGGTCCGAGATCGTGGTCGCCGCGCTGGCTGGTACAGCATTCTACGGACTTGTCGCCATGATCGAAAAGGGAGTGACTTTCTGGCACCCGTCACAACGAGGATAACAAAACTTCAACAGACCCCGAAAAAGGGGCAACAACAACTAGGAGAAGATGAAGATGAATAAGCTACTCAGCGGGGCGGTTGCCGCCTTGGGCCTGACAGCCACGGCGGCCTGGTCGGCGGATGAAGTGACATTGCAATTGAAATGGGTAACGCAGGCACAGTTCGCTGGCTATTATGTGGCCGCCGACAAAGGGTTCTACGAAGAAGAAGGGCTGGATGTCACCATTTTGCCTGGCGGGCCGGATATTGCACCGACACAGGTCATTGCGGGCGGCGGAGCGGATGTCACCGTCGAATGGATGCCTGCCGCGTTGGCTGCTCGTGAAAAAGGTTTGCCTTTGGTGAATATCGCGCAGCCATTCAAAAGCTCGGGCATGATGCTGACCTGTTGGAAAGACGCAGGGATTGCCTCGCCCGACGACCTCAAGAACCGAACGCTGGGGGTTTGGTTTTTTGGCAATGAGTTCCCGTTCATGAGCTGGATGAGCCAGTTGGGGATCAGCACCGACGGCAAAAGTGAAAGTGGTGTCGAAGTGTTGAAGCAGGGTTTTAACGTTGATCCACTGCTGCAGCGGCAGGCCGATTGTATCAGCACCATGACCTACAATGAATACTGGCAGGTCATTGATGCAGGCGTGAACCCGGACGAGCTGGTGACCTTCAAATACGAAGATCAGGGCGTTGCCACGCTGGAAGACGGTCTGTACGTGCTGGAAGAAAACCTGAACGACGCGGCTTTTGTCGACAAGATGGAACGTTTTGTCCGCGCCTCGATGAAGGGTTGGAAATACGCCGAAGAAAATCCTGATGAAGCGGCTGATATCGTGCTGGAAAACGACGCAACGGGCGCCCAGACCGAAGAGCATCAACAGCGCATGATGGGGGAAATTGCCAAGCTCACCGCAGGGTCGAACGGCTCGCTTGATCCCGCGGATTTTGACCGTACCGTCAGCACGCTGCTGGCTGGCGGGTCTGACCCGGTCATCACCAAAACGCCCGAGGGTGCTTGGACACACAAGATTACCGATGCGGCCTTGAACTGATCCAGACTTCAACGCTTCGGAACGCGGTCCCAGTGGGGCCGCGTTTCTTGTTCGGGGTGTCGGAATTGTGTCTGTACTTGCGGCTCAGATGGCTTAGTATTCTCTTGTAAATACATGCAATTTGTACGAACTTGCAAAAACATGGAAGAAAATGCAGGGTTTTGCATCAGAATTCAGTTCGGCCCTGGCTCTGATCCTTGACGGGGATGCAGAGCTTTGGGCGATTGTGTTTCTGTCCCTGAAAGTTTCTGTTTTTGCGGTGATGATTTCGGCGCTGATCGGAATGCCTGTAGGGGCAGCGCTCGCCGTGGCCCGGTTCCCGGGACGGCGGATGCTGATCATCCTGATGAACGCGCTGATGGGCTTTCCTCCGGTCGTGGTCGGTTTGCTTGTGTATCTGATGCTGTCGCGGTCTGGTCCTCTGGGTGTGTTGGAATTGCTTTACACGCCGACGGCGATGATCATCGCTCAGGTGGTGCTGGTCACGCCCATCGTCGCGGCGTTGACCCGACAGGTGATCGAGATGCTGGCCGAGGAATATTCCGAGCAGCTGCGGTCGCTGGGGGTGTCCCGTCTGGCGTCGGTGCCGGTTTTGTTGTGGGACGCCCGATTGGCGTTGGTTACGGCTTTGCTGGCCGGGTTCGGTCGCGCCATTGCCGAGGTCGGGGCGGTGATTATCGTCGGTGGCAACATCAATCATGTGACGCGGGTTATGACGACGACGATCGCGCTGGAAACCTCGAAGGGCAATTTGGCGCTGGCTCTGGCGCTAGGAGCGATCCTCATCGGAATCGCCGTGGCCGTGAACGCCATGGTCAGTGCTGTCAGCCTGCGGGCCGAACAAGAGGGGTTGCGCCATGCGTGATCTGGTTTGTGACATGGCCGGGTGTCTGAGGGTGAAAGGCCTGCACATCTCGCGCAAGGGCAAAGCCCTGCTGAATGTGCCGCACCTGGAGTTGGATGGCCCGGGGCCGACCTTGATCCTCGGGCCCAATGGTGCGGGAAAAAGTCTGCTGTTGCGGTGTTTGCACGGGTTGATTGCGCCCGATCATGGAAGCATCGAGCAGGATGGACATGCCCTGAACGAAAAGCACAAGGCCCGGCAGGCGATGGTGTTTCAGCAGCCTGTTTTGCTGCGTCGGTCGGTTTCGGCCAATCTGGACTTTGTCCTTAAACGTCAGGGGGTGACGCGAAGTGCCCGTAGAACCCGCATCGAGGCATTGCTGGCCGAAGGCGGGCTTGAGGGCAAAGCACGGCAGTCCGCGCGCTCGCTATCAGGAGGGGAAGCGCAGCGTCTTGCCATATTGCGTGCTTTGGCTTTGGATCCCGAGACCTTGTTTCTGGACGAGCCAACCAGCGCCTTGGATCCCAGCGCCACGCAGGTGATCGAGCGGATGATCCTTAGGGCCTCGAACCGGGGCGTGCGTATCGTGATGGTCACCCATGACATCGGGCAGGCGCGGCGGTTGGCTGCGGATATCATCATGATGCAGGGTGGCCATGTGGTCGAACATGGAGCCGCCAAACAGGTGCTGGATGCGCCTGAAAGTGATGCCTCGCGCCGCTATCTTGCTGGCGGGCTGGTGACCTAACCAAAACGACGGAGAATGGAATGATCCGGAACCTTGTTCGGGCGGCCTTGATAAGCTTGGGCTTTTCCGCAACGGCGTTACAGGCCGAAGCCCCTTTCATCATTGTGCAGTCCACGACCTCGACACAGAATTCAGGTTTGCTGGACTATATTTTGCCGGGCTTTGAAGCAGAAACCGGGATTGACGTTCGGGTTGTAGCTGTCGGCACCGGTCAGGCTATTCGCAATGCGATCAACGGGGATGGGGATGTCCTGCTGGTGCACGCCAAACCCGCTGAAGAGAAATTCGTTGCCGAGGGGTGGGGCGTAGAGCGGCTCGACGTGATGTATAACGATTTTGTTCTGGTGGGACCGAAGTCCGACCCCGCCGGAGTGAAGGGTGGCACGGATATCGTGGCGGCGCTCAGCGCCGTTTCTGCGGTCGAAGCGCCATTTGCATCTCGTGGCGATGACAGCGGTACGCACAAAGCCGAGATGGGGCATTGGGCCGCTGCCGACCTTGATCCGACCGGTGCGTCGGGCGGATGGTACCGCGAGACCGGCTCGGGGATGGGTGCGACGCTGAACGTGGCCAGTGGCATGAATGCCTATGTGCTGACCGATCGCGCAACCTGGCAATCCTTTGGCAACAGAGGAGATCTGGAGGTGATGGTTGAAGGGGATCCACGCCTGTTCAACCAGTATGGGGTCATATTGGTGAACCCGGAGAAACACCCGGCGGTGCGGGCCGCTGCGGGGCAGAGGTTCATAGACTGGCTGGTGGGGCCGGATGGGCAGGCGGCGATTGCGTCTTTCGCTCTGGACGGGCAGCAGGTGTTCTTTCCCAACGCGCGCTGAATTGGCCTGCGGCCAATGCCTTCGGCGAGAGTATTTTGGAAAAGATGAAGGGGCAGGACCGCGGGTCAGCCGCTGGCCCCGTTTCGGTGGATTGTTCCCAGTCCTGACAATTCATATCCACCCAATTCCTGTGCGCGGGTGGCGAAGCGCGGGGACTGGAGGAATGTGAGTAGTTTTTGCAGCGGTGTATCGAAATAGGCGCGTCGCCAGATGGCGAGGTCGAGCCGTTCGGTATGGGTTGGTGTGAAACCAAGGTCGTAAAGGTTGGCCAGTGCGCCCAGACCGAAGCCTACTTCAGCCTTGCGATCATGCAAAGCGATCGCCAATTCTTCTTCTGTTCGGGCGCAGGTGGGCAGTGTGGTCAGATCGTCTCGCGACAGACCATGGGACCGGAGCTGGGCATCAAACAGCCGCTGACTGGCGGCGTTGTCCTGACGCAGGGCAACGCGGCGACCTTTGAGATCGGCAAAAGAGGTCAAAAGTTCGACGCCGGGCGCATGCAGCAGGCCGCGTTGGCGTTGTGCGATTTCCACCAGGACGACCGGCGCTTCGCCCAAAGTGCTTTGCAAGGTTTCCGTATTGAACCCGCCATCTTCGTGGATGTGCAACGCGGCGGCTTGGGCGGTGCGTTGGCTTAACCGGGTCAACCCGTCAAAGGAGCCATCGTAATAAGTTGCCAGTTCCGAGCCGCTTTCACGTAGCGCCCAGTCGAGCAGCGGGTCATGGGATCCGGCGACAATCGGGGGCAGGGGGGGCTGGGCAACCTGGGGACCGGACCGTGATGCGTTGAGCCAGGCGATGATCTCGGTTCGGGGAAACAGCAGTTTGCCCATGGCCCGGACGCAGGGTATTTCACCGGATGAGGCCAGATCATAGGCTTTGCGCTCGCCGATACGCAAGAGATCGGCCAGCTCTCTGGTTGTCAGGTATTCTGGCATTCAGTCGAGGCGCACAGCTGCGCCGGACCCGGTATCGGCCGCGCTGAATCCGATCTGGTCCAGAACATTCGGCGCGGCCACGGTGATTACGACCATGACGACAACGGCGGCGGCAAAGGCTTTCATAGGGTCCTCCAGCTCAGTTTTCTGGTGCCGTGGCGCGGCGCAGAAAGGCGATCAGGTCGTCTCGGTCGTTGGCCTGCGTGATCCGTTGCATGGGCATCTTTGATCCCGGAATGTAGTGGTCGGGCCCTTCGTCGAAAAGGGCATTTATCGTTTCGTCATTCCAAATGATATCAGAGTCTTGCAGGGTTTCCGAGTAGAAATATCCCGGCAGTGTTCCGGCTTTGCGTCCGAAGATACCGTGCAACGTCGGTCCGGCGCGGCGTTGGCCATCCGGTGTCAGGCTGTGGCAGATGGAGCATTTGCGGGCGAATTGGCGTTCTCCGTTGCTCATCTGATCGGGATTTTTCAGAAAGCTTGGTTCGGATGCGGCCATCCGTTCCTGTTCGCGCAGGTTGGCAATGGGCCAGCTATACATCGCCTCGTCAATTCCGCCCGCATGAATGTTTTCACCGTCAGAGGAAAAGGCCAGTGCCCAAACCGGCCCGCGCAGGGTGGCGCGGAAATCCTGGGCGATGCGCCAGTCCGTGGTGTCGATGACCATGATATAGCCTTCGCCATCACCGACGGCCAACAGACGGCGGTCGGGGCTGAGGGCCAGGGCCAGTATGGGGCGGCGGTCGAGGGTGAAATCACGTTCTTCCCCGGTGTTCAGATCGCGAATCCGGGTGACGCCGTCTACGGCGCCGTAGGCGAGCCAGTTGTCTTGTGCGTTAAGGACCAGTTCATTGATGCCGAACCCATGTTCGACCAACCGCTGGGTTTCCTGCCCGGTGGTCACATCCCATCGTCGGAGGGCCCCATCCACCCCGGCCGAGTAGAGCTGTGACCCATCGGGTGAGAACACAACCGCGTTCACACCGCTGCCTGTACTCAATATCTGAGGTTGCGAGCCGTCCACAGGCCACAAGCCAATCGTGCCATCCCAGCTGGCAGTGGCCACATGGGTTTTTGAACCCGCGATACCAACGATCTTGCCTTTGTGCTGACCCACAACCTCGCCGCCTGGCCAGCGGCGCAGGGTGAAATCGTCGCCTGCGGAATAGATCGCCGTGCCGCTGAAGGCGACTGCGTTTACAGCAGCCTCGTGACCCTCCAGCCATTCCGGCATTTGATCCGACCAGATGCCAACCGAGTTGTCGAAGCTTGCCGTGGCAATCCTCCCGTCGGGGGCCGTGGCGATCCCCATGATCGGGCCGCCATGACCTTTGAGCGTATAGAACTCAGCGAGCGCGGGCAGCGGCACCAACGCCAGCGCCAGAACCAACCTGCGCATCTATTCAGCGGGCGAGGCCGCCGCCTTGCCGGCCTCTTTTTCCTGGACCTCTTCCAGCCACAGCGAGTGGTGTTCGCGCGCCCATTGCTCTTCCACCTCGCCGGTGCCCATGGCGTCAAACGCGCCCTCCATCCCGATCGAGCCGAGGTAAATATGAGCGATGATGATGGCAATGAAGACATAGGCAATCATCACGTGCCAAACCTGCGCGTATTGCATCTCTTCCTGCGGTGACATCTGTACCGGCAGGGTCAGACCCATCATCTGAGGCAGCCCGGTTGAATTGGCGATCTGGAAGCTTTTGGCAAATAGCGGCATCTCGAACGGGAACAGAAGCGACAGGCCCGATAGGCTGATCGACACGCCCAGAACGATGCAGGCCCAGAAGATCACCTTTTGACCGGCGTTGAACTTTTTGGCGGGCGGATGGCTGTTCTTGGTGAACAGGCCGCCACCTGCAGCCAGCCATTTCAGGTCGGTCCGGTTGGGAATGTTATGGGCAATCCAGTTCACCGTCACGATGATCAGGCCCAGCATAAAGGCCCAGGCCAAATTGTTGTGCAGCCATTTGCAGCCCTGCGCGATGGCGGCAAACCCTTCTTTTCCGAAGACCGGGATCAGGAAATCGCGACCATAGAGGGTCAGCAGGCCCGTCAGGCCAAGAACCAGAAACGATCCGGCGAAAAGCCAGTGACCGAAGCGTTCGAAGCTGTTGAAGCGGGTGACAGTGCGGCCTGTTTTCTCTCCGTCGATGCGGATTTTTCCACGGATCAGGAAGAACAGCAGGATCACTGCGGCCATGCCTGCAATGATGTAGGTGCCGTATTCGCGCAACGGTCCGGTGCGGAAGGCCCACCACCACATGCCGCCATCCTGGATCAGAACGCTGGCTGCGGGACCCTGAGACGACACGGTGACATCCGCCGACCCATAGCGCAGCGCGCGATAGACATCACTGTCTGACGCGATGCCATTTGTCCCAAACTGTCCCAGCAAACCTTCGACATTACCTTGGCCTGTATTTTCCGAGCGATAGGCATTGTCCACCTTCTCGCCGCGTTGCCGGGCCAGGATATCTTCAAGCGTCGTGGCCCCGCCCGTTGCCGAGCGATCCGGCGCAGGCTGTTCCGAGGCGTCCTGCGCCCATGCAGCTCCGGTCAGGAAAAGTGAGACGAGCAGAAAATGGATCAGGCGCATGGGTTCTTGTCCTATTCTTGGTCGTGTCAGCGATCAAAGCCGCCGATCTGCGTGTGAAAGACAGCACCGACGGGGGACAGTGCCGCCCTAAGGTCGTCTTTCGCGGGGCCGTAGACATCAAGCTGAACCGGCGTAAGCAAAGACATAAACCGATCTGCAAAATTTGCCCCGAAATTTTGCATATGAATCATTGCATCGTCAGAACTGGCATAGCGTTCGTAGATGTGAATGGCGTTTTCGCTTTGGTGCCATTCATAGCTTTTGGCACCGGTTTCCTGCAATGTGGCCGCAACCATTTCAGCCATCAGGGCCTCGAATTCAGACTGCTTTTCGGGGTTCAAATCCAGCTTCAACAGCCAGTAGATATCGTCGGTCATAGGCGCTCCACCACGGTCAGGAATTGAGGCGACCGACACGCGGCCACCGGCAAGAGTAAAACAGCCCCCGGCACAGGGCGGGGGCTGTCAAGCTTCGGTCAGACCTTAGCCGTCTTTCTGGTCGTAGGCGGTGCCCCAACCCCAGGCGCCCGAGCCAAACCCGCGCGCAACAACGCGCTCGCGGTAGATGGCCGAGACCACGTCGCCGTCACCGGCAAGCAGGGCTTTGGTGGAACACATCTCGGCGCAGATGGGCAGCTTGCCCTCGGCGATCCGGTTGCGACCATATTTGGCGAACTCCGCGGTCGAGTGCGTTTCCTCGGGGCCGCCAGCACAGAAGGTACATTTGTCCATCTTGCCGCGCGACCCAAAATTGCCTGCCTGCGGGTATTGCGGCGCGCCGAAGGGGCACGCGTAGAAGCAATAGCCGCAGCCAATGCACAGGTCCTTGGAGTGCAGGACGACCCCTTCTTCGTTCTGATAGAAGCAGTCGACCGGGCACACCGCCATGCAAGGCGCATCCGAACAATGCATGCAGGCCACCGAGATCGAGCGTTCGCCCGGATTGCCGTCATTGATCGTCACCACCCTGCGGCGGTTGATGCCCCACGGGACCTCGTGCTCGTTCTTACACGCGGTGACACAGGCGTTGCACTCGATGCAGCGTTCAGCGTCGCAGAGAAACTTTGCTCTAGCCATTATCGTCCTCCTTTACGCTGCCGAGATCTTGCAGAGAGTACATTTGGACTCCTGCATCTGGGTCACTGAATCGTAGCCATAGGTTTGGGCGGTGTTGGAACTTTCACCCAAGACATAGGGGTCGGCACCTGCGGGGTATTTCGACCGCAGATCGTCGCCCTGGAAATGGCCGCCAAAGTGGAACGGCATGAAGGCCACACCGGCACCGACCCTGTTGGTCAGCATCGCCATCACCTTGACCTTTCCGCCTTCGGGACCTTCAACCCAGACCTGTTGCCCGTCACGGATACCAAGGTTGTTGGCATCGCGCGGGTTGATCTCGACGAACATGTCCTGCTGAAGCTCGGCCAACCACGGGTTCGACCGGCTTTCTTCACCGCCGCCTTCATATTCGACCAGACGACCAGACGTTAGGATTATCGGATAATCCTTTGAAAAGTCGTTCTTCTGGATCGAAGCATAAAGGGTAGGCAGGCGATAGGCATGCCGGTCCTCGTAGGTCGGATAGTCCGCCACCAGATCGCGACGCGGCGTATATAGCGGCTCGCGATGCAGCGGGATCGGATCCGGGAAGGTCCAGACGACCGCGCGGGCCTTTGCGTTCCCGAAGGGCGCACAGCCATGCTTGATCGCAACCCGCTGGATACCGCCCGAAAGGTCGGTCTTCCAGTTGGTTTCAGGACCCGCAACGGCGTCGATCGCCGCGCGTTCCTCGGCGGTCAGGTCACCGTCCCAGCCAAGATCCATCAGCATCTGCATCGTGAATTCAGGGTATCCATCCTGAATTTCCGAACCAACGCTATAGACCCCTTCGGCCAGCAGGTTGTCGCCGTCGCGTTCCACGCCGAAACGGGCGCGGAAGGTCAGGCCACCTTCGGCCACCGGTTTGGACATGTCATAGAGGTTTGGTGTCCCCGTATGACCCATTTCCGGTGTGCCCCAGCAGGGCCAGGGCAGACCGTAATACTCGCCGTCGTTGGGTCCACCGATGGCTTGCAGCGTTGTTCTGTCGAACGTGTGCTGGTTTGCCATATGGCTTTTCAGACGTTCCGGCGACTGACCGGTATAGCCGATGGTCCAGAGGCCCGAGTTGAACTCACGCGTGATGCTTTCAACATTCGGGGTTTCCGGGTCGTCCATCTCGATATTGCGGAAGAACCGATCTGCCCAGCCAAACTTGTTGGCGAACTTGGCCATGATGACCTCGTCCGGCAGGCTTTCGAACAGCGGATCAACCACCTTGTCGCGCCACTGTAGCGACCGGTTCGAGGCCGTGACCGAGCCACGGGTTTCGAACTGCGTACAGGCTGGCAGCAGGTAGACACCATCGGTGCGGTCATGCAGAACGGCGGAAACGGTGGGATACGGGTCGATCACGACCAGCATGTCCAGCTTTTCCATCGCCGTCTTCATTTCCGTCATCCGGGTCTGCGAGTTGGGCGCGTGACCCCACAGAACCATGGCACGGACATTGTTGTCCTGATCCATGTTGGCCGGGTCTTCCAGAACACCGTCGATCCAGCGGGAGACCGGGATGCCGCGTTCGTTCTGAAGCGGTTTGTCCTTGCCTTCCTTGTCCTTGATCGTGGCGAACTGACCTGCCAGCCATTCGGGCTCTTCACCCCAGACACGGGCCCAGTGACCCCACGCACCCTTCGACAGGCCATAATAGCCGGGCAGGGTGTGGGACAGAACACCAAGGTCCGTCGCGCCCTGCACGTTGTCATGGCCGCGGAAGATGTTGGTACCACCACCTGAGGTGCCCATGTTGCCCAGCGCAAGCTGCAGCACGCAATAGGCGCGGGTGTTGTTGTTGCCGTTGGTGTGTTGCGTCCCACCCATGCACCACACAACGGTACCGGGACGGTTGTTCACCATGGTCCGGGCGACGCGGCGCAGCTGCGAGCCGGGCGTGCCGGTGACGCGCTCAACCTCTTCGGGGTTCCACTTGCGCACTTCTTCCTGAATCTGGTCCATACCCCAGACACGGGTGCGGATGAACTCTTTGTCTTCCCAGCCGTTGTCGAAGATGTGCCACAGGATACCCCAGATCAGCGCGACGTCGGTGCCGGGGCGGAAGCGGACATATTCATCCGCATGGGCCGCGGTGCGCGTAAAGCGCGGGTCGCAGACGATCAGAGGGGCGTTGTTCTGCTCTTTCGCGCGCAGGATATGCAGCAGCGAGACGGGGTGCGCCTCGGCCGGGTTACCACCGATGATAAAGATGGCCCGGCTGTTGTGCATGTCGTTGTACGAGTTGGTCATGGCGCCGTAGCCCCATGTGTTCGCAACGCCCGCAACAGTGGTCGAGTGGCAGATACGGGCCTGATGGTCCACGTTGTTCGTGCCCCAGTAGGCGGCGAACTTGCGGAACAGATAGGCCTGTTCGTTATTGTGTTTCGCGGACCCCAGCCAGTACACGCTGTCCGGTCCGGATTCCTCGCGGATGTTCATCATGCCGTCGCCGATCTCGTCGATCGCCTGTTCCCAGCTGATGCGCTTCCACTCTCCGCCTTCCTTTTTCATCGGGTATTTCAGGCGGCGTTCGCCATGGGCGTGCTCGCGAACCGAGGCCCCCTTGGCGCAGTGCGCACCCAGATTGAACGGGCTGTCCCAGCCGGGTTCCTGCCCGACCCAGACGCCGTTCTGCACTTCGGCAACGACGGTACAGCCGACCGAGCAGTGGGTGCATACGGATTTGATATTTTCGACGGCCTGATTGGCCGCTGTCTGGGCGCTGGCTGGCGTCACGGTTCCACCCGTGGCGCTGATCGCGGCAAGGCCGCCGATCGTCAGGCCCGAGCCACGCAGGAATGCGCGGCGATCGACGGTTTTCTCGCCGACCTGGGACAGGATACTTGTCCGCTGGGGGCGTCTCGCAACCCCGTTGGTCTTTTTCCTAAGCATTACTTTCCTCCCTTGCGCGCCGTGTCAGCCACGGCTGGCTTGGTACTTCACGAAACCGACGTCAGGGCCAATCGCAACCGTCTGTCGGGTGTGACCTCGTCCGGTATCAGAACCGGGCGCTGTCCAGATATGCGCGCGTGTGCGCGGTGTCCTGCATCCGGGTTTCGTCCGTGGGCAACTCGGCTGCTTCGGCCTGTCCGGTCAGGGTGGCGGCGGCAACGGCAGCGGGCGCTGCGGTTCCGGCCAGTTTGAGGAAGTCGCGGCGGCTTGCGCCTTCTTCCTTGGTCTTGCTCATGGGGGTCTCCTTTCCCATTTGCAGTTTAGCGCCCGGATCCGGGCGCTGGCGAATGACAGCCTGTCACGCTGTCGTCATCCGGAAGGCCTCGCGCTCGATCTCCATGAATACCCGACCGGCCGTGCCGACCGAGGCATAAAGAACCGAGTTCTCGGCTGCTTCCAAATCCGAATAGAAATGCGTGGCCCAGGGGCCGACATGCTTGCTCCAGAACGCTTTCTGGTCGTCCAGCGAGGCCGCAGAGCCAAATCGGCCAACGATCATGCCCGCCATCATCTCCATCAACGAGGCGATATTGTCTTCGGGCTCGAATACATTCTGCGCGCGGGTGATCCCGCGTGACGCCATGTCATTGCGCAACTGGGCCAAAGGTTTTTCGTTCAGGAACCCGGTCAGGTAGAAACTGGCATAGGGCAGCAACTCGCCCCGGCCCAAGCCGATGAACAGCGCATTGAACTCGCGCTCGGCGGCGGCGGGCTTGGTGACCTTGGCCACCCGCGCCATGGCCTGAATGGCCTGACCCAGATCGGTCTCATCACCGCCAAGACCCGCGACCTGATCCAGCAACAGCTGATCGGGTGGGGCTGCCAGCAGAAGCCCGAGAAAGTTGTAGAAATCCGCGCGCAGGCGATCCTCGGCCGAGACATCAATCTGTTGCGCTTCGCTTGCGGTCATCAGGTTATCCTTCAAATTCAAATTTCATGCGGCGTGGGGCAGGGGCGAGCTCTGCATGCTCTTCCGCCTCGTCGATTTCGGGCGTCGACACAGGTTCTGCAGCCAATTGTTCAACATGTTCGGCTGTATCCGGCTGAGCCTCGGGCTCGTCTTCGGTTTCCTGAGGTTCCGTTTCAACCTCGTCTTGCTCGGCTTCTGCCGCCAAGGCTTCGACATGGGCCAGCATGCCTTTACCAACCTGATAGGCGGTCTGGAGGTTTTCGATCACACAGGCGGCGTCGGTGTAGTCCTCGCCATAGTCGACCAACCCGTCAACATTCGCGAGAACCGGGTTCAATCGCCACAACCTGCGCAACGCACGGCGACGCAACCGGTCAGGCACGGCCTTGGCCATAAAGCCCGAGACGTCATCTCCGGCCTGCAATGTATCTGGGTCCGGCAGATTGAACTCGGCCAATATCTCGGCGTCGGTCTTTTCATCCAGTTCGGCCTGCTGAGCCGCGATAATCTGTTCCTCGGCGGCCAGAGCTTCGGCCTCGGCTTCGGCCTGAACAGCGGCCTTGCGGCGTGACCAGAAATCGCGGGTCTGGGTCATTGGATGATCCTGCGCGGTGCGCGGTAGACGTCCGAGGCCTGTCGGATGCGTGCATCGCCCTTGCCATCTTCGACCAGATCGGTGCGTTTCTTGTCGCGCATTCGTTTGACGAAGATCTCATCGCGGTGATGCTCCAGCGCGAAATCCCGCACCCAGGCAATCAGCCCGTCGGTCATCGGAATTTTCTCGACAATCTCTTCACCGGTATCCGCGTAATCCTGACCTTCATAGGGGGAAGCCGTTACCAGCACTGCATCCATCGGACGCTGCCCGTCCAAAGCGTCACGCAGGACAAGATAGATCGAGGGTTGCCCATCCGACAGATTGACCATGTACGCTTCGGTTTCGTCCGCCCACAGGGTCAGGGGCAGGGTCGCGGCATGGTACTCAACGGCCTCACCTTCGCGGCGCATCTCATGCCAGTCCGCCGGGCCCGCACCGGGCAGGACGGCGACGGCACGCCAATTCCATTTCGCCCAGCGGGTCACACCGGGTGTTTTGCGCACGACGACGCCGATTGGCATTTCAATCTGGTTTGCGGCCTTCGCCACGCAGTCCTCCCCGGAAGGCTCTCCCCTGCCTTCACCACGTCCACTATGGTACACAATTTGATCTTCTGCCAAGCCCCGGCATTACGACCTTAGTCGTAGATGGTCGTAGGGTAACCCTGAGCAGTGATGCGGATTGCTGCGAATACAGGGCTTTGGGGTGCCTCAGGCCACGGAATTTTAGCGAAAACCGCGGTCTTTACATTGTCACTTCGGGGCGACAGCCTACTGTGCTGTGGGATGGAGCGGCGACCTGGGAGGGGATATGAGCACCAAAATACTATTATGTGACTGCGCAGGGACCCAGTCTATGGATGCCGAATTGATTGCATCGACCTGTGATGTTGCATGTTCGAAGGTGCACACCGCCCTGTGTACGCGCGAGTTAGAGCTTGCCGCAGGGCGGCTGCAAGAAGGTGATACTGTTATTGCCTGCGGGCAGGAACAGGACGTGTTCCGCACGCTTGCCGAAGAATTGCAGATTGACGCCCCGGGGTTCGTGGACCTTCGCGATCGCGCGGGTTGGTCGGACGAGGGCGGTGAGGCGGCCGCCAAGATGGCGGCGCTTGCAGCTGAGGCGCTGGTGCCGCAACCGATTACGCCCAGCGTGGATGTAATCAGTGAAGGCACCTGTTTCATCATTGGCCCGGGCGCGGTCACGTTTGACCTGGCCGAGCGGCTGTCGGCCACGCTGGCCGTGACTGTTCTTTGCACTGACGATACCGAGCCGATGTCGCGTGCTTATGATGTGGTACGCGGAAGGGTCCGTGCGCTCAACGGGGCGTTGGGCGGGTTCACGATGCGCCTGGACGGATTGCAGCAGCTTGAGCCCGGCGGGCGTGGAGCGTTCGTGTGGTCTGCGCCGCGCGACGGTGGGCACTCCGCCTGCGATATCGTGCTGGATCTGACGGGCGATACACCTCTGGTGCAAGCTCCGGCCAAGCGCGAAGGGTACCTGCGCGCCGATCCGAGGGATACGGTGGCCGTAGAACGTCTGGCCTTTGAGGCCGCGCAATTGGTCGGAACCTTTGAAAAGCCGCTTTATGTGCGGATGGAGGAAACGCTTTGCGCCCATTCCCGCGCCGAACAGGTCGGGTGTACGAACTGTCTTGATATCTGCCCGACCGGCGCCATCACCCCGGCGGGTGAACATGTCGCGATTGATCCCATGGTTTGTGCGGGATGCGGGGAATGCGCGGCGGTCTGTCCCTCGACAGCGATCACGTATGAAGACCCGCCCGTCTCCGCGCTATTGTCCCGGATGCATATTCTGGCCCGCACCTATCGGCGGGCCGGGGGTGAAAGCCCCCGCTTGCTGGTGCACACCGCCCATGGGGCCGAGATGATCCGACTATCGGCACGGTTCGGGCGTGGCTTGCCCGCGGATGTCATTCCGCTGGAGCTCGACGTGATTTCGGGCTTTGGCCATGCCGAGATGCTGGCCGCACTGGCGCATGGCTTCGCGCGCGTCGATATCCTGCTGTCCCCGACAACCGAGCGCGACGCGCTGGACAAGGAACTGGAACTGGCGGCAGCCATCGCGGGGTCCGGAAAACTGGGTTTGATTGACGAGGCCGACCCGGACGCGATGTCGGACCTGCTGTATGCGCAGGACGTGCCGAAACCTCTGACCGATCCGGTGCTGCCTTTGGGGAACCGCCGACAAATTGCCCGGCTGGCGGCGCAGGCGCTGAACCCGCAGGCCGAGGTGCCTTTGCCATTGCCCGAGAACGCGCCCTATGGGGCCGTTGCGGTGAATACCGACAGCTGTACGCTGTGCCTCAGCTGCGTATCGCTGTGCCCGTCCGGCGCATTGATCGACAACCCGGACAAGCCGCAGCTGAATTTTCAGCAGGATGCGTGCCTGCAATGCGGCATGTGCAGGACCATCTGCCCCGAGGATGCGATCACTCTGGTCCCGCAACTGGACCTGAGCGACGCGGCCCTGTCACAGCAGGTGTTGAACGAGGAAGAACCTTTTGCCTGTGTCGAATGCGGTGCACTGTTTGGCGTGAAGTCCACGGTGGAACGCATCATGGAGAAGCTGTCGGGCACGCACCCTATGTTTGCCACCTCGGACAAGGCGCGGATGATCCAGATGTGCGACAATTGCCGGGTAAATGCGCAATTCCAGCAGCAGGACAATCCGTTCCAGTCCGCACCTCGTCCCAAAGTGGTCACGACCGAGGATTACTTCTCGAAACGGAAGGATCACTGAAGTTGCAGTGGCGCGCCCAGATCGGCGGCCCGGATCACCGAGACGAAGGCCAGAATCGCCTCAAGCTCGTCCAGCGTCATCTCGACAGGATGGATGGGCGAGGGGCGCGTGGGATCAAAAGGCGGCGTCAGCCCGTCGATCTGCGTGAAGGCCGGATGCGGGTTCAGGGCAAAGAACGCCTCGAACCGTTCCGACCAGTCGGGCATTGCGCGCAGCACCGCGAAAGACGGAGTCGAACCCAGACCGTTCATCCGGTTCTGCGGTCCGATCACGTGACATCGCCCGCAATGGGTCATCGACAACTCCTCGCCCCACACAGCGTCGCCATCGACCACGATCTCGTCCTGCACGGCCGCGACCTCGAATTCCGCCGAAAAAGGCGCGCCGTTTTCTGGTGCGAACCCTTCCACCGTGCGCTTGCCGATATCGGACAGCAGCCAGTCGCGGAACCGTTCGTGTTTGGCATCTTCACCGATCCGCAGGTGATAGATCACACCATCACGGGCAAAAACCGGATCGCCGGGCGGAGAAGGTTCCAGAGTCAAAACGCCCGTATCATCGGCAATAACCCGTATCCCGGTCTTGAGAGAGAAGCGCGGAAGGATATGTTGCAACAGACCAGAGTCTGCAACCTCGGGCGGGGCTGCCAGTCCCAAAGCCTCTTGCGACCAAGAGGGGGTGGCGGCGAGCGTCAGGCTCAGGCACAAAAGGACAACGCGCATGGGTGCAGCCTAGCGGCAGGACATCAAATGCGTCAAATAAACTGAAAGAGACGGAGACACATGCAATGAACAGCAACCACATGGTTGGGAAAATCAAAGGGTTACAGGCATGAGTGTTCGTGACGCGGTTCTTGCGAACCTCAAAAAGATCACTGATCCGGTCTCGGGACAGGACATTGTCAGCGCTGGTGTGGTGCGTGCGCTGAATGTCGAGGGCGACACCGTGCGGTTCGTTCTGGAGATCGATCCCAAACACGCCGAACAGATGGAGCCGGTGCGCGCGACCGCCGAAAAAGCTGCGCAGATGGTTGACGGCGTGGCGAAGGTTTCGGCCATGTTGACGGCGCATTCCGACAAGGCGCCGCCGGACCTGAAACCCAAACCCAAGCCGTCACAGACCGGACCGCAAGCGGTGCCGGGTGTGGATCGGATCATCGCCGTGGCTTCGGGCAAGGGGGGCGTGGGCAAGTCGACCGTTTCAGCCAACCTCGCCTGCGCGCTGGCGGCTGAGGGGCGTCGCGTCGGCCTGCTGGATGCGGATGTCTATGGCCCGTCGCAGCCTCGGATGCTGGGTGTCTCAGGTCGTCCGGCCAGCCCGGATGGCAAGACGATCCTGCCGCTGCGCAATCACGGCGTGACCATGATGTCCATGGGTCTGATGACCAATGAAGGCCAGGCGGTTGTCTGGCGTGGTCCGATGCTGATGGGCGCGTTGCAGCAGATGATGAATCAGGTGCAATGGGGCGCACTGGATGTGCTGATCGTCGACCTGCCGCCCGGCACGGGCGATGTGCAACTGACGCTGAGCCAGAAGTTCCAGGTGGACGGCGCGATAGTTGTCTCGACCCCGCAGGACGTGGCGCTGATTGATGCCCGCAAGGGGATCGACATGTTCAACCAGCTCAAGACACCGATTGTGGGCATGATTGAAAACATGTCGACCCACATCTGCTCGAACTGCGGACATGAAGAGCATGTGTTCGGCCATGGCGGTGTGGCCTCCGAGGCCGAGGCGCTGGGTGTGCCTCTGCTGGGGGAAATCCCGCTGCATCTGGATATCCGCGTCGCAGCAGATGGAGGCGCGCCCATTGTGGTCAGCAAGCCCGACAGCGCTCAGGCCGACGCGTTCCGCAAGATCGCGCGTGATTTGATCGCCAAGGGGAACGCATGACCGAGCCGGTCTTTCCCCCCTTGCTGGTCGGCCATCCTGTTCTGGGCGGAGAGGATCCGTTTGAAAGGGCGCAAGCCATGGCGGCGCTGGGATGCGATGCGGGGACGGTGGTCTACAACATTCAGGCCGACCGCCTGCGGGTCGCCATCGTTTTCGCGCCCGAGGTCCCCTTGCAGGACGCGATCGCGATGCTGCCGCTCTGTGCCGTGGGGTTCCAGAACGCACTGGGCGCGCTGGCCCCGCCCGAAGTGGCCGTTCACCTGGACTGGGATGGTCCGATCTGCGTGAACGGTGCGAAATGCGGCATGTTTCGGGTCGCTGCGTCTGGTGCCAGTCCGGACGCCGAACCCGATTGGCTGATCGTCGGCTGGGAACTGGCCCTGATGCAAACCAGCGATGCGCCGGGCGAAAACCCGGATATCACCGCGCTTTATGACGAAGGCTGCGCCGAGGTTTCGCCCACACAACTGGTCGAAAGCTGGTCGCGGCACATGTTGACCTGGCTCAATCGCTGGCAGGAAGACGGCAATGCGCCGCTGCACGCCGAGTGGATGGGCCTGTTACGTGGTGTGGGCGAACCTTTTGACGAGACCGGCGTGTTTCTGGGCACGGATGAGCGGTTCGGCATGTTGATCCGCGACGGAGCGGACACGCGGCTGAGCCCGCTCACAGATCTATTGGAGAACCGAACATGAAACTGGCCCGAGCGATCCATTTCGACGAAAGCGACATGAACGTATTTCACTCTCCGGCCCGCACCGGCGAGTGGTGCATCTCGGGTGGATTCGAGTTTTCGAACTGGGGCGAGGGCGATCTGTCGGGCAAACCCCGGCAGGCGTTTGCCAATGGATGGCTTGGGCTTGAGACCTTTGGCCGGGTAACATTCGTTGCTGTGACACAGGTGGAACCCGCTGAAATTGAACAGATAACCGAAAGTCTGGCCCAGCATTTCGTGCAGTTCTACGGAGCCCCTTCGATCGAGGCGGCCAAGGGCGTGGCGCAAGCTGAAATCGCACATATGTCTGAGTTGTGTGACGAACATGGGCCAAACACGCTGCTGACCGTCGCGCGTGAGTTGACAGGGGCAGGGGTGCACGAAGCGTTTCGCGTGATAACACCGCAGGACGCCGAGTTGGAGGCGCTGGCTGTACACGGTTCACTGGACGAGTGATCAGATCAGATCGGCAAAGCCGCCGAACTGCCCGCGTTTGAAGATCAGGCCCTGACCGGGGCGATGCATGACCTGTTCTACATGTCCGACCAGGATGAGGTGGTCGCCAGCCTCGTGGCAGTCAAACAGGCGGCAGTCAAATCGCGCCAGACATCCCGTAAGCTGCGGTCGCCCCGCCGGATCGCTCTGCCAATCGGCGTGAGAGAAGTCCAGACCGTTGCGGGCAAAACGCAGCGCCTGATCATGCTGGTCCTGCGCCATGACGTGGATCGAGTACGTCTGACAGGTGCTGAACGCATCGAACCGGTTCGACTCTTTGTCCAGACACCAAAGAACCAGCGGAGGGTCCAGCGATACCGAGGCGAAGGAGTTGACAGTGATCGCTACCGGCCCGGTGTCGGTCTGCGTCGTGATCACGGTGACGCCGGTGCCAAAGCACCCCAAGGCCTCGCGAAAGGCAGGACCTTGGTCCGGGCCGGGGGTGAATGTTCTTTCGGTCATCGCGCGCTCGTGTCCTGGGCAGATGTCAGGTGCCACGGGCGGTCCGGTTTGTCCATGGAAAGCTTGCGGCACATCCGCGATTTGTGGTCAGTTCAGATCTTCCAGCAGGCGTCCATGTTTGCGTGTTTCCGAGATGACATCACCAAAGGTCTCCATGCCGCGCGCCGATAGCATCGGCAGCATCCTGACCAGCGCTTCGGCCGTAGCGACGGCATCGCCCAGTGCGGTGTGCCGCAATTCGGCGGGGATGGTGATGCTCAGCCGTTCACACACGGCGTCCAGAGTGTGGGTCTCGCTGGCCCCGAACAGGACGGCGGATAACAGGACGGTGTCCAGAATGGGATGGTCCCATTCAACATCCATCCGTTTCGCGTGCCGACGCAGAAATGCCATATCGAATGGTGCGTTATGGGCCACGATGACTGCATCGCGGGCAAACTGATGAAAGCTGCGTCCGGCTTCGACAATATCAGGTGCCCCACGAACCATAGTGTCGCTGATCTTGTGAACCTTGGTCGAAGCCGGCGGAATGGGCATGCCGGGATCAACCAGCACATCCACACGCTCGCCCTCGACGATGCGTCCGTTCACGACCCGCACTGCGCCGATCTGCACGATCTCGTCCTTATGCGGCAAGAGCCCGGTCGTTTCCGTGTCGAAGACAACAAAGCAAAGGTCCGAGAGCTGCCGGTTCTCAAAAGCATCATCGCCGGGGGTGTCCAGCAGATCAAAATCATAGACCAACGGGCGTGCCTCTTCGGGCTGTATCCGGGCGACGCTGTCCTCGAACACAAGCATGTAACCTGGCGCGTCACCTAGCGGTTTCATCCGAGCCGAATAGGATTGCTTTCCATCCGCGCTGTTGAGCGTGCAGGTCACGTCCAATCCGGTTTTGGACAATTGTGTATAAGCATCCTGTAGTCCCTTCCGCTCCAGATAATCAAAGAGTGAGGCATTCAGACGGGGATGTGCGATCTGGGCCAGCACTTCGGCCGCCTGCGCGTCATAAAGCACGATCTGGTGGGTGGGACCGGCCAATAGAATCGCAACCGGAATCTCGGTCAGCAGGGCGGTCAGGCGCTGTTTCTCTGTGGCCAGATGCGCGGTTTCGGCGGCGACGGCTTCGGCGGTGGACAGGGTGCTGACCGACAATTGCTCGGCCAGACCGGCAGCAGCAGGAGCCAGATCGCCCAAATACCGCGCCGCCTGTACGTCCAGATCGGTGCTGACACCCGCATGGGCCCGCGCGCGCAACTGCGCCGAGAGCCTTTCGATGGGTTTGGCCACGTTGTCGTCGAACAACAGCCAGACCCCGGCGATCAGGGCCAGCAACCCGAACGAGGTCAACAAGCCGCTGAATACAAAGGCGCTTGCGGCATTTTGTGGGTCAAGCCGCTGATACCCGACCCAAAGCGCGGCACAGCTGAGCGCGACACCGCCCAGAGCCAGCAGGCAGAAGAACAGAAAAATCCTCAGACGCAGGCTCAGATGGTTTAACATGATCAGACTCCGCAGGTTGCCTCGATGATCGGGTCGCCTGCGCCAGCGACGAACCAGTCCGCGTTCAACAGTCTTCCGTCATCGGCAAACTCGGCCCCGTCCGCCAGATTGGCGCGGCTGTTGTCAGCGCAGTTCACCGCCACAGGGACCATCGATCTGGGGGCCCAGCGACCAAAGAAATACAAATCCACCAGGCGCTGTTCGGGCAGGTTTTCATTGGTACGAACTGAGACGGTATCGATTGCTGCAAAGCGGTCCACAAACGGGATTGCATAGGTCCAGGGGCGATAAAAGGCGCGGCTTTCGACCTCCTGCACGATGGTCAGTTCTTGCGGCAGGGTTTCACTTGTCCGGTCGTACCATGAATACTCGCTGACGATTGTCATGATGATCATCCCCAGGCCCGCTGCGACCGGCATGGCCCAGCGGGGCAAGCGGCCTCCGGTCAGCTTGTTCAGAACCAAAACAAGGCCCGCAAAAGCGACCCCCGCAAAAATCGTGCCGATCAGTTCCAGAAACATCTGTATCCTCCACCCTTCAGGCGCGTACCGCCCGTTCTTCTCGTTCCAAATACGGTCGCCGAAGGCGATCCTGTGCGGGTGACGCTAGCCCAGCATTCCCTTGCCGTGACCCACCGCCGATTGCATTGTCTTTACCACGACAAAGGCGTCGCGCAGATGACTTCGCTCAAAGTCGGACAAATCTGAGGGCGGCAGGTAGTTATCCGGCGCGCTGCCCGATTTTATCAGATGAACCTGATGTTCCAGCCGGGTTTCCGCGATCAGATCATAGGCGTCCAGCAAATCCCGCGCGCCCGAGGGGCTGAGCACACCGGCAAGCTCAGCCGCTTTCAGACGCGCGCGCGTGTTGGCTTCGGGCAGCTTGCCTTGCAGGCTGTAAATACGGGCAAGGTCCACCACCGGAACAACGCCGTTGTGTTTGAGATCCAACGTATTGCGGTGCTCGCCCGACCGGATCGTGGCGAAGCCCCGCAACAGACCCAAAGGCGGCGTGTGTTTTAGCGAGTTCGAAATCATATGCGCCACGAATATCGAATTGCCTTGCGCCGCGTTGAGTGTCTCGGCCTGAAGGTTTGAAAACAGCTCGGTCGTGCCACCGATCGGACGCAGGTCAAACATCACCGAGGCCAGCATCTGTGCCTCGGGGTTGGGTTTGGCGATCCAACCCTTGAAGTAATCGCGCCAGACGCGCACGGGCTGACACCAGCGCGGATTGGTCGCCATCATGTCGCCGGGGCAATAGAAATAACCACAGACATCCAGACCGTCCGACACGAATTTGGCCAGCGCGTGAAAGTAGGGCATGTCGTCATCGGTGACACTGTCATCCAGCATCAGGCAATTGTCCTGATCGGATACTCCGGTTTGTTCCTGCCGACCTTGCGAGCCGCAGGCCAGCCACAGATATGGCACGGGTGGGGGGCCAAGCTTTTCTTCACCCAGCGCCAGAAGACGTCGGGTCACTGTATCGGCGATGTCGGTGATCAGACGGGTGGTGATCTCATGCCGATTTCCAGCAGCCACCAGTTGCACCAGCAATTGCGGGATTTCCGCTGTCACGCCGGCCATCTGTTTCGCCGTTGTTGCACCGGCGATGCGGCGCACCAGTTCGGCCGAGTTCACGGCCTGATAATGGGTCAGATCAGTCTGCGTGACGATCCCCACAAGGCGTCCGGCCTCGGACACGGGAATGTGGCCGATCCCGCGTTCCATCATCACGTGGAGAACATCCGATCCGACGTCGCTTGGGGCCAGTGTGATCGGGTCGGCTGTCATGATGACCGAGATTGGCGTGTCCTGGGGCATTCCTCCGGCAACGAATTTGCCCGAGATATCCCGAAGGGTGACAATCCCTTTAAGTGCATCTTCTTCCGTGACGCAGAGCGAGGATATGTGTTTGTCGCGCATGATCTGCGCGGCTTTCTGAACCGGGGTTTCGGGCAGGCAGGTCGCCGGATCGCGCGCCATCAGCACGTCGATGGTGCTGGTCGCGAGGCTTTGCGGTCCCGCTTTGGACTCGCGTGTGCGATTGAAGAATTTCGAGACGACATCATGTTTGTCGATCAGGTCCAGCACCAGTTTGGGCGGCAGAACGATCAGGATCGACGATGTATGGGCCCGTGCTCTGGTAGAGGCTTTGCCGTCCTTCAAGAGCCCGCGTTCGCCAAAAGAATTGCGCAGTCCCAGATGAGAGACGACCGAGCCGTTCTCATCCGTGATTTCAACCTGCCCCTCGTAGATGACAAAGACGCCGGGCAGGGGGTGACCCAACTCATAGACCGGGGCGTCCTCTTTGATTTCCCACACGTCGATCTGACGGATCAACTCGTCAAAAGCGTCATCCGGCAACGCGTCATATGGATGGACGGATTTCAGAAACCGGGTGATTTCGTCTTGGGACAGGGGCATCGTATGACTCGGGTGTACTTAGGAAAAATCCCGCCCGGTGGTGTGCCGGGCGGGAGCAGTCAGTCGAAAGACGCGGCCCTGTGAGCTTAGCCCAGGGCCGCATCAGGCTCAATGATCCTGAGCTGCGCCCGCACCACGGGGAATGCGGATGCTTTCGACCATATCTTTGATCTCCTGCGGGGTCTCTTTGGTTGCGCCCGAAACGAAGTAGGCGACAGCAAAGTTGACCATTGCACCAATCGCGCCGAACGAGGTCGACTTGATCGGGCCCAGCAGCGGGTCAGCATCGGTGAACGAGTTGGTGCCCGGAATGAACAGCCAGCCCTTGTGCAGGAAGATGTAGACCAGTGTGACGACCAGACCAGCCAGCATACCTGCAACCGCGCCGGTGTTGTTGATGCGGGTCGAGAAGATCCCCATCATCAGCGCCGGGAAGATCGAGGCAGCCGCCAGACCAAAGGCCAAGGCCACTGTCTGCGCCGCGAAGCCCGGAGGATTCAGACCCAGATAGGTTGCCACAACAATGGCCACAGCCATTGCGATCCGTGCCGACAGAAGCTCGCCTTTTTCCGAGATCTGCGGGTTGATCGCGCCCTTGATCAGGTCGTGGGACACAGCCGACGAGATCGCCAGCAACAGGCCCGCAGCGGTCGACAGAGCAGCAGCCAGACCACCGGCAGCGACCAGACCGATCACCCAACCCGGAAGGTTGGCAATCTCGGGGTTGGCCAGAACCAGGATGTCACGGTTGAACTTGGTCAGTTCGTTGCCCGCCCAGCCTTTTTCCTCGGCAATCGCGTTCAGAGCGTCCGACTTGTCATTGTAGTACTGGATTTTGCCGTCGCCGTTCTTGTCTTCCCAGTCCAGCAGACCGGTTTTCTGCCACGTGGCCATCCAGTCATAGCGCGGGTCATTGTTGATTTCCTCGACCGAGACAGCGCCACCTTCGATGCCACCATTGGGCCACATCATGTCACTGATGTTCAGACGGGCCATTGCGCCAACCGCAGGGGCGGTCAGGTACAGCAGCGCGATGAAGACCAGCGCCCAGCCAGCGGACCAACGTGCGTCAGACACTTTCGGCACGGTGAAGAAGCGCATGATCACGTGCGGCAGACCGGCGGTACCGATCATCAGCGACAGCGTGAACAGCACCATGTTCAGTGTGTTCGAATGGTGTGTCGTGTACTCGTTGAAACCCAGCTCGGTCACGATGGCATCCAGCTTGGTCAGCAGGGGCTCACCGCTAGCGGTGTCACCGAACAGACCCAGTGCCGGAATAGGAGTACCGGTCAGCTGCAGCGAGATGAAGATCGCCGGGATGGTGTAGGCGGTGATCAGCACGCAATACTGAGCGACCTGAGTGTAGGTCACGCCTTTCATCCCACCAAACACCGCGTAGGCGAACACAACGGCAGCACCGATCAGCAGGCCCGAGGTGTTGGACACTTCGAGGAAGCGGCCAAAGGCCACGCCAACGCCGGTCATCTGACCGATCACGTAGGTCACCGAAGCCACGATCAGGCAGATCACCGCAACGATCCGTGCGGTCTGGCTGTAGAAACGGTCGCCGATGAATTCCGAGACGGTGAATTTGCCGAACTTACGCAGGTAAGGCGCAAGCAACAGTGCCAGCAGCACGTAGCCGCCGGTCCAACCCATCAGGAAGGTCGAGTTGTCATAGCCGGTAAAGGCAATCAGGCCCGCCATCGAGATGAACGAGGCCGCAGACATCCAGTCTGCCGCTGTCGCCATACCGTTGGTGACCGGGTGAACGCCGCGACCAGCGGCGTAGAATTCCGACGTGGATCCCGCACGGGCCCAGATCGCGATGCCGATATACAGCGCAAAGGATGCGCCGACAAACAGCAGGTTGATGGTAAACTGGTCCATGCTGTTACTCCTCGTCGACGCCGTATTCAGCGTCCAGCTTGTTCATGCGCCAGGCGTAGTTGAAGATCAGCACCAAAAAGACCAGGATCGATCCTTGCTGAGCGAACCAAAAGCCCAGATCTGTACCTCCGACGGAGATGCCCGACAGCAGCGGACGCAGCAGAATGCCGAATCCAAACGAGACCAGCGCCCAAATGATGAGGCTGATGTAGATGAGGCGCAGGTTGGCCTGCCAATAGCCCTTGTCGGACTCGGCAGCCTGCGCGGAGTTTGTAGATTGATCCGCCATGCGGTTCCTCCTTCGCTTTCTCGTTGGGCGGCCCGTTGCCCAACTCCTCCAGTGCGTTGGGCCGCTTCTCGATTGTGCCAGACGCCCCGTGACGTCAGACAAAACTTCTCTGGTCCGCCAAGGCGGGTCCTTCGAAGTATTCTGTTTTGGGATCAAAGCCCTAAGGCTTATCTCCCCCCTTTTCAGGTCATCGCTTCGCCGACGATCGTTTCAAGATCGTTCGCGATTGCGTTGATCTCTCCCATGGCCGGTTGGCGTTTCAGAACGCCCTGACCCTGGTAATAGTCAATCAGCGGCGCAGTCTGTGCGTGATAGGCCGACAGCCGCGAGGCCACGGTTTCCGCATTGTCATCCGCACGCCGCTTGAATTCGGTGCTGCCACAGTTGTCGCATTTGCCTTCGACGGCAGGTACCTTGTACGTGTCGTGATAGCCTTCACCGCACATAGCGCAGGTGTAGCGACCAGAAATTCGGGTCACCATCTCCGCGTCCTCGACTTCGAGGCTGATGGCAGCGTTGATCTTCTGTCCGCTTTCCGACAGCAGGTCATCCAAAGCCTGTGCCTGAACCGTGGTGCGCGGAAAACCGTCCAGAATGACGCCTTTGGCGCAGTCGGGCTCGGCCATGCGGTCGCGCAGGATGTTGATGACGATCTGGTCGCTGACCAGTTCACCCGCTTCCATTACGGCCTTTGCCGCCTTGCCTGCTTCGGTTCCGGCTGCGACCGCTGCGCGCAGCAGGTCTCCGGTGCTCAACTGAACCAGACCGAACTTGTCTTCCAGCATCCGCGCCTGTGTGCCTTTCCCGGCACCCGGAGGGCCGAGAAGGATCAACGCGGCTGGTGTTGTTGTCGCTGCGATGGTCATTATTTCACCGCCCGGTTCTGGATCAGATCATCGACAACCGACGGATCAGCCAGCGTTGACGTATCACCCAGCGCGCCAAAGTCATTCTCGGCAATCTTGCGCAGGATACGGCGCATGATCTTGCCCGAACGGGTCTTGGGCAGGCCCGGGGCCCACTGAATGACGTCGGGCGAGGCAATCGGACCGATCTCGGTCCGGACCCAAGTGCGCAGCTCTTTCAGCAGATCATCCGAAGGCTCACGGTCATTCATCAAGGTGACATAGCAATAGATGCCTTGCCCTTTGATTTCATGGGGATAACCCACAACGGCAGCCTCGGCGACGGCGGCATGCGCGACCAACGCGCTTTCCACTTCGGCGGTGCCCATACGGTGACCCGAGACGTTGATCACGTCATCGACGCGGCCGGTGATCCAATAATCGCCGTCTTCGTCGCGGCGGCAACCGTCACCGGTGAAGTAATAGCCTTTGTAATCCGAGAAGTAGGTCTTCTCGAACCGCTCATGATCACCCCAAACGGTGCGCATCTGGCCGGGCCAGCTGTCTTTGATACACAGAACGCCTTCGACACCGTTGCCGTTGATCTCGACACCCGATTGAGGGTCGAGAACCACAGGCTGAACGCCAAAGAACGGTTTCTGGGCCGAGCCGGGCTTGAGCGCATGCGCGCCGGGTAGGGGGGTCATCATGTGGCCACCGGTCTCGGTCTGCCACCATGTATCGACGATGGGGCATTTGCCTTTGCCGACCACGTCATTGTACCAGTTCCACGCTTCGGGGTTGATCGGTTCGCCAACGGTGCCCAGCAGGCGCAGATCGCTCAGATCGTGCTTTTCGACCCATTCGTTGCCCTGACCCATCAGCGCGCGGATCGCGGTGGGGGCGGTATAGAATTGGTTGACCTTGTGCTTGGCGCAAACCTCCCAGAACCGGCCCGCATCGGGGAAGGTCGGAACGCCCTCGAACATCAGCGTGGTCGCGCCATTGGCCAGAGGGCCATAGACGATATAGCTGTGGCCCGTGACCCAGCCCACATCGGCAGTACACCAGTACACGTCGCCCTCGTGATAGTCGAACGTGACCTCATGCGTCAGCGAGGCATAGACCAGATAGCCACCGGTTGTGTGAACAACACCTTTGGGCTGACCGGTCGAGCCGGAGGTGTAGAGCACAAACAGCGGGTCTTCGGCGTTCATCTCGGCGGGGGCGCAGTAATCGTCGGCCTCCAGTGCCATTTCGTTATAGTCAAAGTCGCGACCGTCGATCCATGTGGTCTGGCCTCCGGTGCGCTTTACCACCAGACACTTCACGGTGTCCTTGCAGTGCAGCAGCGCGGCATCGGCGTTCGACTTGAGCGGCGTTTTGCGCCCGCCACGGGGTGCCTCATCCGCTGTGATGACAACCTTGGCGTCGCAGCCATTGACCCGCGCGGCCAGCGCATCCGGCGAGAAACCGGCAAAGACAATCGAATGGATCGCGCCGATGCGCGCACAGGCCAGCATGGCATAGGCGGCCTCGGGGATCATCGGCAGGTAAATGATCACACGGTCGCCCTTGCGCACGCCCATCGATTCAAGAATGTTGGCCATCCGGCAGGTGCGGCGATGCAGCTCGGCATAGGTGATGTGCTGAGCAGGGTCCTTTGGATCGTCCGGCTCCCAGATGATTGCTGTTTGATCGCCGCGTGTTTTCAGGTGGCGATCCAGGCAGTTGGCGGATACGTTCAGTGTGCCATCCGCGTACCAGTTGATCTTGACCGAGCCGAAATCGTAGTTGACGTCCTTGACCTGCGTAAAGGGCTTGATCCAGTCGACACGCTTGCCTTGCTCGCCCCAGAAGGCCTCGGGGTCGGCCACAGATGCTGCATACATCTGGTCATATTTCTCGGCATCGACATGCGCGCGCGCCACGGTTTCTGCGTTTGGCGGATAAACTTTGGCATCTGCCGGAACAGCGGTGGTCATTCTGAGGCTCCTCCCTCTAGGACTGAAATTCGTAGGATCTTTCTTGCCCGCAGAACCGGCAATGTCGATCCGCTTCCTCCCAATACCGAATAATACGGAGATATGAAAACAAGGAAATAAATTACCGAAATCTATGGATTAGTTTGTAAATAAATTTCTTATCGGTGGTTTAATCTGTAAACATATGTGAAAAAAAATATAGAAAAACGTTAATTTGCCGAAACATAGATGTCATTAACACGTGTTTGAGTCAGACCGCGGGAAACGGCAATAATCTGCATCTAAAACGCATCTTCAGGTTGTTAGCGCATGACACATCCCGCTTGTCGCTCGGTAAAGAGGCAGCAGGAGTTGGCACATTTTTATGTTGGCGCTAGCTTGAAGCCCAAGCGCCTCGGGAAAGGGGCGCACCAAAGGGAGACTTCACGATGAAAAAGATGTTGAGCGGCGCAGCTGTGGCCGCTTTGGCGGCGGCTTTTGTAACCGAGGCTGCAGCAACCGAATGGAACGCATCGGTCTGGGGCAAACGTCGCGCCTTTACTGAACATGTGGAAAAGCTGGCAGAGCTGGTGAGCGAGAAAACCGATGGAGAGTTCACCATCAATGTCAGCTATGGTGGTCTGTCCAAGCCGCGCGAAAACCTGGATGGGATCGAGATCGGGGCGTTTGAGATGGCACAGTTCTGCGCCGGATATCACCGGGACAAGAACCGCGCGATCACCGTTCTGGAACTGCCTTTCCTCGGCGTGAACACGCTGGACGAAGAGGTTGCGGTTAGCCACGCCGTATACGATCATCCGGCCGTCAAAGATGAGATGGCGCAGTGGAATGCGCGCATCATCATGACCTCGCCCATGCCACAGTATAATCTGGTCGGCACCGGTGATCCGCGCGACAAGCTTGCGGATTTTGACGGAATGCGGGTGCGTGCCACAGGTGGTCTTGGTCAGGCATTCGAGGCCGTGGGCGGTGTCCCGACATCCGTGCCAGCGACCGAAGCGTTTAATGCGATGGAATCGGGCGTTGTTGACACCGTCGCCTTCGCCCAGCATGCGCATCTGTCCTTCGGTACCATTAACGAGGCCGACTGGTGGACGGCCAACCTCAACCCCGGCACGGTGAATTGCCCGGTGGTCGTGAACATCGACGCATATGAATCTCTGCCTGCAGATCATCGCGAGGCTCTGAACAGCTCGATCGACGAGGCCATTGATCACTATCTGGCAAACTATGCCGGGCTACTTGAGCAGTGGGATGGCGTTCTGGCCGAAAAAGGCGTCGAAAAGGTCAGTATCGACGAGTCGGTGATCGACGAATTCCGCACCAAAGCCGCTGATCCCATCCGCGAGGAATGGATCGCCACCATGTCTTCGCAAGGTCTTCCGGCACAGGATCTTTATGATCTTGTTCAGGCGACTCTGAAACAGCAGCGCGGCGGCAACTGATCGCGCAGAACCGGGCGCTTTCCAGGCGCCCGGAGCTTGTCGAAGTAAAGGATCACCGCGATGGCAGGACAGGCCACGGTGCTGGAAGACGGCAGTCGACTCAGCCGTCTGGATCACAGCTTGTTAAAACTCGAACGCGTGCTGGCGCTGATCAGCGGTATGGCGGTCTTTGGGCTGATGGTGCTGGCAGTTGTTTCTGTCAGCGGGCGCAACGCCTTCAACGCGCCGCTTCCCGGATATGTGGACTGGATCGAACAAGCGATGCCGCTGATCGCCTTTCTCGGTATATCCTATGTCCAGCGGGATGGCGGGCATATCCGAATGGACATCGTGATCTCACGTCTCAAGGGACGTGCACTTTGGCTGTTCGAGCTGATCTCGGTCCTGTTGATCCTGCTTCTGATGCTGGCGTTGGTCTGGGGCAGCTGGTCCCATTTCGACCGCTCTTTCGACTTTGGCGCGCCTTTGTGGAGCCGCGACAGCTCCATTGATATCGGCATCCCGATCTGGCCGGCCAAGTTACTGGCGCCGATTGCTTTCTCGGTGCTTTGCGCACGCCTGATGGTGCAGGTCTGGGGCTATGGCCGCGCCTTCCTTCTTGGCCTTGAAAGCCCGGTCGCCGTACCGTTGGTGCAGGATGCCGCTGCTCAGGCCGCAGCGGAAGCCGAGCAATTCGAAGGGCAAGCCTGACCCATGGATACAATTGACATTGGCCTTTGGGTGACCGGTGGGTTGCTGGTTCTGGTTGTTGCGGGGATGCGCGTGGCCTTCGCTGCCGGGTTGGCCGGGCTGATCGGTCTGGTTTGGATATTCTGGGCCAAGTTCGGCTATGATCCCGACCGGTTCGGCAAGGCGCTGACCGTGGCCGTAAAAACAGCCGGGCAGGTGCCGCATTCCAAGGTCGCCTCGCATACCTTAAGTCTGATCCCGACATTCATCCTGATTGGATATCTGGCCTATTATGCCGGTCTGACACGAGCCCTGTTCGAGGCGGCCAAACGATGGGTCGCCTGGGTTCCGGGCGGGTTGGCAGTGTCGACGATTTTTGCCACGGCCGGTTTTGCAGCTGTGTCCGGCGCATCGGTGGCAACATCGGCCGTCTTCGCCCGTATCGCCATTCCCGAAATGCTGAGCGTAGGTTACAACAAACGCTTTGCTGCAGGCGTCGTTGCCGCCGGCGGCACACTCGCCTCGCTTATCCCGCCTTCGGCGATCCTTGTGATTTATGCGATCATTGTCGAACAGGATGTGGGCAAACTGCTTTTGGCGGGGTTCATTCCCGGCGCGTTCTCTGCCTTGATCTACGGTCTGTTGATCGTAGGTATCGCTGTTGTGTTCAAATCCGTTGGCCCCCCGGTCACCGGATTTACATGGAAACAGAGATTTGCCGCCCTGCCGGGGGCGCTGCCCATTGTTGCCGTCATCCTGATCATCATCTGCTTTGTCTACAATCCGTTTGGCGATCAGGCCTGGGGCACACCGACCGAAGGTGGTGCAATTGGGGCATTCATCGTGTTCTGCTTTGCCCTGTTTCACGGGATGCGCTGGCAGCAATTCAAATCGGCGCTGCTTGAAACCGCTAAACTGACAGCCATGATCTTCGCGATCATCTGGGGCGTGCTGATCTATGTCCGGTTCCTGGGATTCGCGGATCTGCCGGGCGCGTTTTCCGACTGGATCACATCGCTGGACATGTCGCCTATGCTAATTCTGATCTGCATCCTGCTGGCTTATGCTGTGCTTGGCATGTTCATGGATGCGATCGGAATGCTGCTTCTGACGTTACCGGTCGTCTATCCTGCCGTGATGGCTCTCAACGGTGGTGAAACTGTCAGCGCAGCAGAAAGCGCCTTTGGCATGTCCGGACCAATGTGTGCCATCTGGTTCGGTATTCTGGTTGTGAAAATGGCCGAGTTCTGCCTGATCACCCCACCGATAGGATTGAACTGTTTTGTTGTGGCAGGCGTCCGACCGGATCTGAGCGTCCAGGACGTTTTCAAAGGCGTAACCCCATTCTTCCTTGCGGATGCTATGACGATCGCGTTGCTCGTAGCCTTTCCGGGGATTGTATTGTATCTGCCGTCGCTTGCCGGGTAGTTTTTTGCGAGGCTCTGCCTCGCGCTCCGGAGTATTTTGAAAAAGATGAAGTACAGGTATTCTCTTCATCTTTTCAAAAAATACTCCCGGGGGAGACGCGGCTTGCCGCGGCGGGGGCAGAGCCCCCTTACCTTGCGAATGTTATGTGGCCCGCATAAGCATACCGAATAGATCCCGTGGATCGTCTGGATCCGCGAGCATATCCAGAGCTGTAAAGTAATCCGTGCCTTCGATGGCTCTTTTGATGTAACGCAAGGATGAGAAATCTTCGATTGCGAAGCCGACACTGTCGAACAGAGTAATTTGGCGGTCGTCCGTGCGGCCTTTGGCTGTGCCGGTCATGACCTGCCACAGTTCGGTCACCGGGTGATCCTGTTCCAGAGCCTGGATCTCGCCTTCTATGCGGGTTTGTTCCGGGTATTCGACGAAGATGTCAGACCGCAAGAGGATGTCACGGTGCAGCTCGGTTTTGCCGGGGCAATCGCCGCCGATGGCATTGATGTGAACCCCCGGGCCGATCATGTTGTCGGTCAAAATCGTGGCGTATTTCTTGTCTGCCGTGCATGTGGTGATGATCTGTGCGCCTTCGATGGCATCTTCGGGCGTTGTGCAGGAGATGACTGTCAGACCAGTTCCTTGAAGATTGGATGCGCATTTCTGAGTCGCGTTTGGATCCGTGTCATACAGCCGGACAGTCTTGATCCCGCACATTGCTTTGAAGGCAAGACATTGGAATTCGGATTGGGCGCCATTGCCGATCATGGCCATGGTTGTCGCGTGTTTAGGGGCCAGATAGCGTCCCACCAGCGCAGAGGTCGCCGCCGTTCTCAGGGCAGTTAGCAGGGTCATTTCGGTCAACAAAGTCGGATAGCCGGTATAGACATCGGCCAACAATCCAAAAGCCGTGACAGTTTGCAGCCCTTCCGAGGTGTTCTTGGGGTGGCCGTTGACGTATTTGAACCCATAGGCCTCGCCATCCGAGGTTGGCATCAACTCGATCACGCCGTGGGGAGAATGGGCCGGGATGCGCGGGGTTTTGTCAAAGCTTTCCCAGCGCTTGAAGTCGGCTTCGATCTGATCTGCGATTTCGGTGATCATGCGTTCGACGCCCACGTGATGCACCAGTCGCATCATGTTATCGACGGATACAAAAGGGACGAGGGCTTTGTCAGAGGGTTGGGTCATCAGAAGCTCCGGGTCGGGCGGTCAAAGATGCGGCGGCCGAACAGGGATGCCGTCAGGTCGACCATCAGTTTCGCGGTGCGGCCGCGTTCATCAAGAAAGGGGTTCAGTTCGACCAGGTCCAGCGAGCAGACAAGGCCACTTTCGTGCAACAACTCCATCACCAGATGGGCTTCGCGTACGGTCGCGCCACCGGGTACGGTCGTACCGACTGCGGGCGCGATGGATGGGTCGAGAAAGTCGACATCCAGTGACACGTGAAGCAGCCCGTTGGCCGCTCGTACTTTGTCGAGAAAGGCCAGCAGCGGGGCTTTGATACCGTGTTCGTCCACGGTACGCATGTCAGCCAGCATCGCGTTGTCTTCTTCCAGCCGCGCCCGTTCGGCCGGATCGACGGACCGTAACCCGATCATGCCCACACGGTCTGTCGGGACCGGGGCGGCCAATGGTGGGAAGGCCTCGAACCCGTGCTGACCGGTGACATAGGCCACGGGCGTGCCATGCAGATTGCCGCTGGCGGTGCTGTCTGGAGTGTGGAAGTCGCTATGCGCGTCAAGCCACAGAACGAACAGAGGTCTGTTGATACTGTGCGCATGCGCCGCCATGCCTGAAACGGTTCCCATCGACAGGGCGTGATCCCCACCCAGAAAAATGGGCAGCCCGTCTTGCGCGGCCTCTTGCGCCGCCCGGCTAAGTGCGCGGGTCCAGCCGACGCAGTCGGGCAGTGCAAACAGGTGCGGATGATCGGGTGTGTCCACCGGATCCGGTTGCGTATCCCCCACATCCCGTGTGGCGTGGCCCAGATCGGTCAGCGCTTCGGCCAGCCCGGCCACACGATAGGCGTCAGGTCCCATGCGGCATCCTTGTCGCCGTTTTCCGGCGTCCATGGGAGCGCCGATCAGTATGAGGTCTCTTTTGTCCATAAGCCTATCTATGGGCGCGTGTTGGGTTGCGAAAAGAGAGCAAAATGCTCAAAATGAAATGCGGGCTTTCGTTTTGGTAAAGAAATATGGACAAACTGGATAACAAGCTGCTGAATGCGTTGCACAGGGATGCCCGGGCGTCGCTGTCGGAACTGGCTGATGTTCTGGGCGTGACACGGACGACGGTGCGCAGCCGGTTGCACCGGCTCAAGCAGTCCGGCGAGATTGTCGGTTTCACCGTGGTAACCCGACAGGCCGTTTCGGAAAGCCCCGTTCGAGGTTTGATGATGCTGGAGATCGAGGGGCGTGGCACCGAGCGGATCATGTCCCGCATCGCGGCCATGCGGCAGGTCAGGGCCGTACATTCCACCAACGGCAGTTGGGATCTGATTGCCGAGATCGGTACTGAAACTCTGGTCGAGTTGGATGAGGTTCTGTTCCAGATCCGGCGGATCGACGGAGTAACACGGTCTGAAACCAATCTGTTACTGTCTACGCGTAAGGGGCGAACATGACTGACGTTTCCTTGATCTTTGCCATCGACCGAATCTGTGCAAAGCTCTGGCCCAAAGCCGTTCTGAACGGATGCTTAGACAAATCGGCATGGTCAGTGGCAATGGGGCAGGGGCGTTCGCAATGAACTCAGACATCGCACAGGACGTGTCGCGCGTGGCACGCATGGCTGCGCGCGTCACGGCGCTTTTGGAGAGGCCATTGGTCAAGATCGCCGTGCCGGTGCTGGTGACGTTGCTGGCGCTGTTTGTGCTGCATGACCTCTCGGTGCATGTGAAATGGTCGGATGTTCAGACCGACATTGCAGGAACATCCTGGCGGCTCATGTTCTTTGCGCTGTGTTGGACCGCCGTCAGCTTTCTGTCGTTGTCCTTTTACGACGTCCTGGCCGTGCAGAGTGTCGCCGATGGCAAAGTACCTTTGCCGGTCGCTGGGCTCGCCGGAGCCAGCGGATATGCGGTGTCCAATTGTCTGGGTTTTTCCTACATCACGGGTACGGCCATCCGGTACCGGATTTATGCCTCGCTGGGGTTGGATCTGGGGCGTGTTGCGGGGGTGATTGCCACGTCGTGGGTGGCGTTCTGGATGGGGTTCGTGCTGCTGCTGGGACTGCTGCTGACCTTTCATCCAGACGGTGTCGCCAAGGTTGTGCCGATCAGCGAGACGGTCGAGACGGTGATCGGCCTGAGTCTGCTGGCGGCACTGGCGGGGCTGTTTGTCTGGTTGTCCAGTGGCGGGCGCCGATTGGGCTATGGCGGGTTCGGATTTAACCTGCCCGGCGGCAAGCTGGCGGGACTGCTGACCGTCTCCGCCGTTGGCGATTTGTTCGGTGCATCGATGGCCCTGTATGTTCTGATGCCCGATGATTTGGGTGTTGGGTTTCCATATTTCTTCACGATTTATATCGCGGCCATCGCCGTTGGGATCATCAGCCATGCGCCGGGTGGTATCGGAGTGTTCGAGGCCACGTTAATCGCGGGCCTCGGCGCATCGGGCCGATCTGATGTGATTGCGGCGCTCTTGCTGTATCGCGTCGTCTATACTTTCCTGCCGTTTGGCATTGCCACCGTGTCAATCGCGGGGGCATCGGCCATCCATCACAGACGCCGGATTGGCGGCGCGGCGACATGGCTTTACCGCGCGATCCGTCCGATCATTCCGATGGTCGCTGCCGGGGTGGCTGCAGTGGCGGGGGTGATCCTGCTGGTCTCGGGCGCATTGCCGGGCAGCTCGCAAAAGCTGGGCGTTCTGCGAGAGGTCCTGCCGCTG
The DNA here is from genome assembly GCF_056540905.1 of Ruegeria sp. AL1. Lineage (NCBI taxonomy): Bacteria > Pseudomonadati > Pseudomonadota > Alphaproteobacteria > Rhodobacterales > Roseobacteraceae > Ruegeria > Ruegeria sp. AL1. Next base: position 349,324 of record NZ_JBQFXP010000002.1, read on the forward strand.
TCCTTTGTCGAGGCTTCGCATCTGCTGGGCAGCGCCGTGGGGGTCCTGCTGCTGCTGGTCTCGCGCGGATTGTTCCGCAAGCTCTATCGCGCGTGGATTGTCGCCATGTTGCTGATGGTGGCGGGGTTTGCCGCCTCGCTGGCAAAGGGGCTGGACACGCATGAGGCGCTTTCGATGCTGGCGACCATCGCGCTATTGGCGAGTTTCCGCGATGCGTTCTACCGGGTTAGCGGCGCGTCGGTGTTTCGTCTGAATATCCCCTGGCTGGTCAGCGTGGTCGCGCTGCTTGCGGTGATCTTCTGGGTCGGTTTGTTTGCCTATTCGCATGTCGAATACCAAAACGCCTTGTGGTGGGAGTTCGCCTGGAACGGGGATGCTTCGCGGTTCTTGCGCTCCAGCCTTGTGGTGGCCGTGATCCTTGGTGTGGTCGCTGTGAATTCCTTGTTCGGGCGCGAGATACCGGCACCGGTCCGCACAGAGATCCCCGAAGTGGTCGAACGGTTGGTGATGGAGTGCGAGGACACCGAATCCCAGATCTCGCTGACCGGAGACAAGCAATTCCTGATTGCGCCGGATGACAGCGCGTTTTTGGCCTATGCCGATACCGGCAACGCGCTGATTACCAAAGGTGAGCCGGTAGGCGACGAGGCGGCAGGCCAACAGCTGATTTGGCAGTTGCGCGAACGGGCTGACCGCGAGGGCAAGCTGTGCGCCTTCTACAGCGTGTCGACCAAATACTTGCCGACTTTCCTTGATCTGGGCCTGTCGATTCTGAAAATCGGCGAGGTCGCGCGGGTACCGCTCAAGGACTTCACATTGGACGGCAAATCGCGCAAACGCTTCCGTCAGGCCAGGAACCGCGCTGCGCGCGAGGGCTATGTTTTCGAGATCATTCCGAAACAGGATCTTGCGCCCGTTCTGCCAGAGCTGAAGGCTATTTCAGATCACTGGTTGTCGGGCAAGTCAGGCGAGGAAAAGGGATTTGCGCTGGGTGGGTTTGATGAGAAATACCTGTCCTATTTTGACCACGCGGTCCTGCGTAACGAAGCGGGCAAGATCATGGCCTTTGCCAATCTGTTTCAGGGCGGCAACAAGTCGGAACTGTCGCTGGACCTGATGCGATATGAGCCCGACAGCCCCAGCTTTGTGATGGACGCGCTGTTTGCCGAGATGATGTCATGGGGGTCCGAGCAGGGCTTTCACTGGTTTTCGCTGGGTGCCGCGCCGTTTTCGGGGATTGAAAACCGGCAATTGGCCTCGCTCTGGAACCGGATCGGCGGGTTCGTCTACGAGCATGGCGAACAGTTCTATCATTTCGAGGGGCTACGGTCGTTCAAGCAGAAATTCGACCCGGAATGGAGCCCGAATTACCTGGCCAGCCCCGGCGGGCTGGCGGCTCCGCGTATTCTGTACGAGGTGAATATCCTGATCTCGGGCGGCCTGCGCGGGCTGACCAAATAATCCCTAGTTCAAGCTGGCGCGTGTCGGGGCCTGCTCCAGCAGATCACCCCAGTCTGTGCGGTATGCCATCTCTGCCAGAACCGTGTCCGGCAGGAACTCCTGATTCTGCCGGATTTGCCAGCCGCCGCCCAGCCCTTTGTAAACGGACACCAGATTGGCCGAGACCTCTTGCTGCGCCTGAATCAGATTGGATTGGGATCGCAGCAGCGCGGTTTGCGTGTTCAGGACCCGCGAATAGTCGGCGATGCCATCGCGGTACTGATTGACCGCGATTTCAGAGGCTTTGCGCGATGCCTCGACGCTGCGTTGGTAGAAGGTGACTTGTTTGCGGGCTTCGGAGTAAGCGACCATGGCGCTTTCAACCTCGGAATAGGCGGACAGGACCGTATTCTGGTAATTGGCGATCAACGCCTGATACGCCGCGTCCTGCGCCCGGACATTGTTCTTGATCCGTCCGTAATTCAGAACGTTCCAGACCACCCCGGCACTGGCCAGCCCGGTCGTGCTGTTGGACGAAAACAGATCGCGCCCGCCCGAGGCCTGCAGCCCGATCGACCCAGACAGGATGAACTGCGGATACAGATCAGCCAGCGCGATTCCCACCTGCGCCGATTGCGTTGCGGCGGCCAACTCTGCCGCCCGCACGTCCGGGCGACGCCGCAGTAATTCAGCAGGAACACCCACGGCGACATTGGACCGCGCCGAAGGGATGGTCCCCGAGCGGCTGAGCATGCTGTTCACCCGCGATGGTGTGTTGCCCAGCAAAACCGCCATCGCGTTCTTGCCCTGCTGCAACTCGGTTTCCAGTTGTGGCACAACGGCCTTGGTGTTGTTCAGCAAGGCGGTGGATTCCTGCACGTCCAGCTCGGTCGTCACACCGTTGTTGAACCGCAGTTGAGTCAGGTCGGCAGATTCTTGTTGCAGCCTGATATTCTCGCGCGCGACACCAAGACCCTCCTGCACGGCCCTAATGTTGATGTAGAGCGCGGCCACATCCCCGGTCAGTGTCACCAAAGCGTCGTCGTAATTGGCAACCTGCAGCGCCAGATTGGACCGGGCGGCCTGTACGCCGCGCCGCTGCTGCCCCCAGATGTCCAGTTCCCATTGCGCATCGAACCCGACCTGCGAGGTCGAAAACTCGGTGTCCAAAGGAATGATCCGGTTGATGTCGGAAATCGGCCCCAAATTCTCGCTGATCTGACGCCGTTCAATCGAGCCTCCGATGGCCTGCGACTGCGGATAAAGCTCTCCGAAAGCAATGCCAAGCTGGGCTCGGGCCTGCAAGACGCGGGCTCCGGCCACCTGTAATGTCAGGTTTTGGGCATAGGCTTCGGCGATCAGTGTGTTCAGGGTGGGATCGTTGAATGTCTCCCACCATTTCACCACGGGCGCGCTGCGCGATGTCAGTCCGCTGGCATTGGCATCGGGGCTGTTGACCTCGATCCACTGTTTCACGACCGGAGAGTTTGGCCGAACAAAATCCGGCCCGACCGGCGCGCAGCCGACCAAAAAAGCGGCGCAGATCGCCGATCCCATCAGACGTCGGAAGGTCGATTTTCCCATGGTCAGATATCCAGTGGTCTGATGAAGTTGGCGAAAGAATACAGGCGTATATTGATGCGTCTGAGGAATTCAAAGCTTTTGCCTTGCCCGGTGTAGATGGCCACCGCTGCATGCCCGCCTGCAGGCAAGATATGGTGTTCGGGCAGCTCAACGCTGATCTGGACGGCGATGCGGCCGGGCAGCTCGGGCAATTCGAACCCTGGCAACCGCCCCGAGGGAAGGTACTGGCCCTGACGCGTGGCCCACCAGATCGCCTCGACCTTGCCGGGAAGGATTTCGCCGGGATACAGGTCCAGCGCCACTTCGACCGGCTGCCCGGGTTCCACGAATTTCAGGTTCTGCTGCCGGAACGTGGCAAGGATATAGGGGTTGTCTTCGGTCACGAAACTGGCGATTGCGCCTAGCCGAATATCGCCGACCACCAGCCCGGGGCGGGCCTGTTGCGATACGATCATTCCATTTTCAGGCGCATAAATCGTTGTGTTCTCGAGGAAATACTTGGCTTCGGCCAGTTCCGCCTGGGCCTGCAGAATGCCTGTGTTCACCCCGTCAATCTGAGATTCGAGCGCCAGTTCCGCCTTCTTGAGGTTGGCCAGTGCCTGCTTCACCGCGGCCTCATCCTCGGTCACCTGTTCGTTCCAGCGATCCAGCTCGTCCTGTCGGGCGCCACCTGCCGGAACAAGCGCCTCGTATCGGGCTTGCTGAGTGAAAGCATAGTCCAGCTGCGCGTTGGCGCGTTCAACAGCTTCGGTCGCGGCGACCACATCCTGTTCCAGGATTTTGGCGTTCTGCTCGGCCCCGACCAGCTGTGCCTGAGCCTTCTCAACCGCCAGCGCGAAGACCGTGTCGTCAAACCGATATAGCGGATCGCCTTTTGTCACCTGCGTATTCGGTTCGACCAGAACCTCGGTCAGGATGGTCGGTTGTGTGAGACGCGGCAGAATCTGGATGGTCGACCGGACCACGTGACTGTCGAGCGAGAAGGGCTGAAAGAACCGCAGCGCGACCAGAAAGATCAGCAGCAGATGCGCGCCAACCCAGAACGAGACGATGCCCCAGGTGATGTTGAATTTCAGCCATTTGACCTTGAAGAAGATGAACCAAACGAAAATGACATAAAAAAGCGTGATGCCGAGGGCGACGAACATAATGTGTGATTTCCTTGGGCGTTAGCTTTTCTGCGTCGGGTCGCTGTCGGTCCGGTCCTGATATTCGGGTTTGACCTCGCCGCCCAGCCGTTCGATTTCTTTGCGAATGGCGTCTTTCTCTTCATCGGGGCCGCGCCGCATATCGACCGTGACCCCATCGTGGAAGGCCCAGATAAAGGCGTGAACCCATGGGATTATGGCCAGAAATCCCATCCAGCCCATTATTTTGACCGCTTCGGCGTGTGGGTGATTGCGCTTGATCGCGATGCGTCCGGGCAGCCCCATGATGAACAGGAACAGCGCCATCACGGCTGCAAGCAGCAGGATCAGTGCCACAAATGTCAGATAGTCATAGTAGCCCAGCGGCTGCCCCAACAGTCCCATATCCTTGCCTCCGTTTGGGAAGGTTGTGTCTATCCTCAGGTGTTGCCGCGTCGTTCGTCAATCAGTTTCTCGCGGCCCGACCCATATACGCTGTCGCGTGCCCGGTGTTGGCCATAAAACCGATTTGGCACGTTTTCCGAAGTTGATGCCGCATTTCGAAAACACCAAACGCGGTAGAAGTTCGGCAGATAGGGCGAATCAACCAGACATTGTTTCGTCAGCGTACCTGCAGACCACGATCTCCGTCTGCCAGTCCTGGCAGGCGCGCGCCAAAGAGCTGTTTAACGGGGCATCGGTGAAGAACGTGTCGATATCGGCAAGCGAGGCAATACGCGCGGGGGCTGTGCGCTGGAATTTGGAATGATCCGCCACAAGACACGTGTGTCGCGCCTGTGCAATTATCGTCTGGCTGACCAGAATCTCTTGCAGATCAAAGTCCAGCAGATCGCCCTGCGCATCCAGGGCCGAACATCCGATGACTGCGTTATCAAATCTGAATTGCTGAATGGTCGATACTGCCAGATTTCCCACCAAACCGGCATCCGACCGGCGCAGTACGCCGCCCGCCAGCACGATCTCGCAATTCGGATTGTCGACCAGAATGTTGGCAACATTCATGTTGTTGGTCACAACCAACAGGTTCCTGTGAGACAGCAGTTGCCGGGCAACGGCCTCGGTCGATGTGCCTATGTTCAGAAAGACTGAGCTTCCGTCCGAGATGCCATCGGCGCAACGCTTGGCGATCTCTGCCTTGATGTCGGCGTTCAGTGCGCGCCGGTCATCGTAGCCGATATTCGAGACGCCAGACCGCAAGACGGCACCGCCATGAACCCGGTCCAGCAGTCCCGCTTCTGACAATTCGGTCAGGTCGCGGCGGATGGTTTGTACAGTGACGTCAAAGCGCGCTGCCAAGTCCTCGACCGCGACGCGACCGTCTTGTCTGGCGATGTCTAGAATGTCGGATTGACGGAATGAGAGGGACATGAGGTGCTCCGGATGGGGTTATTTTCGTTTTTGTTCTTTTCTCCCCTTAAGGCAATAAAAACTTGGTAAGATCAGCGCGAAAATGACTCGAAGTTTAGAATATCGCGATTATTCGCGTAAAATCGAAAGAAATCGAAAAATATAGTTGACGGTGCGCGCGCCGATCCGGTTAATGCGCGCAACTCCATCGGATAGGGAATCGGCTGATTATGTCGTCGCAAAACGCTGAGGTGACCGATCTTTTTGTGATCGGTGGCGGGATCAACGGGTGTGGTATCGCACGTGATGCGGCAGGGCGTGGTCTGTCGGTGACGTTGGCCGAGATGAATGATCTGGCTTCGGCCACGTCTTCGGCCTCGACCAAGCTGTTTCACGGCGGGCTGCGGTATTTGGAGTATTTCGAGTTCCGCCTGGTGCGCGAGGCGTTGATCGAACGCGAGACATTGCTGCGCGCGATGCCTCATATCAGCTGGCCGATGCGGTTCGTCTTGCCTTACCACGCTGATATGCGTTTCGATTCCGATACACCGACCTCGCGTTTATTAGGGCTGGTGATGCCCTGGATGCGCGGCCGGCGCCCAGCCTGGCTGATCCGGTTGGGATTGTTCATGTATGACCATCTCGGCGGACGAAAGATTCTGCCGGGAACCCGCTCGGTCAATCTGCGCATGGGGCCCGAAGGAAAGCCGTTGCTGGGCAAGTTCGAAACTGCCTATGAATACTCGGATTGCTGGGTCGAGGATTCCCGTCTGGTGGTCCTGAACGCCCGCGATGCCGAGGCGCGCGGCGCGACAATCATGGTCCGGACCGAGGTTGTATCGGCTGAGCGTGTGGGCGATCTTTGGGAGGTTACGATCAGGGATCGCGACAGTGGTGAAGTCAAAAAAATCCACGCAAAGATGCTGATTAACGCAGGCGGGCCGTGGGTTGGCGATATCATCCAGACCAAAATCCGAATTAACTCGCGCGAGGGTGTCCGTCTGGTGCGCGGCAGCCATATCGTGACGCGTAAGCTATACGATCATGACAAGTGTTACTTCTTTCAGGGCCAAGATGGTCGTATCATTTTCGCCATTCCCTATGAGCAGGATTTTACTCTGATTGGAACGACCGATCAGGATCACTCTGATCCGTCGGAACGCCCGGTCTGTACCGAAGCCGAGCAGGATTACCTGTGTGCCTTCGCGTCAAAATACTTCGAAACCGCAATCAGCCGCGATGATGTTGTCTGGACCTACTCCGGCGTGCGTCCTTTGTACGACGACGGGGCCAGCAGCGCGACGGCGGCCACGCGGGATTATACGCTGAAGGTGGACGCCGAGGGTGGGGCGCCTGTGCTCAATGTTTTTGGCGGCAAGATCACAACGTATCGCCGCCTTGCCGAAAGCGCACTGGAAAAGGTGGCCGAGCAATTTCCAGATCTTGCAGGGCCATGGACGGCGGGTGTTCCATTGCCGGGTGGGGACTTCCCGGTGGACGGGGTGGAGGCTTTGGTCGATGCCCTGATGCGGGATTACGGTTTTCTGGACCGACCCTGGGCAGAGCGCCTTGTACGTGCCTATGGCACCGACGCGCGTATCATCCTCGGGTCGGCGCACAAGCCCGAAGATCTGGGTGAAGCCTTCGGTGCGACACTGACCGAGGCAGAGGTGAAATGGCTGATCGACAAGGAATATGCGCGCCGCGCCGAAGACGTTGTCTGGCGGCGCAACAAGCAGGGACTACGATTGTCTGAACCCCAGATCGCGCGGATCGATGCGTGGATGGCGACTCAGCTTTAGCAGGCAAATGCAGTAATCAAAAAAAAGCCCCGCCAGCTTGGCGGGGCTTTCAGCTTTGGCGCTCAGGCCGCTGTTTCAGTTGGGTCCGGGTCTTTCTTGCCGCCCTTCAGAAGCTCTCGCAAACTCTGCATCACGGCGTAAAGGACAGGTACAAGGATCACGCCAAACAGCGTGGCTGCAAGCATTCCGCCGAACACGGCGACCCCGATCGCCTTTTGGCTGGCCGCACCCGCGCCGCTGGCGGCCAGCAGCGGGACCACACCCAACAGGAAGGACAGGGCCGTCATCATCACCGCGCGGAAACGCTGGTACGCGGCCTCGGCTGCGGCGTCCTTGATCGAACGCCCACTGGCGCGCTGTTCCATCGCGAATTCCACGATTAGAATCCCGTTCTTCGAGGCAAGCCCCACCAGCATGATCATCCCGATCTGCGTATACAGGTTGATGTCACTGCCCACGATTGCCACGGCGGCTACCGCGCCAAACAGAGCCACGATCACCGACAGAAGGATCGAGACAGGCATCGTCCAGCTTTCATATTGTCCCACAAGGAACAGATAACCGAACAACACCGCCAGCCCGAGGATCACAATCACCAGCCCGCCGGACGCCAATTGTTGTTGTGCCGTGCCGGTCCATTCGAACGTGTAACCCGGGGGCAGGGCGGTCTCAGACTCTTCCGTCATGACCCGGATCGCATCCCCCGAAGACAACCCTTCTGCCGGGACGGCAGTCACCGTCGCCGAACGGAACAGGTTATGCCGTTTCAGCAAGACCGGCCCCAACACGTTTTCCACGTCGATCAATGTGCCCAGCGGCACCATTTCGCCTTTGGTCGAGCGGACATAGAGGTTCGAGATATCCTCGACATTGTCACGATAGCTGCCATCGGCCTGGATCATGACGCGGTAGACACGGCCAAACAGGTTGAAGTCGTTGACGTAATACGACCCCAGCTGCGCCTGCATGGTCTGGAATATCTCTGAGACCGACACTTGCAGGGTCTTTGCTTTCTCGCGATCCAGATCGACGAACAGCTGCGGCACGTTGGCCCGGAAGGTTGTATAGGCCTGCCCGATTTCCGGCCGCTGGTTGGCTGCGTAGACGTAAGAGCCGACAGCCGAGGCCAGGTCCTGTGGCGATCCGCCACCGGTTTGCTGAACTTCCATTTCGACGCCCGCTGACATGCCAAGACCCTGAATGGGCGGGGGGTTGAATGCCACGATTGACGCGGCGGATTCGCCGTTCGCGATGGCGAGAACCTTGCCCAAAATGGCGTCGGCGGTCAGGTCGTCGTCCTGCCGTTCCTCCCAGTTGTCAAGGTTGACAAAGATCGCGGCGCCGTTGGTGATCGTGCCGTTCAGCAACGAAAACCCGTTCACCAGAACCGTATTGGCGACGCCGGGAATCTCTCGGATTTGATCATCGACCCGTTTGGTCACGGTTTCTGTCCGCTCCAGCGTCGCGGCATCGGGCAGCTGCACGTCCACAAACAGATAGCCGTTATCCTCCAGCGGAAGAAAGCCCGACGAGGTGTTCGACATGATGGTCACGCCGCCAAAAGCGAAGGCGCCGATGATCGCCAGCGAGACGACCGGCAGGATCAGTAACTTGCGCACAACGGATACATAGCCGCCTCGGATGCCGCCGATGAACGATTCAAAGACGGCCAGAATGCCCTTGGGCGGGCCAGAGCGTGCGCGCAGCACAAGACCACACAATGCGGGCGACAGGGTCAGCGCGTTGATCGACGAGATGACCACAGCGGTCGAGATCGTCACCGCGAATTGCGAGTAAAGTCGCCCCGAGATACCCGGCATGAAGGTGACGGGCACGAAAACGGCAAGCAGAACCAGTGTTGTTGCGATGACAGGGCCAGTGATCTGCCCCATCGCTTTTCGTGTCGCCTCGGCCGGAGGCAAGCCTTCGTCGGCAATGATACGTTCAACGTTTTCGACTACGACAATCGCGTCATCCACCACGATCCCGATGGCCAGAACCAAGGCAAACAGCGAGATCGTGTTAAGCGACATTCCAAACAACAGCAGGAAGGCAAATGTTCCGATCAGAGACACCGGAATAGCCACGGCAGGAATGATGGTGGCCCGCCAACTGCCAAGGAAGACAAACACAACCGAGATCACCAGAATGAAGGTCAGGATCAGGGTGGAAACCACGTCATTTAACGATTGCTCGACGAAATCCGTGGTGTTGAACGGAACATCATATTCCACATCTGTCGGGAAGGTTCGGGACAGACGGTCCAGTTCGGTCTGAACACGCTCGGCCACCGCCAAAGCGTTGGCGCCCGGCGCCTGATAGATACCGATCACCGTGGCTGGAACGCTTTGGTAAAAGCCCGAGGCGGCATAAAACTGAGCACCCAGTTCGACCCGCGCAATGTCACGAACCCGAACGATCGAGCCCGCATCACCTGTGCGGATCACGATATCGCCGAATTCCGCAGCCGATGTCAGCCGGCCTTTGGTCTTGATCGTGTATTGAAACGTCTGACCTTCGGGCACCGGGGGCGCGCCGATGGAACCGGCTGAGACCTCGATATTCTGTTCCCGAATGGCGCTGATCACATCCCCGGGCGTGATCGACAGGGCCGCCATTTTGTCCGGGTCCATCCAGATCCGCATGGCGTATTCCAGATTGGTCAGGACGTCGGCTTTGCCGACGCCCTGAATCCGCGCCAGCGCGTCTTTAAGGTTGATCGACGCATAGTTGGACAAAAACACACTGTCATAGGTGCCGTTCGGTGATGTCAGGGTCACCAGAAGCAGCATGTTTGTAGAGGATTTTTGCGTGACGACGCCCGAGGCTGTCACCTCGGTCGGCAGCGATGACATGGCCTGCGCCACCCGGTTTTGCACGTTGACCGACGCAATGTCGGGGTCGGTGCCCACCTCGAAGGTCACGTTCAGCGAGTAAGAACCGTTATCGGAGGAAGTCGACGTCATGTAGATCATGTCGTCGACACCATTCACCTGCGCCTCGATCGGGGCGGCAACGGTATTCTCTACGGTCTCTGCGTTTGCGCCGGTATACGAGGCTGAAACACTTACAACGGGCGGCGTGATGTCAGGAAACTGCGCTACGGGCAGGACCAGATAGCCGATGCCGCCCATGATGGTCAGCAACAGCGAGATGACAAGCGCCAGCTTCGGCCGGCTGATGAACAGGGCTGAGAACATCTGTTACTCTCCCGGCTGATCAGACGCGACAACGGCGTCCACGGCCACCCCGGGGCGCACGCGTTGCAATCCCTCGACGATCACACTTTCGCCTTCGCGAAGCCCGTCCTTGACGATGACAGATGTCTCAAAATTGTCGCCGGTGGTGATGTAACGCTGTTCGACCATCTGCTGATCGTTGACGACCAGAACAAATGCGCCGCGCTGGTCCCGCTGCAACGCGGCCTGCGGGATCAGAACCTCCAGTGTCGGTTGCAGGGCTTCAATGTGAACACTCAGAAACGCTCCATCAATGATCAATCGGCTGGAATTGTCGAACTGGGCGCGGATGGTAATTGCGCCGGTCAGAGGGTCGATCCTGTTGTCCACAAAGACAATTTTGCCTTCTTCATCCAGTTCCGACCCATTCGGGAGCGTCACGCGGACGATTGGGCTTTTGTTGCTCTCCGCCAGGCTGGCAGCATTCTCGCCTACCACTTCCAGAACGCTGGTAAACTGTTTTTCATTTAGTGAAAAATTGACGTAAATCGGAGCTTCGCTGACGATATTCACCAGAGGCGGGTTCGTAGGTCCGACCACGTCACCCACACTGATCGCAACCCGTCCGATACGCCCAGTAAAGGGCGCGTGAATTTCTGTATAGCTCAGGTCCAGTTCGGCTTGCTGGATTGCGGCCTTCGCTGCTTTGACCTCGGCTTCGGCCACCAATTCATTGGCTCGCGCGATATCGCGTTCGGATTCCGGTGTGGCGTCTCGCTTGTACAGCTCTTCCTTACGCGCCAAATCGACCTTGGCCAGCTCCAGATTTGCCTGCGCCCGGTCCAGGTCGGCATTTCGCGCTTCAAGCGTGGCCTCATAAAGATCGGGTTCGATTGTGAACAGAACATCGCCTTCGTTCACCAATGCGCCGTCTTCGACATTCTGACTATCCAGAAATCCACTGACGCGGGCCACGATATCCGCCTTGTTCAGCGCTTCGGCCCGACCGATAAAGACAGCCTCTTCGGTAATCTCCTGCGTGTAGGCGGCTGCGATGGACACTTTGGGCGGAGCCGCGTCCTCGGCACCTTGTGCAAAGGCGGTCTGCGCCAGGCTCGTGCAGATCACCATCGCCGAACAGGTTAAAATCCCACGCAAAAAGCTGCCGGAGCGGGATGTTGCGAAGATCGGTACAGGGGACATGATAATTGCCTCGTCATGGTAAATCAGGGCGCGACGCCAATCGGGTTTAGCCGACCGAGTCATCTGAGCTTGGCTTGAGGATGGCGGGTTTGCCCGAATTACTCAAGCGTGTTGGTCGCCACGACAGGCGTTTGCGTGCAGAAAATATGCTTTCGCAGCGCAGGCTTACCGCCACACCTCGCAAATCAGCGGGTGACGGAACAAAGGTAATGTCAAACGCAGGTGTAACGGCCAGAGGGTTCCCCCTCTGGTCTCATGTGCGTTTGACTGGCTCAGGTGCGCGTACCGGCAAAGCGGGATTGCCAATCCTCGCGCTGTTCATCGGCGATCTTGGTAAACAATACATCGGGAACCGTGAACTCGTGACCCGCGGGCAGGGCGTTCAGCGCGGCGTCGACGTCGTCAGGCCAACCCGTGTCCAGCGTGTTCATCGCGCTGAACATCCGGGCTGAGGCATCGGGAATGAACGGTGCGCTGAGTACGGCATACAGACGGATCAGGTTCAGACCCAGGCGCACCTGTGCCGCTGCCTGCTCGGGGTCTTCCTTAAATTTCGACCACGGCGCGGCGGCTTGCAGATATTCGTTCCCAGCAACCCAGATGGCCCGCAGTTCCTGAGCGGATTTGCGAACCTCCATCGCCTCCATAAAGCCCTCATAGGCCCGAACGCGTTTCGTGAGCTCCGTGATCAAAGCCTGTTCGCGTTCACCGTGCGAACCGCCTTCGGGCACAGCCTCGCCAAACTTCGAACGGCAGAATTTGGTAATCCGGCTGACGAAGTTGCCCAGCACATCGGCGAGGTCCTTGTTCACGGACTGCTGGAAGTTCTCCCACGTGAACTCACTGTCGCTGCTCTCGGGCGCATGGCTTAGCAGCCACCAGCGCCAATAGTCGGCAGGCAGAATTTCCAGTGCCTGATCCATGAACACGCCGCGACCTTGCGAGGTCGAGAACTGGCCACCGTCATAATTCAGATAGTTGAACGATTTCAGGTGATCGACCATCTTCCACGGCTCGCCCGAACCCAGAATGGTGGCCGGGAAAGAAAGCGTATGGAAGGGCACGTTGTCCTTGCCCATGAACTGCACATACCGCACGTCATCCGCGCCTTTGTCGGTGCGCCACCAGCGCTCCCATTCGGCATCCGGTTTGCCAGTGGAATCAGCCCATTCCTTGGCGCAGGCAATGTATTCGATGGGGGCATCGAACCAGACATAGAAGACTTTGCCCTCCATGCCGGGCCAGTCCTGATCACCTTTTTTGACCGGCACACCCCAGTCCAGATCGCGGGTGATGCCGCGATCCTGCAGCCCGTCGCCATCATGCAGCCATTTCTTGGCGATGGATGTGGTCAGGATCGGCCAATCGGTCTTGGAGTCGATCCACGCGTCCAGCTGATCTTTCATCGCGGACTGGCGCAGATAGAGGTGCTTGGTCTCGCGCACCTCCAGATCGGTCGAGCCGCTGATCGCGCTGCGCGGTTCGATCAGATCGGTCGGGTCCAGTTGCTTGGTGCAGTTCTCGCACTGATCGCCGCGCGCACGGTCATAACCGCAATTGGGGCAGATGCCCTCGATATAGCGGTCCGGCAGAAACCGGCCGTCGGCATTGGAATAGACCTGCTTTTCGCTGACCTCACGGATCAGCCCGGCCTCGTCCAGCTTGCCCGCAAAATGCTGGGTCAGATGCTTGTTCTGATCGCTGGACGAACGACCAAAGTGATCGAAGCTAAGCCCGAAACGCTTGGCGATATCGGCCTGTACCGCGTACATATCCGCACAATACTCCGCAACCGGCTTGCCCGCCTTGGCTGCTGCCAGTTCAGCAGGAGTGCCGTGTTCGTCGGTGGCGCACAGAAACATGACCTCGTTCCCCCGGCCACGCTGATAGCGTGCGTAAAGATCGGCGGGCAGCTGCGAGCCGATCAGGTTGCCGAGGTGTTTGATCCCGTTGATGTAGGGGATCGCCGAGGTGATGAGAATCCGAGCCATGTTCCGTTTCCACGTATCTAACTGCGCGCTCGTCTACCTTATGTGACCGCCCAGCAAAAGCCCGGCTTTCATGGTGTTGTCGTTTTAGTCCCCCGGGAATTCAAAAACAGACTTGTTTTGCGCTGCCGGATTGCAACTCTGGGATTGGCGGGATTATCCATAGGTTGAAATATAGAATCACAAACTCTTGAAATTAATGAGATGACCTCCCATCTTAATTGCATACCAAAGTATACAATAAAAGGGACATTGTGCTGATGTTCAGCTTTCTGCTTGAGGGTGCGTTTGTGCCCTTTACCATTGCGCTTGCGCTCTTGTTCGGCCTTCTGGGGCTGGAACTGATTGCGCTGATGCTGGGCGGCAGTCTGATGACGGGCGAGGGCGACGTTGATCTGGAAGTAATCGATGCCCCCGATCTGGACGTCGCTGATTTTGATCTTGATATCGATGCGGATATCGACCTGGGCGATTTCGAACTGGCCGAGGTTGAGGCCGAGATGCCCGAGGGCGCATCAGCTGGGCCTTTCGGGTGGCTGGGCATTGGCAAGATGCCGTTCATGATCTGGTTGGTGGTTCTGCTTGCAGGCTTTGGTCTGTCCGGCATGGGTCTGCAACTGGCCCTGCGTGACCTGTTGGACTTTGACCTGCCGACTTGGATGGCCGCGATCCCTGCCTGCGCCTTCGGCCTGTGGTTCGCACGTGGATTTGGCGGCGTTTTTGCCCGCCTTCTGCCCAAAACCGAAACCGAAGCGATGTCCGAACGGATGCTCGCCCGACGTCGGGGCGTGATCACGCAGGGCACTGCATCCCGAGGCCGTCCCGCCGAGGTGCGCGTGATGGATCGGTTCGGAAACACTCATTACCTGCGCGCAGAACCGCTGCAGGACAAGGATGCGCTGGATCAGGGAACCGAAGTCCTTGTTCTGCGTGATCGACGGCGCGACCGGTTCGTTCTGGTCGGCATGTCTGACTAACCAAGTTTTTTTAACCCCAAGAAGGAGGATTTGCATGGAACTTCAATTCCTGGCCGTCACAGTTGTGACCATTTTAGCGGTACTTTTATTCATCGGTCTTGTGCTGGGCCGTCTCTATCGTCGCGCGACCCGCGAAGTCAGCCTGGTCAAAACCGGAGCAGGCGGCAAGAAAGTCATCATGGATGGTGGCGTCATCATTGTGCCGCTGTTGCATGAGGTGAGCCCGGTCAACATGAAGACCCTGCGCCTTGAAGTGCAGCGCAGCGGCGAGGCTGCCCTGATTACCAAAGACCGGATGCGCGTGGATGTTGGCGTTGAATTCTACGTCTCGGTCATGGCCACCGAAGAGGGGATCGCGCGCGCAGCCCAAACGCTGGGTGATCGCACCTTCGACGTCGAGCAACTGCGCGAGATGATCGAGGGCAAGCTGATCGATGGTCTGCGCGCCGTGGCCGCTCAGATGACCATGGACGGTCTGCATGAAAACCGCGCCGACTTTGTGCAGGAGGTGCAGAATGCGGTGTCTGAGGATCTGTTGAAAAACGGTCTGTCGCTGGAATCTGTCTCTTTGACTGCGCTGGACCAGACGCCGTTCGAAGCTCTGGACGAGAACAACGCGTTTAACGCCGTTGGTATGCGTAAACTGGCCGAGGTGATCGCGGTTTCCAAGAAAGAACGCGCCCAGATTGATGCCGAGGCCGAGGTCGAAGTGCGCCGCGCCGCGATGGAGGCTGAGCGCCAGAAGTTGCTGATCGAACAGGACGAAGCGCAGGCGCGGATTGAGCAGACGCAGAAGGTCGAAACCCTGCGCGTGGCGCAAGAGGCCGAGATCGCGGCGCGGACCGAGGACTCGGTCCGTGAAACCGAGCGCGCCCGGATCGCGCGTGAAGAGGCCATTCGTGCGGCTGAGATTGAGCGGGAGCGCAAAATCCGCGACGCCGAGATCGCCAAAGAGCGTGAGATCGAAGTGGCCGAACAGGAACGTCAGATCATCATCGCGCAGAAATCCGAAGAGGAAAGCCGCGCGCGTGCCTCTGCTGATCTGGCCCGCGCCGAGGCGACCAAGGCGACCGAAGCCGTGGCGACTGCGCGTGAAGTGGCTGAGGCCGAGCGTCAGAAGCAGATCGTTCTGATCGAAGCGACCCGTGAAGCCGAACGTCAGGCCACCGCGATCCGTCTGGCCGCGCAGGCCGAGAAAGAGGCCGCTGCCGACCGCGCCGAAGCGCGCCGTGAGGAAGCTCAGGCCGAAGCGGATGCGCTGAATATTCGCGCGGAGGCCAAGAAGAACGACATGCTGGCCGAAGCGGAAGGTAAGCGTGCGATTGTCGAGGCTGACAACGCTCTGTCGTCCGCTCAGATCCGCATGAAGGTGGATCTGGCACGGATCGAGACTATGCCCTCTATCATCTCGGAAATGGTCAAACCGGCTGAGAAGATCGACTCGATCAAGATCCATCAGGTTGGTGGTATTGGTGGTACGACTGGTGGCAGTGCATCGGGCGGAGACAAGCCGGTGGTCAATCAAGCTCTGGATTCGATCATGGGGATGGCGGTGCAGATGCCCGCGCTCAAGAAACTGGGCGAGGAACTGGGCCTGTCGATGGAGAATGGCGTTGGTGGCGTGGTCAACGGGGCGCTGGATGCAACGCCCGACCCGGCCGACACCGTTGAGGTGCTGGAGGATGAGATGCCTCCGACCCAATAACCAAAGCAAGGGCCGGGATTTCCCGGCCCTTTATTCTTCGCGCGATCGTTTCAGCAAGCGCCCGATAGTAAAGGACGTGCGCGGGGCATAGACATAATTGGTGCGTTCGTCTGGTGTGGGGCGCGACCGCATTCGGGCCAGTCCAAACACAATCAGGAAAACATGACCCAACGCGACAAAGGCAAACAGCGCTCCGGGTCCATACTGCTGGATCAGTGAGGACGAAACATAGGGCGAGGCGATCGCCCCCAACGCGTACCAGAACATCAGAGCAGCGGAAAGCTCGACCCGCTGCTCGGTCGTGGCAAAGTCGTTTGCGTGCGCTGACGAAACCGAGAAGATCGGGAAAGTGGTCAGCCCGAAGAACCCGGCGGCCAGCATGACGCCGACCGTTCCTGCCGAACTGGCCAGCATGGTAATGCCGCAGCTGAGAACCGCGGCTGCGGACAGCCAGATCAAGACCCAACGACGGTCATATTTATCGGCCAGCCAGCCCAGCGGATACTGTGCCAGCGCGCCGCCCAGAACAAAAGACGCAAGAAAAAACGCGATCTGATCAACGCCCAGGCCGACCTCTTGCCCATAAACCGGCCCTACCATACGCATGGAGGCCGAGCTGAGCGCTGCGACGATCACACCCGCCACGGCCAGAGGAGAGCTGTGCCATGCAAGCCTGGGTCTCAGGCGCGGTGCGTCCGGGGTTTTGGGTTGGCTGGCCCGTGTCAAGGTCAGCGGCAACAGCGAGGCACAGCACAGGATCGCCAGAATGTTATACGACACATAAGAGGCAGGCGGCAGTACTGCGATGATCAGCTGCGCGCAAAGCGAGGCACCCATATCGGCGATCCGATAGGTGCCCATCGCACGCCCGCGGGTTTCATTGGTCACCTTGGCGTTCAGCCAAGCCTCGATCACCGTATAGCATCCCGCAACGCAGGTGCCCGAGGCAATCCGAAGGACTGCCCAATTACGGGGATCGTCTGTCAATGTATGCCCCAGCAGCCCCATCGCGCCCAGCGCGGTGCAGACCGCAAAAGCCCGGGAATGGCCCACATTGCCCATCAGGCGTGGGGCCCACCAGCAGCCGATGAAGAAACCCAGAAAATGCGCCGACCCCAACAGACCGATCTGTTCCGTCGAGAACTGAAGTGTCAGGCCCGAGATCGCATCCAACGGACCAACTCCGCCCGTCGACAATTGCAGCAGAATGACCGAGAGAAACAGGGCAGCGAAGGAAATAATCGTACGCATAATGGGTTAAGCTTGCCGCATCACCCTGCCGATGCGCGCGGCTTATCGACTTTCTCGCGTCGTTTTTGGCCTATTCGGCCTTTTTGATTTCGGCCCGGATGTCCAGCCCCACGGTGTCCTGTACCAGATCAGCATAGCCGGACGCGCCGAAGTCATGCCGGTTCAGCGCTCCGGTCAGGC
The DNA here is from genome assembly GCF_056540905.1 of Ruegeria sp. AL1. NCBI lineage: Bacteria > Pseudomonadati > Pseudomonadota > Alphaproteobacteria > Rhodobacterales > Roseobacteraceae > Ruegeria > Ruegeria sp. AL1. The sequence goes on from NZ_JBQFXP010000002.1 coordinate 367,128, forward strand.
GAATGGACAGGTCATCCAGGTTATCCGACGTACTGCCCGGCGGGCGGTACAGATCGGCTTTCAGAACAATCGGGCGTGTGACGCCGCGCACGGTCAGATCTCCGCTGATCTTCGCCCCGCCGGATATTCGCCCGTCTTCACCAAGTTGCACACCGGTCGAGACAAACTGGATCGTCGGAAACCCTTCGGCGTGCAGAACGCTTTCACTCAGCATCGGTTTGCGCGCGAAAGGCAGTCTGGTGCGGGCTTTGGCGACATTCAGGACCACATCAACGCGGCTGTTGAGCAGATCGTTCAGATCGATCTGGATGTCGGCGGATTTGATCGGCATGGTTCCCGACTGGGCGATGCCCGAGACGTCAAAGGTGAAATCAACCGAGGTCTCATCCTGCACCAGCTCGTAAGCCAGTGGCGCGGCCAGACCCGGGCCGGTCAGCGCCAGAGCGGCAAGCCCGGCCAACAGCGTGCGTCGTGTGGTTGAAGTCATGCCAGAACCTCTTGCCTGCGGGGACGCGACCGTTTCAACAGCATCAGCAGGATTGCGATGTTGATCCCGTTCCAAAGGATGCCATTGATAAAGGCCAATTGATAATTTCCGGTTAAGTCGTAAATCCAGCCGGACATCCAGCCGCCCAATGCCATGCCCATGATGGTCATCATCATGACAAACCCGACGCGGGCACCGGCCTCTTGCGGGGGCATGTATTCCCGTACGACCAGCGCATAACTGGGCACGATACCGCCCTGTGCCAATCCGAACATCAGGCTGATGATGTAAAGTGAGACCATCCCGTCGTAGGGCAGGAACAGGAACAAGGCGATGCATTGAAGGATCGACCCGATCAGCAAAGTCATCAACCCGCCCAGCTTATCGGCCACCATTCCCGAGATGACACGGCTGACCACGCCGCCCAGCAACATCAGCGACAGCATCTCGGCCCCGACGGCGGGGCCATAGCCCAGCCCGACGCAATACGAGACGATATGAACCTGTGGCATCGACATCGCCACGCAACAACCGATCCCGGCGAGACCCAGGATATACTGCAGTGCGCGGGGCGAGATTCCGACGCTGCTGGCGTTGATCTGCGCGTTTGTGGCGGCAGTCTGATGCGCCTCGGGGGGGACGTTTCGGCGCAAAAGCAGAGACAGGGGGACGACCACAATCAGCGTGATGACGGCCAAAGTCAGATAGACCTGCTGCCAGCCGTCGCGTGCCAGAATGCCCGACAGCAGGGTGGGCCAGATTGCTCCGGACAGATAGTTCCCACTGGCCACCAGTGCGACCGCGATGCCGCGCCGTTTCATGAACCAGTGCGAGATATCGGCGATCAGCGGCCCGAACCCGATCGAGGTGCCGAGCCCCAGAAACAGATGCGCCAGCGACAGCATTGTCATGTTCGGGGCCAGCGCCACCAGAAGATAGCTTATTGCACTCAGGACGGCGGCCCCGATCAGGGCCTTGGTCACGCCCAGCCGGTCGACCAGTTGCCCCAGCCACATGTTCCCCAGCGCAAAGCCGATCATTGTCAGAACGTAGGGCATCGACGCGGCTGCGCGGCCCGCGTCGAACTGTGCTTCGATGGCAGGCATCACCACGATCACCGCCCACATGCCCACATTCGCCACCGTTGCAATGGCGAGCGTGATCAGAAGGCGCAGCCAGGAATAGCGGCTATCGTGGATTGCGTGGGTCATCCCGGAACGCTAGGGCGGGGCCGGGTCTTTGGCCAGTCACATCTTGCGTGATCACCTGAAGAGTGTCACGCCAAAGCCGCGTCAACCCCGATCCTTTGCAGGTTCAGCCCGGCGCGTGGCTTGGTCTGGGTGGCCTGCCAGCTGACCGGGGGCAGGGCGCGGGCGCGGCGGCGGGTCAGGGTCCAGCAGCGGGCCTCTCCGGCATGATCGGCAGCCATGTGCCAGCGCGTCTCAACCCCCTGCGCGCCGCCATCTCCGGGTGTCAGCAGCAAGCCCAGCGGAGCACGTCCCATCGCGCCGCCCTGTTCGGCGGCCAGATGCATCCGCCGGACCGGCGTCAGCCCCGGCGCACGGGGCAGATCGCCGATGACCAGCGGGATCGCCCCGCTGCGCAGCGCCTCCTCCATGCACCACAGAAGGTCCTCGGGCCGGGTGGGGCGGACAAAGAGGAACCGGGCAGGATCGGCGAAGGGCATCATCCCGTCGGGGTTCAACTGACCAGGCTCCCACGCGGGGGAAATCCACAGGACCTGACCCTGCGCCTGACCGGCCAGCCACATGGCAAAGCTGCGCCGGGCAGGGCCGCAAGCCTCGTGCACGCGGGCCAGTTGCAGGGTGATCTGAGGATGCAGCACCAGCCCTGGTGCGGCACGCGCGGGTTTGCGGCCAAGAAGATTTGTGGACATGCCGTCAGATTAGCATGTTCTCATTTTGTTCTCAATCTGGAAATGCCGTCAGCGCGACAAGACCAGACGACCCTCGGCGAACTGGATATTCGAGAACCGGTGCAGGTAATCCATCCCCAGCAGCGACTGGTGCAAGTCACCCTCGTTGATCGATGCCGGGACATTGCGGTCCGTAATCGGCCCCAGCGTCAGCGTCTCCAGTCGCACCGGAGCGGTCCGGACCTCGCCATTCGCGGTGAGCGCGCGGCCGAAATAATTCAACTGGTCGGGATCGATCCCAATGCGCTCGGCGTCCCGCGCGCTCAGAACAATCTGGCTGGCACCGGTATCGACCAGAAAGTTGATCGTTTCGCCATTTACCTCGACCGGCAAATAGTAATGACCGTCCGGTGCGCGGGGCACCTGGATTGTCTGACCCGTTACTGTCATCTGCGGGACAGGGGCCACGGTGGTTCGGATATCTTCCCACAATCCAACCACAGCGATAACGCCGATAAAAATGAACACCCAGGCCATCGCCTGTTGCAGCGTCTTGTTCAGATTCTGACGGTTCTGCGAGACAAACCACGCCACCACAGCCGCCCCAAGCAGGCTCAAATATGCCAAACGCGCAATGTTGTCGCCATCCATGCTGCTACCCTAACCAATAACCCCGACAGGTATATGGGGATTCAGGATGCAAAACCAAAGGCCTTGAGACCGTCAAGAATGAACTGAACCGACAGTGCAGCCAGCAGCATGCCCAGCAACCGGGTCAGCACGTTCAGGCCGGTTTTGCCCAGTACGCGCGCCACGGCGCCGGATGACAGATACATCACGAACACCATCGCCAGAACGACCAGCATGACGCCGATGACAACTGCCAGCCCCTGAATTCCGGGCTGTTGTCCGGCCAGCAGGATCATGGTGGCAATCGCACCGGGACCGGCAATCAGAGGAATTGCCAGAGGAAAGACCGAAGGGTCGGGGTGTTCTTCTTCTTCGGCACTGTTTTCGCGCCGCTTTGTCCGCCGCTCGAACAACATATCCAGCGCGGTCAGAAACAGCAGCACACCACCGGCCACCCGGAAGGCTTCCATCGAGATGCCGACAAAACCCAGAACGGCCTCGCCGAAGGCTGCGAAAACGGCCAGTATGATACCCGCCGTCAGGCACGCCCTGATCGCAATCGAGCGTCGGGTGTGCCAGTCCATGCCCTGCGTCAGTGCCACAAAGATCGGTGTCTGGGCGGGTGGATCGAGAACCACAAACAGCGTTGTGAATGCGGTGATCAGAAATAGGCTGTCCATCATGCTGCTTTCTCTGCCTGTTCAAGCCGTTCGGCGGCGGCCACCCAAAGGGCCTCGGCCTTTTGCATGGCCTCGACCACTTCGGCGAACTTGCGGTTCCAGGTTTCCAGATCGTTGACACGGTCATCTTCATACAATGCCGGATCGGCCAGCTTGGCCGACAGCTTCTCGTGCATGTCCGATAGTTTCTCGATCCGGTCTTCGCACTTACGTAGATCGGCGCGCAACGCCAGTAACGTATCGCGCGAGGGGCGTTTTGGCTTGGCTGCCTTTGGCTTTTCTTTCACCGGCTTTTCGCGCGCCAGCAGAAGGTTGCGATAGGCTTCGAGATCGCCGTCAAAAGGTTTGACGGTACCTTCGGAAACAAGCCACAGCCGGTCGGCCACCAGCGACAGCAGGTGCATATCGTGGCTGACCAGAACCACTGCACCGGAATAGGCGGTCAACGCCTCGACCAGCGCCTCGCGGCTTTCGATGTCCAAATGGTTGGTCGGCTCGTCGAGGATCAGCATATGCGGCGCGTCGATGGTGGCGATCAGCAGCGACAGCCGAGCCTTTTGCCCGCCCGACAGGCGGCCAACCACTGTTTCGGCTTGATCTGCATTCAATCCGAACCCGGCAAGACGCGAGCGCCACTTGCCCGGAGCCTCATCCGGGCGCAGGCGGCGCAAATGGTCCAGCGGTGTTTCGTCAACGTAAAGCTCATCCACCTGATGCTGCGCGAAATACCCGATGCGCAGCTTGTTGCTGCGTGTCATCTTGCCCGCCATCAGCGGCAGGCGGTCCGACAGCAGCTTGGACAGCGTGGACTTGCCCTGGCCGTTCTTACCCAGCAATGCGATCCGATCATCCTGATCGATGCGCAGGTTCAGGCGGCGCAGCACTTCGGTTTCGCCATACCCGGTCACGCCACCTTCGATCTGAATGATCGGGGGTGACAATTCCTCGGGTTCGGGGAAGGAAAACGCGCGCAGGGCGGCCTCTTGCGGGGTTGAGACCAACTGGATGCGTTCGATCATCTTCAGGCGCGACTGGGCCTGAACGGCCTTCGACGCCTTATAGCGAAACCGGTCCACATAGCTTTGCAGATGGGCGATGCGGGCCTTGGCTTTGGCGTTTTCCGATTCCGCCTGCGCCAGACGTTCGGCACGGCGCTCGGCGAATTTGTCGTAAGGCACCGCGTAATAGGTGAGCTTGCGATCTTCCAGATGCAGGATCGACCCCACAGCGCGGTTCAGCAGTCCCCGGTCGTGGCTGATGATGATGACCGTGTGAGGGTACTTGGCCAGATAGCTTTCCAGCCAAAGCGCGCCCTCGAGGTCGAGATAGTTGGTTGGTTCATCCAGCAGCAGCAGGTCGGGCTGCGCAAACAGCACCGCCGCCAAAGCGACACGCATTCGCCAGCCACCCGAGAAATCCGAACAGGGTTTCAGCTGATCTTCGTCATCAAACCCCAGACCTTTGAGGATCGAGGCCGCACGCGCCTCGGCCGACCAGGCATCGATATCCGCCAGCCGGGTCTGGATCTCGGCGATGCGGGCAGGGTCGGTGGCGCTTTCGGCCTCAGCCAACAGGGAACTGCGTTCGGTATCGGCGGCCAGAACGGTATTGATCAGCGAGACATCGGACGAGGGGACCTCTTGCGCCACACCCCCGATGCGCGCGCGTTTGGGAACGGCGATATTGCCCGATTCCAACGACAACTCACCCCGGATCAGGCGGAACAACGTGGTTTTGCCGGTCCCGTTGCGACCCACAAGGCCGACCTTGTGGCCATCGGGAATAGTCGCGCTGGCCCCGTCGAACAGGGGACGGCCTTCGACGGCATAGGTGATGTCTTCGATCCGTAGCATGGGGGCTGTGTGGCTCAAGCAGAAAGCCGGGTCAATCCGTCATAAGGCATAGACAGGTTTTGAAAGACGGATCGGCCGTGTTAGGCTTTATTGTATTCACAAAAACAGTCTTACAGCCGCATATATTTCGGAGGTTTCCTGCCATGGCCAACATCATTGTCTGCTGCGACGGAACCTGGAATTCGGCGGATAACAGCGATGATGGGCTGCCGGCCCCGACCAATGTACGAAAATTCTATGCCGATGTCGCCAAGCAGGACGGGAACGGAGTTCCGCAAAAATCCTATTACCGCAATGGCGTGGGCACCAGCGGGGGTTTTCTGAAACGCGCATTGGGGGGCGCGATTGGCCTTGGGCTCGAAGATGACATCAAAAGTGCGTACAAGTTCCTGGCCGAAACCTACGAGGGTCCGCAGGACAATATCTATTTGCTTGGTTTCAGCCGTGGCGCCTATACGGCGCGCAGCCTGGCGGGAATGCTGGGTCAGATTGGGTTGTGCGATCTGACCGATCCCGAACTTGCAGAGAAAGAGAAATGGGACGCGGTCACCGCCTCGTTGCTTTGGTATCAGGCAAAAAAGCGGGATGGTGATCTGCGCTTTATGCAAAAGCACGTGTGGTTGAAAAACTCGAAAACACCACTGCCTCAACTGGATTACAGGGAAATCAACATTCATTTTCTTGGGGTCTGGGATACGGTCGGCTCGCTTGGTGTTCCGGACGATCTGGGTTTGCTGAATGCGTTGATCGGCGATCCGCGTAAACACGCGTTTCACGACACCAAGCTGGGAGATTGCGTAAAACAGGCCCGCCACGCTGTGGCGATAGATGAGCGTCGACTGGATTTTACACCAACGCTTTGGACCGAGATCGATGAAAGCCGCGTGAAACAGGTCTGGTTTCCCGGTGTGCATGGTGACGTGGGGGGCGGGTATGCACAGCACAGCCTAGGCGACACAACTTTGCGCTGGATGATGATGGAGGCAGAAGACGAGGGGCTGCATTTTCGCAGAGACCCGAAAACCGCGTTGACGGCGAACCCGCAGGGACTGTTGCACGACTCCGTCTCGGGCGTGTTCCGGTTTCGCCGCACCCGCCCACGCTCAACCCCCAGCTTCGTCACACACCGGGACGACCTGTCCAGCCTCAGCGGCGAGGCGATTGCGCGCAACAACCTGCCTGCGCTGGGTGAGCCGGACTACTGGCCTTGCGACCATCTTGATCTGAATGCATCCGTAACTCTGCGGATCAGCGCACGAGAAAGATGGAACCGAACAGGTGTTTTTGTGCAAAAGGGCGAGGAATACACCCTGACCGCGCGGGGGGAATGGCTGGACGCGGGAATCACAGCCTCACCGCGCGGAGCAAATCCCGGCTTCAAACCGGCCAAAGCCGCCTATCTTCTGGCCAAGATCCCCGAGTCCTACCGCAGGACGCTGCGCCGGTTCAGGCAGACGCGAAACGCGGACAATTCGTTTTCCAGACGATTTTCCGAAGCCCCGTGGTTTTCGCTGATCGGGATGGTGTCGAATGGAAAAGGAGTCGACCCGGGTTCCATGAAGCTGGATACCCACCAGTATTTTGAAATCGGGGAAGGCTGTACACTGACCCCTAAGGAAGATGGCTTTCTGTACGCCTTCGCCAATGACGCCTGGGCGACCTATGGCAACAACTCGGGACACGTCGAATTGACAATTGAACGCATAAAGTGACCCTCTGCATCAGGTCCAATGCTGTTCTGGCCATGTTCATCTTGCGGATGATGTGTTAGCGCTGTGCCGGTTGGCATATTTAGACGGCTATTCCCATGCGCGCGGCTCAGTCGCCCCCATCACTGATTACATTGGTTCTGATCACGGCGCTGTCGGTGCTGTCACTGAACATGTTCCTGCCGTCGCTGCCGCATATCGGCGCCGACCTGGAGGCCAGTTATGGGTTGGTCAATCTGTCAGTGGCGGGATATCTGGCGTTGTCGGCGGTGCTGCAACTGATCATGGGGCCGCTGTCAGACCGGTACGGACGTCGCCCGGTTCTGTTGATCTGCATGGGGATATTCGTTCTGGCATCAATCGGATGCGCGCTTGCCGGGTCGATCTGGGTGTTTCTCGGGTTCCGAATGTTGCAGGGCGCGGTTATTGCGGGACAGGTACTGGCCCGCGCGGCAATCCGTGACATGCACCCGCCGAACGAAGCTGCAAGCAAGCTGGGATATGTCTCGATGGCCATGGCACTGGCTCCGATGCTGGGCCCTATGCTGGGCGGTGTGCTTGAGATGCTGTTCGGTTGGCGGGCCGGGTTTGCACTTTATGTCCTGATGGGAGCCAGCCTGCTGGCGCTGGTCTGGGTCGATCTGGGTGAGACCAACACAAACACCACGGCCACATTCGCCACCCAGATGAGGCTGTATCCGCACCTGTTCAACTCTCGCAGGTTCTGGGGGTATTCGTTCTGTGCGGCGTTCTCGATCGGGGGGTTCTACGCCTTCATTACCGGCGCGCCGCTGGTTGCGGCCACGTGGTTTGACCTGAACCCGGCTCTGCTGGGCTTGGGGATCGGGATTATTACATTGGGCTTTATGGCGGGCAGTTACCTGACCGGACGAATGGCGGGGCATACCCGGCTGAATACCCTGATTCTGGCGGGGCGAATAATTGCTTCGGTCGGCCCGGTTTTTGGGTTGATGAGCTTTGCAGCCGGGTTCGGCAATGTCTGGACCTTTTTTGGTTCGGCCGTTCTGGTGGGGTTCGGCAATGGATTGACGGTGGCCAACGCAACGGCGGGTCTGATGTCCGTGCGCCCGCAGTTGGCAGGCAGCGCGGCTGGTCTGTCCGGGGCGATGACGGTGGCACTGGGCGCTGTGCTGACCTTTGCCACAGGCACATATGTCACCGCAGCCAACGCCCCGTTTCTGGTTCTGGGTATGATGTTTGTCAGCAGTTTCGCGGGTCTTGTTGCCATCTTCTACGTTCGTTGGGTGGACCTGCAAGATCCATTGCCGGATACGATCTGAACCTTGGCCCACATAGTGCTTTTCATAGGCGACAGACCATGCTAGGCGGCCCGCGATGGATTTCGGCGCGGGGGTCGCGCCTTATAGTAAGGAGAGGCCGACATGGCACTGGAACGCACATTCTCGATCATCAAACCCGATGCAACCCGCCGTAACCTGACCGGTAAGATCAATGCCAAGTTTGAAGAGGCTGGCCTGCGCATCGTCGCGCAAAAGCGCATCCACATGACCAAAGCGCAGGCAGGCAAGTTCTACGAAGTTCACGCCGAGCGTCCGTTCTATGACGAACTGTGCGAATTCATGTCTTCGGCACCGGTCGTTGTTCAGGTTCTGGAAGGCGAAGGCGCCATTGCGAAGAACCGCGAAGTCATGGGCGCAACCAACCCCGCAGACGCCGCAGCCGGCACCATCCGCGCCGAGTTCGCTGAATCGGTTGGTGAAAACTCGGTCCACGGTTCGGACGCACCGGAAACGGCTGCGGTTGAGATCGCATATTTCTTCTCGGGCATCGAACTGGTCGGCTAAGCCGCAAAAAAACCAAGCTTCAAGCCGTTCCCGTGTTGGGGACGGCTTTTTTATTGAGTTTCCAGGTCACTGGCCGAGATGCGAACACCAATCGCATCCAATTCCGAGATCATCTGGTTTTTCGGTGCGACCATGGTGCTTGATTTGATTGCGTCAAACCTTTGACGTAACGCCTTTTTCTCATCGCCTTTACAATCGTTCCATGGGCGTCCCTGAAGGCCCATCACCAAAACGTAATAGCCGATGAAATGCGGGCGGGATCCGGATTGCAGCAGCCGGGCATATGCTGCATCCGCCCCCAGTTCACGCAATTCCTGCGCAGAATGGATGCCCGCACGAGTGCAGGCTTGTTCGAATGCAGGGCCGAGATTGCGGATTGATGAGACCGGATCAGACATGCCCTCAGTCTTACCGCTGCGCCGTGGCGCTGTCACCTGACAGTTTCATCGGACCGGACGGATTGGAGATCCGATCAACGGGTCGAAGATGCCACTTGCACGCTTATTCCAAACGCGTACTCATGTGATCAAATGACCGTTTCCTTCCAAAGACGGAGCGCCTGTTGACCAGACTGCTTGGAAGCGCCAGCGGTCAGATTACCATTGATGTGCGGGCCGAGAACAACCTCGGGTCATCAGGAAGGGGCGGCTCATGACTGGAAGACACGGTTCGGTTTATGTCTTCCCGCAGGCGTTGAATCTGAGCGCGCTGTCGGATCGCCTGAACACATTGACCATTCAACGGCAAACCGGCACGGCACCACAGCCGTTCCAGCTGTTGGATTGCCACGACCAGTCCCTGCGAAAATCCAATCAGGTTCTTCTGGAAAGTGGCGGCGAGGCCCATCTGATTGAGGATGGAAGGCCAATTCTGACCCAGTCGATTCTAGCCAAGGGGCAATTCGTGCAGAACTTGCCTGACGGCCCGGTTAAGAACGCAATCCGTGGGGTTCCCAAACTGCGTGCACTGATAAGCTGGGGCGAGGGTCAGCTAGAGCAGACGCTTTTTGTCGTTCAGGATGATCTGCAAAAGATACATGTCCGGGGCGAGATGATTTCGCTTACCTCATCTGATGGGCAGGTCACGGTTGTCTCGATCCATTCGCTGCGGGGATACGAAAAATCCGGCGCGGTTGTTTGCGATGCGCTGCGCGGGATGCGGCCCACACGCGATGCGGGGCGCGTCATCGAGCTCCTTTTTCCGTCGGTGATGCCTTACAATCCCAAACCCGAGATTGTGATGAGCACAGATGAACCATCAATTCAGGTGGCCAAGGATATTATAGAGGTTTTTCTGAAGGTTGCGCGGCAAAATGAATGGGGGGCCGTCGCGGATATCGACACAGAATTCCTGCACGACTACCGCGTGTCTCTGCGCCGCATCCGCTCGGTTCTGAGCCTGTTCAAAGGGGTCTTTTCCGAGCAGCAAACGCGGGTGTTGAAACAAGAGTTTTCTGACTTGATGGCCGCAACCGGTCGGTTGCGCGATCTGGATGTGTATCTGCTAGAAAAAGACAGTTTTTACAATTTTGTGCCATCAAAACTTCATCCAGGGGTCGACGCGATGTTCGGCGCGTTTCAAGCCGAGCGGAACCGCGAGTTGATCAATCTGTCCAGACATTTGCAAAGCAAAGCTTATACCCAAAAAATGGACGACCTGACCGCGCTGTTTGCCGATGTGAACCACCTTGAGCCAGGTCCAAATGCGGACCGGGCCGCCTATGATTACGCCTGCGCGCTGATCTGGAAACGCTATCGTAAAGTTTGCAAAATTGCGCGCCGCATCACGGTGGACACACCGGATGACGTCATTCATGCTTTGCGCATTGATTGCAAGAAACTGCGTTATCTGATGGAGTTTTTTGCCCCGTTATTCGAAGCGCCTGCTTTCAAGACGATTATCAAACCCTTGAAAAAGCTCCAAAACAACCTGGGTTATTTTAACGACTATGCGGTGCAGCAGGACGCATTGATGACGTATGTAAGCCAACGGTCTGCTACGCACACAAAGGCGGACATACAAGTGACGTTGGCTGTTGGCGGCCTGATTGCAGTGCTCAGCCAAAGACAAGCCGCCGAGCGAGATCGCGTGATGGCCAATTTCGCGCATTTTGACAGCGAGAAAATCAGGGCATTGTTTCAGGACCTGTTTCACCGGAAGGAGCGTTGAGGGATGAAGATTATTGCTTGCTACAGCAACAAGGGCGGTGTCGGGAAAACCGCGACCTCGGTCAATCTGGCCTATGCTTGCGCGCAGGCGGGATTGCAGGTTCTCTTGTGCGATCTGGACCCGCAAGGCGCGTCGGGTTTTTATTTTCGGGTCAAACCGTCGAAGAAACTGACCGAGGCCCGGTTCTTCGAGGACGTGAAGCGTTTCACCAAGTCAATCCGGGCCAGTGACTACGAGGGTTTGGATGTTCTGCCCGCCAATCTGACCTTTCGTGACTTCGATATTTTCCTGTCCCGCATGCGCAACAAACGGTCGCGTCTGAAAAAGGCGCTGACCTCGGTCGGCGGGGATTATGATGTGATCATCCTGGATTGCCCCCCAAATTTCTCGACCCTTTCCGAGAATATCTTCAAGGCCGCTGACACCATTGTTGTGCCGGTCATTCCCAGCACCTTGTCCGAGCGCACGTTCAGCCAGTTGGTGAGCTTTTTCGACGAACATAAAATCCCGAAGAAAAAGCTGCGTGCTTTCTTTTCGATGGTCCAGAAACGCAAGACCCTGCATCTTGAGACAATGCAGGCGATGCGGAAACAGTACCAAAAACGGTTTCTCAAGTCCGAGATTCCATTTGTCGCCGATATCGAGCGTATGGGATTGCATCGCGCGCCGGTGCTGACCTATGCCGGTCGCAGTGCGGCGGGTGCGGCGTATAATGCCCTGTTTAAAGAGCTGAAAGCGGGATTGGGGTCGCGCAAATGAGCAATGAGATCGAACGCAAGTTTCTGGTCGCTCGGACACCCGACCTGATGCGGGCGCAAAAAGCGGTGGTGCGGCAAGGGTATCTTACCGCGCCCGAGGATTCGACCGAGCTGCGGCTGCGGCAAAAGAACGACACCTATTATCTCACTCTGAAAGGGGCCGGCGGCATGGTGCGCACTGAGCGTGAGTCGGAGATACCGCAGGCTCAATTCGAGATGTTCTGGCCCGAGACCGAGGGGCGCCGGGTCGAAAAAGAGCGGTTCACCGGATCACTACCTAACGGAATGATTTATGAGTTGGACGTGTTTCTGGGCGACCTCGCTCCGCTGCGTCTGGTCGAGGTTGAGTTCACGACCGAGGCCGAGGCGCTGAGCTTCAACGTACCCGATTGGTTCGGACCCGAGGTGACGGATGATAAACGCTATAAAAACAAGAATATGGCGATCAATGGTAAACCGGATTAAGGCTGCCGTCTGATCCGGATCGTTGTTTCAAGGCCGGGATCACAATTCCGCGCCACAAACCGGCCGCCGTGCATATGCGATATGGCGGCGACCAAGGCCAGACCCAGACCCGCATTGCGTTCCGTTCGCGCCGGATCGAGCGTGACAAAGGGCATCTGCAGGCGCGGAAGGTCGGCCTTGGGCACGCCCGGCCCGCGGTCGCGAACGCTGAGCAGTGTATCTGGTCCATCCTCGCCCACATGGATCGTGATCTCGCTGTCCGGTGGGGCATAGCGCAACGCATTCTCCAACAGATTGGACAGCGCTTGCGACAAAAGCGGCCGGTGACCCTGTATCGGAGGGGCGGTGCCTGTGACCTCAAGCCGGATACCCTGATCGGCGGCGACAGGGTCGTAAAGCTCAACTGCGTCTGCAACCAGCCGCAGGATATTGACGGTTTCGAATTGTTCGCGGCCCAGCCCGGCTTCGGCGCGGGAAATCTCGGTCAGTTGGCTTAGCACGCGCAACAGATGGTCGATCTCGCCGGATGCGCGCGCGGTGTCGATTTCGCGCTCCTGATCTGTTTTGCCGGGCTCAGCCAGCGCTTCGACGCGCTGTCGCAAGCGCGACAGGGGCGAGCGGAGGTCATGCGCGATGGAATTGGATGTGGTTCTGAGATTGCTGATCAGTTCCTCAATCCGGTCCAGCATGTTGTTCAAGGTACCTGCGACCTGATCAAACTCATCCCCGGTGCCGCGTATCGGCATTCGCTGAGACAGATCGCCGGACACAATCGTATCCGCCGTGCCCGCGATATCTTTCAGCCGCGAGAAGACCAGACGGGTCAGTAGCCATCCGGTCAGAAGGCTCAGCGCTAATGCGGTCGCAAGTGCCAGTGCGACAGACCGCAGCAAGACGCGGTCAAACTGCTGCCGGGCCAGCGCGTCACGCCCGACCAACAGCCGTTCACCGCCCGGCAGTCGGATTGAGGCGGCAGAGATCGGGACAACCTGATCCGCCTCGCCCCGGTGTAGCTCCAGATCGACCCAGCCGCTGCCCGCCACAATGCCTTCAGGCCATCGGGTGAGGTTTCCGGCAAGTTTGGTGCCCTGACGTCCGGTGAGCAGATACAGCGCATCGCGCTCGGCGGCTGTGGGCAGGCGGCGTTCGATTGCGGTGATCAGGCCGATCATGCCGCGCCGCTCGTATTCATCCGCAAGGCCGGTCAGTTCGGCGGATACAACCGACCGTGTCTCGCCCGAGATGGTCCGGTTGGCGGTGACATAAACCATGGCCAGAACGGTTGCGGTCAGCAATGTGCTCAGAACCATGCTGGCCAGCACCAGTCGGGTTCGGGAATTCTTCAAGGAAAGTCGAAGGTTATCCATCCGAGACCATGTAGCCGGCCCCCCGGACGGTTTCAATGATCGGAGAAGCCCCGTCTTCGTCCAGCTGACGGCGCAGTTTCGAAATATGCACATCCACCACATTGGTGTTGGGGTCAAAATGATAGTCCCAGACGCCCTCTAGCAACATCGTGCGCGACACGACGCGGTTCTTGCGGCGCAGGAAAAACTCCAGAATCTGGAATTCGCGCGGGGTCAGGGTGATCTCTCGTCCGTCGCGAGTGACTTTGCGGGTCAGCAGATCCATTTCCAGATCACGACAGGTCAGGGTAGGGGTTTCTTCGGATTCCTGCGGACGTCGCAACAGCGCCTCGATCCGGGCGTGCAGTTCCTGAAACGAGAATGGTTTGACCAGATAGTCATCCGCCCCGGCCCGTAGGCCCTTGACGCGTTCGTCAACTGCACTCATCGCGGTCAGCATCAGAACCGGTGTCTTCAAGCCAGCGGCGCGCATGGATTTGATCAGGGACAATCCGTCCAGCCCCGGCAACATGCGATCCAGCACGACCGCGTCAAATCCTCCGTCGGTTGCGTGGTAAAGCCCTTCGCGGCCGTCAGCGGCCACTTCGACCACGTACCCTTCTTCGCTGAACCCTTTTGCGATGAAGTCCCGCGTGTCCTGGTCATCTTCAACGATCAATAGTCGTCTGCTCATGCTGGGGGTCCTTTCACTGGCAATTTAAACATATCTGCTGGCTGAAAAAAACATGCCGGGTGCGACGCCGCACCCGGCAGTCCCGGCGGTACGTGGACAATCCGCACCGCTGGAAAAGCGCACCATATTTCCCCATCATGTGGCGCGCTTTGGTTTTGGTCAGGCGATCTCGACGGCGACGAAGATCTGGTTACCTGCCCTGTTGATCAGAACCAGCGCTGGATCGGTCTTTTCGCTGTCTAATGCGGATTTCAGGGCTTCCGGCGTTGCCGTGTCCAGATTGCCCAGGCGGACGATCACATCGCCGCGTTGCAAACCGGCCTTGGCCGCCGGGCCATCGGGGTTCAGCTCGGTCACCACGACCCCGTCAACATTGGTGTCCACACCCATCTCGGCGCGCGCAGCCTCGGTCAGCGGGGCCACCATGACGCCCAGCGAGGTGCCTTCGAACTTTTCTTCGACCACGCTGTCCACCTCGGCCGAGGCGGTCTGATGTTGTCCGATGGTGATCTGCAGCTGTTCTTCCTTGCCGTTTCGCAACACGGTCAGGGTGCTGTCAGTTCCGACCTTTGTGGTGCCCACAAGGATCGGCAGATCGCTGCTGGAGTCCACGGCTTCGTCGTTGAACGACAGAATGACATCCCCTTGCTGCAGGACACCATCCGCGGGGCTGTCGGCCACGACGTCAGAGACAAGCGCGCCTGAGGTGGCGTCGATTCCCATGGCAGCCGCCAGCTCAGGGCTGATATTCTGGATCGACACACCCAGCCAGCCGCGGCTGACCTGACCATCGTCCCGCAGGTCGGCGGTAATGTGATCGACGATGTTCGATGTGACGGCAAAGCCCAGACCCACTGACCCACCGCTGGGCGAGTAGATAGCTGAATTTACGCCGATAACTTCACCCTGCATGTTGAACAGGGGGCCGCCGGAATTGCCCTTGTTGATGGCCGCGTCCGTCTGAATGAACTCGGCATAAGGCCCTTCCGAGATATTGCGGCCCTTGGCCGACACGATCCCGGTCGTCACGGTTGAACTCAGCCCAAAGGGGTTGCCAATTGCGACCACGTCTTCGCCCACGCGGATCACGTCGCTGTCGCCCATCTGAACGGCCTGCAAATCCTCGCCCGCGTCGATTTTAAGAACCGCGATATCGGTCAGCGGGTCGGTGCCCACAACCTCGGCCTCGAAAGTGCGGTCGTCGTTCAGACGCACCGTGATGGTGCTGGCATCGTCGACCACGTGGTGGTTGGTGACGATATAGCCATCCTTGTCCAGCACAAAGCCCGAGCCCAGCCCCTGGCTTGGGCCGCGCTGCGGTGTCTGGAACCCTTCAGGGCCGCCGAACCGCTTGAAGAACTCGCCAAAAGGATGCCCTTCGAAATCGAACTGCTGACCCTGCGCCGGGGCGGGCGTTGTGTCCTGTTTTGCGATGATGGTCACAACCGATGGCGACACGGTTTCAACAAGGTCGGCCAATGCTTCATCCGCCATCGAGGGCAGGGCAGTGGTGGCCAACATGGCGGCACCCAGGGCACCAGCGCCAACCATGTTGGAAGTGCGGGGGAAAAGCAGTGAGGATTTTCGGATGCTCATTTTGTCTCCTGTCTGTGTTTGGCGGTTGCGTCCGCGCTTGTGAGACGAAATGCGCTACGAGTATTGGTGGTTCCTGTTCAAAAGATTAAGAAACCTTAATTTTGCCACTTTGCCGCTGTGAAGTCTGCGAGGCTGACAACATACATCGGGACAGAATCAAACGGCAGTCGCGGCCTCGAATCGGTGAATTGTTGCTCAAAAATGCAAGCCTGTAAGAAAACAGTTGCATTGATTCAGATTTGTTAACAAAGAAAAGGTAAGACGCGTGCTCTCATAATGATGCAACCTATGAGAGTATCTATTATCTAAAGTGCTCAAATAACCGCCAGACAGCCTTCTGAAATACGTGGTTAATCGAACTCATGTCTGAGCATGTTGCCCAGGTGATGGACAAGCCATGCGCGGTGCCACAACCATAGGGTGAAAGTGTAGTGTTGCGCCGTTGCCCTGATTTTTTGCAACCACACTCGAAATTAACCGTTTCTTCCAATTTTACGTTGTTTGAAAGCACTCAATCGGCGAGGATGTTCTTGCCCAAGTGAGGGGGCCTGAAACACTAGGGGGTGTTGATGGCACATCTCAGTCTCTGTAGCGCAGAGCGGCATGTTAACGAGGGGGTCTTGTTTAGGTTCGGCAGCGAAAAAATCGGAATGCCTGTCAGGCGATCCGGTTGCGCTTTGGGAGATTGATGAAAGTGGTAGTCCTGTATTGGGCAGCCGGCCCGGTCGATTTCGACCGGGCCGTGTCATTTTAAGCCTCCGGGCGTGATCTCCATGCGGCCCAGTCTTCGGGCGTGTCCAGATCCAGCAGCGCGTGCCGGGATGGCAAACGGTGCAGATGGACCCGGTCATTGTTCGCCTTTACGATCTTTTGCGCGCCGTCATCGCCGGACAACTTCAACAGGTCGTCGAACAACGCGCGGTCGAATACAACGGGATGGCCCGGCGCGCCTGTATCTGTTGCGCCGCGCCAAATAGCACAGTCCGGGTTCTCATCCCGGGCGCGCAATACGCCCCGCAAGTCATCGGATGTGAGATCGGGCAGGTCAGCCAGCATCACCATGACAGCGGGCGCGGTTTCTGGCACTTCGGACAAGGCCCGGCGCAGGCTGGCGTTCATACCTTCGGCGGCATCTTTCACTTCGACCCGATTGACCACTAACCCGTCTAACGTTTCATAACGGGCATGCGGGGATGGGGGCAGGGCGACGATCGTGGGCGCAACGGCCTGTGCCCTCAGCGCCGAGCGGCGCAGCAGTGGCACGCCATCAACGGGCTGCATCAGCTTGTCTGTGCCGCCCATGCGGCTGGATTGGCCTGCGGCCAGCAGGATGATGGGAATCTGTGTCATTGCCAGACTGTGGCGTTGCGGCCGTCGGTTGTCATCCCCGCATTCGCACGCCATCCGCATCAAATAGCGGGGTCGAGATCACGTGGGCCGGGCGCATCTGGCCGAGTATTTCAATCTCGACCCGCAGCCGGTCTTTGATACGTTTGGTTGGTAGAAAGCCCATCGCGACGGATTTCTGCGCAAAGTGGGAATATCCACCTGATGTGCAGAACCCGATAACCTGCCCATCCAGCCAGATCGGCTCATAGGCGTTCACATCGGCATCGGATGCGTCCACCTCGAATGCGACCAGTTTTCGGACTGTGCCGGTCGCCCGTTCTGCCTCGGCTGCGTCACGTCCGATGAAGTCCGCCGTTTTCGAGAATTCAATGAACCGGTCCAACCCGGTTTCGGCGGCTGTGTAGTCGGGCGAGAATTCCCGCATCCAGGAACCGAAGAACTTGTCCAGCCGCAAGCTCATCATGGCGCGCATGCCAAAAGGTGCCATGTCAAAGGCCTGACCGGCCTGCCACAAGGTCCACCATAATTGTCTTTGCGCCATTGGATCGCAATAAATCTCATATCCCAGATCGCCGGTATAGCTGACGCGTTGCACGATGCAGTCGGTCATGCCGACGGTCATGCGGCGCACGTCAAGGAAGCGCAAAGCTTTGATGTCGTCGCGCGTGCAGATGGCCAGAACCTCAGCCGCTTTTGGCCCGGCAATCTGGAAGCCGTTCAGTCGGTCGCTGACATTGTCGATCGCAACGCCGTCCTGCGCGTTCTGCTGGAACCATCGCATGTGAAAGGCCTGACTGCCGTACGAGGCGGTCAGCTGGAACTCTGTCTCGCTCAGGCACGAGATGGTAAAATCGCCAATCAGTTTTCCTTTGGGCGACAGCATTGGCGTCAGCGACAGGCGACCGGGTTTCGGAATACGACCCGCCATGATCCGATCCAGCCAGTCCCGCGCGCCGGGTCCGGTGATGCGGTACTTGCCGAAATTATGCACCTCGTTGATACCGACACCTTTGCGGACGGCCCGGACCTCGCGCCCGGTGGCGTCAAACGCATCCGAACGGCGAAACGACGGGGTTTCATAGTCTGGTTCGCCCTCCCGGGCGAAATAGTTCGGAACCTCCAGCCCATATTGCTGCCCCCAGACCGCGCCGAGATCCGAAAAGATGTCATACATGGGCGTCGTCCGGTTGGGACGGGCGGCGGGCAGCTCCTCGTTTGGATAGGCCACGCTGAAGCGTTTCTGATAGTTCTCGATCACTTTTGGACGGGTGTATCCGGGGCTGATCCAGTCGCCGAACCGGGCGACGTCCATGGCAAACACATCCCGCTCGGGTTCGCCCTCGATCATCCACTGCGCCAGCGTCAGGCCAACGCCGCCGCCCTGGCTGAATCCGGCCATCACCCCGCAGGCTGACCAATAGTTGCGCATTCCCGGCACAGGCCCGACCAGAGGGTTTCCGTCAGGCGCAAAGGTAAATGGGCCGTGGATGACTGATTTCACCCCGGCCTCGGCCAGAACCGGAAAGCGACGATACGCGAATTCGATGCTGTCGGTGATCTTGTCGTAATCGTCGGGCAGCAGTTCATGGCCGAACTCCCATGGCGTTCCATCGACGGCCCAGGGCTTGCAGGGCTGTTCGTAAAACCCGATGCACAGGCCGCGCCCTTCCTGTCGCAAATAGCTTTCGCCAGCCGGGTCCATCACATGCGGGTGCTCGCCACCCGCATCAATGATCGCCTCGATCTGTGGGATCGCATCGGTGACCAGATATTGATGCTCCATCGGGTGCAGCGGGAAATAGACGCCGGCCATCGCACCAACTTCGCGCGCCCAGAGACCACCGGCATTGACCAGATGTTCGGCGTGGATCGTGCCGCTATCGGTGACCACGTCCCAAGTTCCGTCCGGCCGCTGGTTCGTTTCGCGCACCATGCAATGGGTTTCTATGGTAGCGCCCCCCATCCGTGCGGCCTTGGCATAGGCATGCGTAGTCCCCGATGGATCCAGATGACCATCCAGCGGATCATAAAGCGCGCCGATGATACCGTCGGTATTGGTGATCGGAGCAATGTTGCGGATCTCGTCCGGCCCGACGATTTCGGTCTCAAGCCCCATAAAGCGATGCTTGGCGCGTTCGGCCAGCAGCATGTCGAACCGGTCCTGATTGTCTGCCAGAGTCACTCCGCCCACATGGTGCAATCCGCAGGACATGCCGGTGATCTCTTCCAGCTCTTTGTACAGCCGGATCGTATACCCTTGCAGCGCGGCCATATTGGTGTCGCCGTTTAAAGTGTGAAACCCACCCGCCGCATGCCAGGTCGAACCGCTGGTCAGTTCGGACCGTTCCAGCAACATAACATCCGACCAACCCAGTTTGGTCAGATGATACAGGACGGAACATCCGACGACACCTCCGCCAATGACTGCAACCTGCGTAGTGGTCTTCACGCGTAAGCCCCCTGTGTTTTGGCAAAGACTGTGGGCGCGGTCAGTGTATTACTGTTCCGTTCACGACAGCCTTGGTCGCATATGTCATCTGAGATCAAAGCGCGCAGATCGCGCCTGCCGCGTCGGTTGCCGAAACCATCAGCAACACTGTGTCGCTATAGTGGACGCACCTTCAGCGCGGTCACCCGATTGCCTTCACGCGCCGTGACCTCGAACCGAAAACCGTGAAACAAAAAGACCTGTCCGACAATCGGGATCATCTGCGCCTCGTGGATCACCAGCCCGGCCAGCGTGTTGGCTTCTTCGTCGGGCAGAGACCAATCCAGCGCACGGTTGGCGTCGCGGATCGTCATGGCACCTTCCACAAGGAACTGACCGTCGTCGGTGCGGGTCACGGGGACTTCTTCCTCGATATCGAACTCGTCCGCGATTTCGCCTACGATCTCTTCGAGAATATCTTCCAGCGTGATCAGGCCACGCAGCGAGCCGTATTCATCGACCACCAGCGCGAAATGGCTGTGCATCTGAAGAAACTCGCGCATCTGATCGTCCAGCGTGGTTGTTTCCGGCACGAAATAGGGATCGTTGGCGACCTTGGTGATGTCAAAACTTTTCAGCCGTTCCCTGCTGTCATCCGCACCGCCTGCCTGTGCGTACATGGCACGAAACAGATCTTTGGCGTGTACCACTCCGATGATGTTCTCGGGTTCTTCCCGAAAAACCGGCAGCCGGGTGTGAGGGCTTTCCAGACATTGCTTGAGGATCGTCTCGGGGTCGTCGTCCGCATCAATCATCTCGATATTCGAGCGGTGCAGCATGATTTCCTCGACGACGCGGTCCCCAAGATCCAGCGCTCCCAGAATCCTGTCGCGGTCTTCCTTCTCGACCACCCCTTCGGAATGGCCCAGCTGGATCGCTCCGGCGATTTCCTCGCGCACGGCAAGAATGTTGCTGTCCGGGTCGATCTGAACACCGAACAGGCGTAAAACACCGCGCACAAACAGCCGCACGGCGGCCACGACCGGCGAAAATACGGTGACCACGACACTGATGACGGGTGCCACAAGAGCGGCAGCCTTCTCGGCATTTGTGATGGCATAGGTCTTGGGCAGAACTTCGGCGAAGATCAGCACCAGAAGCGTCATTACCAAAGTCGCCAGGGCCACGCCGCTTTCACCGAACAGCCTTGTAAAAAGGGCGGTTGCCAGCGAGGTCGCCAGAATGTTCACAAGGTTGTTGCCCAGCAGGACCGACCCAATCAGACGCTCGTTGTCGTCAGTGATCTCCAGCGCTTTCTGCGCGCCGCGTGATCCCTTGTCCGCCTGTGTGCGCAGCTTGCCGCGCGATGACGCGGTCAGGGCGGTTTCCGAGCCCGAGAAAAAGCCCGACAACACGAGCAATAGAAGGATAGAGCTTGCGGTGATCCAAAAAGCGCCGTCGAGCAGGGAAGAAGTGGGTTCCATCGGTCCTAGAATATTCTTGTTGATGCATTCGTTATGGGGGCGCGACACCCGCCGATCAAGGGGTTAGCCCTTGTCGGTTGGTTCATCCTTTGCCAGCGGGTGATGTTCCAGCACCAGTTCGGACAACCGTTCATCCAGAACATGGGTGTAAATCTCGGTCGTCGCGACATCGGCATGCCCGAGCAGGGTCTGGATCGAACGCAGATCGGCCCCGTTTGCCAGCAGATGCGTCGCAAAGGCGTGCCGCAGGGTATGAGGGGTCACTTTCTGCGGTGAGACACCGCCCCCGACCGCCAGATCCTTGATCAGCAGGAAAAACCAGTGCCGGGTCAGGTGCCCGGATTTCCCGCGCGACGGGAACAGAAACCGAGAGCGTTGTCCGCCATTGGCCACCGCTTGATCCTCTGTTTCGTCACGTACTACCAGCCAGGCGGCCAACGCGTCCCGGGCAGGTGGGGACAGGGGGACCATACGTTCCTTACCGCCTTTGCCCAGCACCAGCAGCATGCGTGGGTCGCCGCGTGCCGAAGACACAGGCAGTGACACCAGCTCGGTCACGCGCATGCCGGTGGCATAAAGCAGCTCCATCAGGCAGGTGTTGCGCAGCCTGTCCGCTTTGGTGCGACCGGTTTTGCGGGCGGCTTCAAGCAGCCGGTCGACCTCGGACACATCGAGGGTTTTCGGCAGGCGTTTGGCACGACCAGGTCCTTTGATTTGTATGGCCGGGTTGGTCTCGCGCCAGTTTTCCTCAAAGGCAAAGCGATACAGCTGCTTGATTGCCGAAAGGCGCCGCGCGCGGGTCGAACTGGACAGGCCCTGAGCGTCGCAATCGATCAGGTAACCTTCGATCTGATCCCGGTCGGCGCGGTCAAATGTCGAATTTTGTCGGCTCAGCCAATCCGAGAAATCCTTCAAATCCCGCCCATAGGCCAGCAATGTGTTTGTGGCCGCGCCCAGCTCGGCTGCCTGCGCCTCAAGAAAGGTGGAAATCCACTGATCCTGATTGTCCGGTGCGCGCATGATCACGCTCCGTTCAGGATCATCAGCTGCAGGGCCGCGCGCCGGGCGGTGTCTTCCAGTCCCACCCGGCGCAGCGTGGCGATTGCGGCGGTCAGGTCCACAAGGTTTCCGCGCGCGCCGTGGGCGAACAGCTGCATGGCTTCCAGAATGGCTTCGCCCAAACGATTGTTGGTCAACAACAGGTTTATGTCGGACGGGATTGGCGCAGACCACGCAAACCCCTCGGCAATCGCGTCCGCCAGAGGCGATGGCGAGGGCGCGCGGCCTGGATCGCCAGCGGACAACGCGGCAAGATAGGCATTTGCGCTGGACTGCCCGGGTGTGTCCTTCGCCGCGTCCTCGTAAAGCTCAGACAAGAGCAAAATACGCCATCGTAAATCTTCGGCCTCGGGTGTCGGTAGGCTGAGCGACGCCAGGCGCGGAGCAAAAAGTTCGGCAAAGGGTACCTCGAGGCTGACCCGGGTCATCTGGTCCCAAACTGTCATCAGTGACTTTGCAATGCGATCAGGGTCGCCCGCTTCCAGGTCACTTTCAAAGTTCTGGATTGCCGCCACCCTGTCCCACACCGCGCCGGATGCCGCGGGTTTGCGTTCCGTATACAATCCCAGCAACTGGTTTGACGTCAGTGCACCGATCCGCGTCAGCCGTTCGGCGGCTTCGATCTGGGCTTTCCAGCCGGCAACATCCCGCAAATCCGCATTGGCAAAGGCGCGCGGCAAGGAGGCCGAGGGCAGACGTTCACCAATGGCCTCGAACAGGCGAAAGGTCAGTGGATCAGGATGATCCGGCTGCGGCAGATATGCGGCGTCTTCAAACAGTTCAGGGCTGAGGAAGCGATCCAGCAGCGCCAGCTCCTCGTCGGGCAAAAGCTGCAGGGCGTGCGCGGCCTCAAGTGTCAGGGCGGCCGATGTCCAATCCCCCCGACGGGCCTTGCAGAATATCTGAGCCGCGTAGTCGCGTGACAAATGCGGCTGCGCAATCAACGCGGTGCAACTGCGATCTTCGTCACCGGTCAGCAAGGTGGCATCGAACCAGCGCTGAAACCGGTCTTGGGAATCTGTGGGGCCCGCCAGTTGTACCAGAGATTGCGCCGGGTCCGCAGCCCCCAGCTGTATCAGGCGATCCAATCGCGCCAACAGCAATTCATCCCGCACAGATGCATCCGCAGGAGCGCGCGCCTCGGACAGCAATAGCGTGAACAAAAGCCGCTGCATGGCGGGGTTCGATTTCACCGGAACGCGCGCAATCAGGTCTGCAAGGCGCATCGGATCGCTGGCCTGCCACATGTCAACTGGAAGACCGGTCACCGAAGACGAAACCAACCCAAGCGGCGGTGACAGGGTTTCCAATGGCGTAACCTGCACTTCGGGCAGTACCCCGGTTTGGGAGATTGGCGGTTCCAGCAGCACCGTTCCGGGCAAGTGTTCGGGTGGATCGCTGAGCCAGTCGATGACCGAAAGCGGTTCTTCTGCCTGAACCTGCACCGCACTGAAAACAAGTGCCAGCAGAGTGGCTTTAGTCTGCATTCAGAATTACCGGTTCGCGAATTTCATCTTGCGGTGCCGAAAAATCAGCACCAAAGTAAGGCCCGACATAGGCATATCCAACCAGCCCGATAAAACACAGGCAGATCAAGTACACGAGAAATTTGATCAGACGACCCATAGGTGAACGCTGCCTCATTTTTTGCTTTTGTCCAAGTTATAGCTAGCATTTTTGCCAAGATCACGTCATTCACGACGAAATGAGCGAAATTAAGCATAACGAGTCCCGGACAAGCACTGCGCAGAAATTAATTCTGCACAAAACGGTCGTTATGGTGGGTATGATGGGTGCGGGTAAGACAGCCGTGGGCCGTGCGTTGGCCGCGCGGCTCGGGGTGCCATTCCTGGACAGCGATGCCGAGATCGAATCGGCGGCCAACATGACCATCCCCGAGATTTTCGCCCGCGACGGTGAGCCGTTTTTCCGGACCAAAGAAAGTCAGGTGATCGGACGCCTTCTGGACAATGAAAAGGGCATTCTTTCGACCGGTGGCGGAGCGTTCTTGTCGGAACATAATCGCCGGATGATCTCGGCCAAAGGGGTATCGGTCTGGCTTCGGGCCGACCTGCAAGTTTTGTGGAACCGGGTTCGCCACAAGGACACACGCCCCTTGCTGCGCACGTCGGACCCTTTTGCGACACTGCGTGTTCTCTATGAGACCCGCGTGCCGGTTTATGGTCAGGCTGACCTGGTGGCTCAGTCGGACGGCGAGACCGCGATCGAGGATATGGTGGACCGGGTTGTTGCAGCGCTGCTGACACGTCCGGACGTATTGGAACAGAAGTAAATGCATCAAACAGTACATGTGGATTTGGCCGAGCGCTCTTATGACGTTGAAATCGGTCCTGATCTTCTGGCGCAGGCCGGGGCGCGCATTGCACCGTTGTTGCCCCGTCGGCGCGTTGCGGTTCTGACGGATGAAACGGTTGCTGATTTGCATCTGGACGAGCTGCGCGATGGCCTGGGGGCCGCCGGGATCGAGATGAGCGCTCTGGCGCTGCCACCGGGCGAGGCCACCAAAAGCTGGCCCCATTTCGAACGTGCAGTCGAATGGCTGCTGTCAGAAAAGGTCGAACGGCGCGATGTCGTGGTCGCCCTGGGCGGGGGGGTCATCGGCGATCTGGCCGGGTTTGCGGCGGCTGTGCTGCGACGTGGGGTGCGGTTTGTTCAGATCCCGACCTCATTGCTGGCTCAGGTGGACAGTTCGGTTGGCGGTAAAACGGGGATCAACGCGCCCCATGGCAAAAACCTGATCGGTGCTTTTCACCAACCATCACTGGTTCTGGCCGATACCTCGGTTCTCGGCACGCTTACAGCACGCGATTTTCTGGCCGGGTATGGGGAAGTCGTCAAATACGGTCTATTGGGCGATGCTGCGTTCTTTGAGTGGTTAGAAGAGAATGGCCCGTCCCTGTCTGCTGGTGACATGGCCGCACGGGTGCAGGCCGTAACCCGCTCGGTTCAGATGAAAGCCGATATTGTCGCCCGCGACGAAACGGAACAGGGCGACCGGGCGCTATTGAATCTTGGCCATACCTTTTGTCATGCGCTCGAAGCCGCGACAGGATATTCCGACCGATTGCTGCATGGAGAAGGTGTGGCCATAGGGTGTGCGCTTGCGTTCGAGCTGTCCTCGCGCCTTGGTCTGTGTTCTCAGGAAGACCCAAGTCGCGTGCGCGCGCATCTGCGGGCCATGGGAATGAAGACCGATCTGGCCGACATCCCCGGAGATCTGCCGGACGCACCTGCCTTGTTTGATTTGATGGGGCAGGACAAGAAGGTCATCGACGGCCAGTTGCGGTTTATTCTGGCCCGCGGAATCGGCGACGCGTTTGTGACTGCCGAGGTGCCGCGTGATGCAGTTCTGACTGTGTTGGAAGATGCCTTGAACACGCGCTAAGCCCATCAGCGTCCCTGTATCACCATCAACTCGCCGATGTTTTCACGCGTGATATAGCCCACCATCTGACCCGTCTTCGTGCAAACGGCAATTGCGGGTGCGCCCTGATGCAGCCCTTCGAGCACTTTGTTCAGACCTGTGGTCAAGCTAACCCGGGGGATATCCGTGTCCATGACCGACGTCACCGGATCCGAGCGGGGATGATCACTTGCCAAAGCGGCAAGCAGCCGGTTTCGGGGGACAAAGCCCAACAGTGTGCCATCCTGATCCAGCACCGGAAACTCGTGCTGCGTCGTGTGAATGACGGCATGGGCCGCAATCGCAAGCGTATCCAAAGGCGACAGGACGTGAAACTCGGTGATCATGGCATCGCGGGCCAGGACACGCCGGGCGACCGACTGCATGGCCACATCCTGACTTTCCGCATTGGCCGCGACAAAGACAAACACAGCGATCAGCACCAGAATTGGATTTCCTGATGTCAGTCCAAAAAAGCCCAGACCAACGGCAACGATCTGCCCGGCGATGGCGGCAAACCGAGTGGCCTTCACGCGATCCATTTTCAGACAAAGCAACGCCCGGAACACACGCCCGCCATCCATTGGAAAGGCAGGGATCATGTTGAACGCGGCCAGCAACAGATTGATGTAGGCAAGGCGGTTCAGCAGGTCGAGCCGGGGGGAGTCGATCTGGCTCAGCGTGTCCGGCTGAATGCGTGCGCCGAGGATCATCAGAACAAGCCAGATCGCCACGTTGACCGCCGGGCCAGCCAAGGCCACCCACACTTCCTGCATGGGTTTTTCCGGCATCCGTTCCAACCGGGCCAAACCACCAATGGGTAGCAGGGTGATGTCGGGCGTTCGGATACCAAACCGTCGTGCCATCAGCGCGTGCCCGAATTCATGCGCGACGACGCAGGCAAACAGGGTCAGGACAAATAGCAGGTTGTTAATGGCAGCGGGCCATCCACCACTGCTGTAAGCTGCGAACCCGACCCATGCGAGCAGCAGAAAAAAGGTGACATGGACCCTCAGTTCCGAACCGAGTAACCGGCCGAGTGAGAAGGACCATGCCATGTTGTATCTCCGTTTCGATTAGAACGGAATCTCGTCGTCATCGATTCCGCCCGATGCCGGTGCGGGCGCGCTGGACTGGCCCCCATATGGGTCGCCATAGCCGCCGCCGGCCTGTCCGCCACCATAGCCGCCGCCCTGACCGCCGCCGCCTTCGCCACGGCTGTCAAGCAGTGTCAGCTCTCCGCGATAGGGGCGCAGAACGACCTCAGTCGAATAGCGGTCCTGACCGGACTGATCCTGCCACTTGCGGGTTTCCAACTGGCCCTCGATATAGACCTTGCTGCCCTTGCGCAGATATTGCTCGGCAATACGGGCCAGTGGCTCCGAGAAGATCGCGACCGAGTGCCACTCGGTCCGTTCGCGCCGTTCACCCGTGTTCCGGTCTTTCCAGTTTTCCGAGGTGGCGATGCGCAGATTGCACACTTTGCCCCCGTTCTGGAACGACCGCACTTCGGGGTCTCGGCCCAGATTGCCGACCAGAATGACCTTGTTGACTGAACCCGCCATATATTCCCTCGTTCTTTTCTGACTGGATCGCGCCCGAATCTGACGCCTGTGTTCTCGTGCCGACCCTATACGGCCTGCGTCATGGTTAAAACATGGTTGATCGACGCAACGGGTCCGATCAAATTTTTTCGAACCCGTTTACCAAGCTTTCATTTCCATCTGGAATACCTATAATCCGTCTGGTTGTTGAGCGGGCAGGATAGGCATCTATGCGCTTTCTGGTTGGTGGTATCTCGGTTTTGGGACTGTGTCTTGTGTCTGTTGCAGCACAAGCGGAAACGCTGTCGACGAAGAACCGACAGGCTATATTTCTCAAGCAATCCAAGGTGCTTGATGGACGCGCTGCCAGTCAATATCGCGGCTCAGAACGGCTGAAGCCGAAAACAAAGCACACCGGATTTAACAAACGCTATACCGGAAACTACCGAGGCCAGTATCTGGATCACGCCCGCCGTGTGGCCCGTCAGCATAACGTCCCGGAAGAGCTTTTTCTGCGTCTGGTGCAACAGGAAAGTGGCTGGAACCCTCAGGCCAAATCCCACAAGGGCGCGCTCGGCTTGGCCCAGCTCATGCCGCAAACGGCAAGGGCCTTGGGTGTGAACCCGCATGATCCGATACAGAACCTTGAAGGCGGCGCGCGGTATCTGTCGACGCAATACCGGAAATTCAAATCCTGGCCCCTTGCATTGGCCGCTTATAATGCGGGCCCGGGTGCTGTTGAGAAATACGGCGGAATCCCGCCCTACGCCGAAACCCAGAACTACGTGAAGGTGATCTGGGGCGGGTAATCCGCCGGTGCCGCGTTGCGGCAGGACGGATTGTTGATCGCTGCTGGACCGGCATAGTAAGCTCAAGCGGTCGAAACCGCAAAAGGCGCCCCGCCAAGTGACCGTTGATCGTCCGGAAATTCCACAGGAAACCATCGAAAACTGGCAAAGCCTGGTTGATCTTGTTGCGCAACTTGCCGATGTGCCAGCCAGCCTGATCATGAAGACTGACGCACCGCAACACGCCGTTCTTGTCACTTCTGATCACCCCGAAAATCCGTATCCGGAGGGGATGACCTTTCATCTCCATCCAAAGCTATACTGTCAGGGCGTTCTTGAGCGCGACGATGAGCTTGTGGTCGAGGACGCTGATTGTGATCCGCTGTGGATGGATAATGAGGATATGGAACACGGCATGTCCTTTTACATCGGTCTACCGTTGAAATGGCCGGATGGCAGGGTCTTTGGCACGATCTGTGTATTGGACCGCAATCGCAATCGCCAAGCTTTGTTGTTCCGTAAGGGCCTTGCTCAGTTCGCACGAATGGTCGAAGCCGATTTGGCATTGTTGCAAGAGGTTTACCTGAGACGCGCACTGGAGCAGAAACTGACCGAAACGCTGTCGCATCTTGAAATCCGCGTGCAACAAAGGACCCGTGAGTTACGCGAAACAAATACCGCGCTGCGGGTTTTACTCAGCAACGTGGACGCAGACCGCCAGTCGCGAGACCAGGAAATTGTGGACCAGGTGCGTGGTATGGTCTTGCCGTATCTTGACAAGCTTCGGGACCATGTCAGCGGTAATGAAGCATCTCAAATCTACCTGGATCTTGCGGATAAGAACCTAAAGCAGATTACTTCAACCTTGTCTGATAAGCTGACGGATGCCTTTGCGATCATGACGCCGACCGAGATTGAAATTGCGCAGTTGGTCATGTCTGGAAAAACTACCAAGGACATCGCCAGGGCCTTGTCCCGAGAGACATCGACGATCGATTTCCACCGCAACAACATTCGCAAAAAGCTTGGGCTGGAAGGGCGCGACCAGAACTTGCGCAGCCATCTCCTCACGATTTCGTGAGCGGGTTATATGGGGAAAGCCCCCATATTCCCCCCGTGTTTTTCCCGTCTGAGGTTCCCCAAACGCAATTGCTAGGCTTGCCGCATTGGCCGGTAAACGCCGGTGTTGCGAATTCAAGGGAGGAACCAGAATGGATCGGAAAGATCTCAAGCCAACATTGATGAATGGAAAAAAGGACCAGCTGGCCACAGGAGTGTCGCGGCGTTCATTTTTTATGGCAGCCGGTGCTGCCGGAGTTGGGGCAGGGGCGTCACTATTGACGTCTAAACCAGCCGATGCCCAATCACAGGCGTGGCTGCAGCCGGGCAACAACAATCATGTCATCGATTTGCAGGGTTCGACCGGTACTGCCAGCAGCGGCGCAGTCGGTATCGACTATTTTGGTCACTGTGCGATCAGGATTACCTCACCCAACGGTGCTACGGTTCTGTTTGACCCATGGCGTGATGACCCATCTGGCGCCTGGGGTTTATGGTTCAGAAACGAGTTTCCGCAAATTCCGGTTGATATTACATTGTCCACACATGCGCATTTCGACCATGACGCGATTGAGCGGCCAAATTCGACAATGGTTCTGGACAGGATGGTCGGTAAATTCGAGTTCGCGGATGTGAAAATCACCGGATTTGCGGACAAGCACGCTTGTGTGGCTCCCGGTTGGTATGACTGGACGAACGCACTTGCAGAGTTTGGGGTCGAGGCATGCCCGCCGAATAATGTCGGTCATATGGATATGGTAGTTTATCTGGTCGAGACCGGGGGTATTCGGACACTGATCTGGGGTGATAACCGCCACAACCCACCGCAGGAGTTTTGGGATGCCATTGGTCAGGTTGATGTGTTGACACTACCTGTCGACGGCTCAGAGCACATCCTGAGCTATGATCAGGGCAATGACATCGTTTCTAAACTGAAGCCCAAGATTATTATTCCGACCCACTATTTGAACGAAGTCACGTCTTATACGCTAACGACGCTGCAATCTGCCGATGAATGGGTCAAGGGACAGAAAAGCCATAAGATGCTGGACAGTGCCAGCCTGTCGCTGGAAGCCGCTGAGATATCGGGCATGAACCAAGAGTTCATGCATTTCGGAAACAATGTCTTGACGGGTTGAGGTTCAGGAATGGGCTGCCTCTTGCGCGTATCCAATATTCCGCGTGTTTCCGTTACAACGCCCATCGAACGTCATAGGGCCGGTCTTGAACCGGCCCCTTTCAGTACGCTGAGCATTACTCAGCCGCGATTTTGATAACGGGCTCCATCCGGGCGAGAATATCTTCTGACAGGTGGCACTTGACCTGATGCCCATCCGCCAGCGTCTGAACTGGCGGCACATGGGACTCGCAGCGCCCGTCCGGCACTTCGGACTTCCAGCGGCATCGGGTCTGGAACGGACAGCCCGGCGGCGGGTTCATGGCCGAGGGGATATCGCCTTCCAGCACGATATGCTGCTTTTCAACGGATGTGTCCGCGATGGGCACGGCGCTCAGCAATGCCTCGGTATAGGGGTGATAGGGCGGGGCAAAGACCTGATCTGTGGTGCCCAGTTCGACCACATGACCCAGATACATCACCATCACCCGGTCGCTGAGATAACGGACAATGGACAGATCGTGGCTGATGAACAGCAGGGTCGTCTTGTGCTCGCGCTGAATTTCCATCAACAGATCAGTCACCGCCGCCTGCACTGATACATCCAACGCCGAGACGGGCTCATCCGCAACCACAATTCGGGCGTCCCCGGCAAAGGCGCGGGCGATACCCACGCGCTGTTTTTGTCCGCCTGACAATTGTCGTGGCATCCGGTCGGCAAACGCGCGCGGCAGTTTGACCAGATCAAGCAGTTCCAGCATTCGCTTCTTGCGGTCTGCCTCGGAATTCCCAACGCCGAAGATCTCCAGCGCCCGGATGATCTGACGACCTACGGTCATCGACGGGTTCAGCGTATCGAACGGGTTTTGGAACACCATCTGAACCTCGCCAACGGTTTTGGCGTCACGTTCCTCAATCGGCACATCTTCGATATTGCGATTGTCCAGCAATATCTGCCCGTCGGTTGCCGTCTCAAGACCCATCAACACCTTGGCGAAGGTAGACTTGCCGCAACCGGATTCCCCGACAATGGCCAGGGTCTCGGATTCGTGGGCCTCAAAACTCAACGTTTCATTGGCCTTCACAACCTTCTTCTCACCCCCGCCGAATAATGCATTCGCCGCGACCTCGTAATACTTTTTGAGGTTGTCCATTTTCAGAACGGCCCGGCCAATCTCACCCTTGTCTTTCCGCTCGCCCACGGTGATCGGTGCATTCCAGTCGATCTCCTGGAACTTCAGACAGCGTGTGTGATGCCGGTCATTCCCCGGCACAGCCTCCATCAGAATGTCCTTGGCGTCGCACCGACCTTCTTCGAAATAATCGCAGCGCGGGCCAAAATTACATCCCGGCGGGCGCTCATGCGGCAACGGAAAGTTTCCCGGAATGGCCACCAGCGGGCGCGCGTTCTTGTCGGCCCCCGGCAGAGGGATCGACCGGAACAGCGCCTGCGTATAAGGGTGCTGCATCTCGTCAAACACATCCTTGATCGAGCCACGTTCGACCGCCTCACCTGAATACATCACACAAAGCCGGTCACAGGTCTCCAGCACCAGCCCAAGATTGTGCGAGATAAACAGCATCGAAGTGCCGTATTTCTTGCCCAGATCCTTGACCAGCCCAACCACCGCGGCCTCAACCGTCACATCCAAAGCAGTTGTTGGTTCATCCAAGATCAACAGGGAGGGTTTAGACATCAACGCCATCGCAATCACGATCCGCTGCTGCTGACCACCTGACAGCTGATGCGGGAAGGAATTCAGCATCCGCTCTGGATCGGGCAGACGCACATCAGTGACCACCTCTAGCGCACGGGCATAGGCCTCCTCCGCGCCCACGCCTTCGTGGATCATCGGCACTTCCATCAGCTGCTTGCCGATTTTCATCGCCGGGTTCAGCGAGGCCATCGGCTCCTGATAGATCATCGCGATCTCATTGCCGCGAATATCGCGTAACTCCTCGGTGCTCATTTCACCCAGATCACGCCCTTTGAACTTGATCGAGCCGCCAACGATGCGTCCGTTCTTGCCCAAATCCTGCATGACACCCAGCGCCACAGTGGACTTCCCACAGCCGGATTCGCCGACCAGACCCACAGCCTCCCCGGGCTGCACGCTGACCGAGAAATCCATAACGGCGGGAATTTCCCTCAGCCGGGTGAAAAAAGAAATCGAAAGCTTGTCGATCTCCAGAATAGGCCCGTCATAATCCGCCAGTTTGTTCATCTTGCTTGCTCCTCACCAAATGCGGGATCCCCTTCATCTGGCTAAAAATATCCCGGGGGGTCCGGGGGGCTGGCCCCCCGGCCGCTCTCAATCAGTCCTTCAGACTTTCTTCGCGCAGACCATCGGCCAGCAGGTTCAAACCAAGAACCAGCGACAACAGGGCCAGAGCAGGCGGAAGGGCAGGGTGCAGATAGATCGACAAAAGCTTGCGCCCCTCATTGATCGTGGACCCCCAATCCGGGCTTTCCGGCGGCAGGCCCAACCCGAAGAAACCCAAAGTCCCCAGAAGGATGGTGGTATAGCCGATGCGCAAACAGAAATCGACGATCAGCGGACCCCGCGCGTTGGGCAGGATTTCCCAAAGCATGATGTACCACGGACCCTCGCCGCGTGTTTGCGCCGCCGCCACATAGTCACGGGTTTTGATGTCCAGCGCCAGCCCGCGCACGATGCGGAACACCGTGGGCGAGTTCACGAAGACCACCGAGACAAAAACAACCAGAATGCCGCCCGGAATGTCGAACAGGTCCAGATAGGTCGGAAGGCCCCAGATGCGGTAGCTGTCGGTGTTGATGATGTAGCCTCCGGTCGAGATCAGCGACAGATAGAACCAAAGCGCCACACCCAGAACCCCGATCAGCAGCGGCGTGCGGAAACTCGGGCGCGTGTAGAAGCGCGAATTCAGCAGAACGCCCAGGAAGATGATCGGGAAGATGAACAGGATCGCCGCCATATAGTTCGGCACCCCGGTCGCTACGATCTCGGGCGTGACCAGCAGGTAGAACAGCAAGATCACCGGGAAGGCCAGGATCAGGTTCGCCAGGAAGGACAGCAGCGTATCCAGACGACCGCCATAATACCCGGCGGGCAGGCCCAGCGTGATCCCGACCATGAAGGCAAACATCGTCGCCAGCGGTGCGATCTGCACCACGATCCACGCGCCTTTGACCATGCGGCTAAAGACGTCGCGGGCAAGGTTATCGCCACCCAGCAGATACCAGGAATAGACGCCTTCCTCCGCGCCTGCCAGCGGGGTGCCGGGCACCTTGTTCTTCATGCCGGAAACCTGCGACAGCGGGTCATGCGTGACGATCAGGTCCATTGCGCCGAAAATGCCGGTAAAGACCCAGAACATCACCAGACCAAAGCCGATCATGCCGATGGGGCTGTCGAACAATTTGCCATAAAGACCCAGCTTGCGTTTGAACGCGATCGACATGGCATAGAGGATGACCAGCGACAGCCAGACGGGCAGGAATTGCTGTGAAATCGCACCGATGATCCCGGCGCTTGTTCCCATCAGGATACCGAGCACGACATAGGCGACGGCAATCCCCACGCTGGCCAGAAAGCTATAGCGCAGCGCGGCCTGTATCATGTTCCGCAGGCCCGAGCTTGAGGTGAGCGTGCCATCGGGGTTCACGGTCATCTGGTCCTCGGGCAGCACGATGCTGGCCAGCATCCAGACGACGATGGACAAGGCCATCAGCGCCAATGCCAGAGCGAATAGCGGGTTGAGGAAGGCGATAGAGCCGGTCCAGGTAAGTGGTTCCATGATCTGACCCTCCCTTAAGAAATGCGAATGCGCGGGTTGAGGTAGACATAGCCGATATCCGAGATCAGCTGCGTCACCAGCACCACAAAGACCGACACGACCGAGATCGCCAATAACAGCTGGATGTCATTGTTCCCCGCCGCCTGTACCAGCGCCCAGCCGAACCCTTTGTAGTTGAATAGGGTCTCGACGATCACCACACCATTCAGCAGCCATGGGAACTGCAGCATGATGACGGTGAACGGCGCGATCAGCGCGTTGCGCAGCGCGTGTTTCATGACGATATTCGGGAACGAGACGCCTTTCAGGCGCGCGGTTCGGATATATTGCGCCGTCATCACCTCGGTCATCGAGGCGCGGGTCATCCGGGCGATGTAGCCCATGCCATAAAGCGCGATTGTCAACACAGGCAGGAAGAAGTTTTCAAATGTCGGGTTCTCCATCGCCTGCGTGGCTGTGCCCTTGAACCATTTCAGCCCTACGGCAGAGGACGTGAAGATCGCAATGAAGATCACGCCTGATACGTATTCCGGTGTCGCGGTGGTTGTGATGGCAAAGGTCGACAGCGTGCGGTCCGTGGCCGAACCTTCTTTCATCCCCGCCAGAATGCCAAGGATCAGGGCCGAGGGGACCATCAGCAGCATCACCCAGAACATCAGCCTGCCCGTCAAAGCTAGCCGGGTGCCGACGACGGTTCCGACTTCCTCTTTGAAGACGGTCGAATAACCCCAGTAGCCCTGAAGGATGCCGCAGAAATTAGGAGACTCTTCGGCGGTTTTGCCCGGTAGAATGCATCGGCCCTGAACAGTGCCGTCCTCATTCGTGTGCCGGTATGAGGGCAGAACGCCCAGCCATTCGCCGTATTTGATCGGCGTTGACTGTAGATACCCGCCTTTTTCCAGAAAACTCTCGACCTGTTCATCCGACATCCGGAAATTGCCCTGCGTTTTCGCAAGCTTTTCCAGGTTCGGGTAGAGATTGGTGAGAAAGAAGACCAGGAATGTCAGGCACAATGCTGTGATCAGCATGATCCCGACGCGCCTTAGAATGAAAAGTCCCATGTTAGCCCCTGTTGGTCGGCTGGCGTTGGGCGCAACTTGCCCGACGCGTTGCTATTCTGCTGGTCGCCGTATTGAGGACGAAGGGCCGCGCCTGTGTGGCGCGGCCCTTATTTGTTGCGGCTCAGGATGTCAGGCCGAACTTGTAAAGCTGCGGCAGGTCCGCGATATGCTTTTCAACACCGACCATGTTGTCGCGATGGTGACGCATTGCCGTCCGCCAATAGGGCTGGATGACCACACCTTCTTCGATCATGATCGCTTGTATCTTGCCCATCACTTCACGGCGCTGGTCCACATCCGAAAGTGAATTTGCTTCGGCCAGTAATGTGTCGAATTCTTCGTTCGAGAAAGCAGACTCATTCCAAGCCGCGCCCGACTTGTAGGCCAGGGCCAGGATCTGCGTACCCAGCGGACGGTGGTTCCAGTTGGTCGACGAATACGGGTACTTGGTCCAGTCGTTCCAGAAGGTCGAGCCCGGCAGAACCGTGTGCTTGGCCTTGATACCCGCGTCATTCAGCTGGGCCACAACGGCGGCGGTGGTGTTCCGGCGCCAGTCATCGTCGATGGACTGCACTTCGTGCTCGAAATCAGCCATGCCCGCTTCTTCCATCAGGGCCTTTGCCCCGGCGGGATCATAGGGGATGCGGGTGACCGACGAGTCATATTCGGGGTGCATCGGACCAACATGGCAGTTGTCCGCGGGGATGCCATAGCCGGACATGCCCAGTTCCAGACAAACCTCGTTGTC
The DNA here is from genome assembly GCF_056540905.1 of Ruegeria sp. AL1. Lineage (NCBI taxonomy): Bacteria > Pseudomonadati > Pseudomonadota > Alphaproteobacteria > Rhodobacterales > Roseobacteraceae > Ruegeria > Ruegeria sp. AL1. Next base: position 403,059 of record NZ_JBQFXP010000002.1, read on the forward strand.
CACCGCCATGGCAAGCGCCTGACGGACTCGCTTGTCCGCATAAATCTTGTTGCCATCGGCGTCCTCGGCCAGCTGGTTTGGACGGATAACAATGGTAAAGCCCGACGGGATTTCCGAACGCACAAGGCCGATGCTGTCAAAGATATCGACGAATTCACCGACCGATTCCCAGTTCATGTCGATTTCTTCGGCCTCATAGGCGGCCAGGAACGCGGCCGGGTCGGTGCCGTAATCGATGAACTCGATCCGGTCGATATAGCCGCCTTTGCCGGCCTCGTAGCCCCACCAGTCATGGTCCTCGTTGCGCACCAGAACGCCTTTGACGCCGACCTCGTGACTTTCGGGCTTCATAAAGCCGGTGCCGATCGGGTTGTCGAGCATCGTGTTGGCATCAAAGCTGCTGTGAACGATTGCGCCGGGATAGTCGGCCATGCCCGGAATGATGGTGATATCGGGCGCGTTACATTTCAGCTTGACGGTGTGGCTGTCCACCACGGTGATCGCGCCCTCGGAGGCCTGCTGGGTCGCTTCGTCAACCAGCGACGCCATCCTCGAAGCCATCGAGTTGCCTTCGAGCGTTGCGTCGCACCAGCCGGTGATGTTGCGCGCGACGTCTTCGGCGGTGAAGTCATCGCCATTGTTCCACTTGACGCCTTTGCGCACGTTCAGCGTGTACTCGGTCGCGTCTTCGTTCGCTTCCCAGCTTTCCAGCAGCATGGGCTTGAACGAGCCGTCATTGTTGTATTCAACAAGATACTCCAACCAGCCCGCCGTAAAGGTCGCGATTTGCGTCCAGTCAAAGGTGCGTGGATCTTTGAGCGCGCGTACTTCCATCTGATAACGAATGGTGCCGCCTTGCTGCGGTTCGGCTGCTGCCGCGGGTGATTGCAGACCGATCATGCCATATGCGGTCGGAACGGCAACGCCCAGCGCGGTGACGCGGGCCAGAAACTCGCGACGGCTCAGATTGCCTTCGCGGTATTCCCTGGCGTGCATCTCGGCCGCCCAATGCATCGGCTTTCCATTGATTGTCTGGTTTTCCATAGATGTCTCCCTGTGACACTGAATTCTTTTGATTGCGATCTGCGTTACCTGAACAGGCTGCCGCCGGTCAGCTGGACCAAGAGCTTGTTATTCTCGTTGTGGTCATCCCCCATGACGGCATTCCGCACCAGATTTGAATATAGGTCAATGTTCGGAATCGTCATAGATCATCCAAAAACGACATCTCTCGTGAAAGTAGTGCAGGCGATGTCGCAATCTGAAACCTAACAACGCCAGCGATTCTGCATGCGGATTTGGATCGCGATGGCATGGCGCGCGGGACGCAAGCGGATGAACCCATGCGCCTTTGCGCAATCAACCTTCCGCAAAGTCGGGCGGACTGTCACCGTCAGGGCGTGGCATCGATCCAGTGCCAGTTCTTCATGCGCGCGCGAAACCAGGTGCGCTGGCGTTTGGCGAATTGCCGGGTTGAAATCGTGGCCCGCTCTCGCGCGTCATCCAGGCTGAGACGACCGTTCAGATAATCCATAATCTCTGGGACGCCAATGGCCTTGCAGGCTGGAAGGGCGGGGTCATACCGGTCCCGCATGGCCTTGACCTCGGCCAAGGCCCCCTGTTCCAGCATCTTGTCAAAGCGTTGGTTGATGCGGTTCAGCAACCAGGTCTTGTCGGCGTTGAAGACAATGGGAACGGTGTGTTCGAGTGCAAGAACCGGGGGGCGGGTTTGGGCCTGCCATTCGTGCAGGGGGCGACCGGTTGCCTTCTGTACCTCCCATGCGCGCTGAACTCTGGCCCGGTTTTGCAGGTCCAGACGCAGCAGCGTTTCATCGGCAACTCCGGCGATCAATTCTGCAAGCGGCATATCATCCGCCTTTGCCCGAATGTCGGCTGGCGTTGGCGGAATGTCGGCCATCCCTTCCGTCAGCGCGGAATAATACAGCCCCGTGCCGCCCACGATGATCGGGCGGGAACCTGCGTCGAGCATGGGCGTGACTTCGCGCAGCCAATGGCCGGTGGAATAGCTCTGGTCATAAGCGATGTGGCCGTAAAGCCGGTGGGGCGTCCGGGCCTCTTCTTCCGCAGACGGTCGTGCCGAGATGATCCGCCAGCAATCATAGACCTGACTGGCATCCGCATTGACGATGACGCCACCCAGACGCGCGGCGATCAGCAGCGCCAGTGCTGATTTTCCGGACGCGGTCGGGCCGGCGATCAGCACGGGTTTGTCGTCTGGAATGGGCGGCAGGCGATCCCAAAGCCGTACGGCAGAATTGTCGTCCATATAGTTTGCCAGTTCCTGACTATCCGCATTGAACCTGAAGCGGTTTTGCTCCATTTTGCGCCGGAAAATAACCCCGTCGCAGCCCGGAGCGCAACATGACCCTTTCCCCCATGACCGAGACAACAGAAGCCCCCAAAACAGCGTATAAACGCGTGATGTTGAAGATCTCGGGCGAGGCGCTGATGGGGGATCAGGGATTCGGTCTGCACCCACCAACCGTTCAGCGCATCGCGCAAGAGGTCAAATCAGTGCATGATCTGGGGGTCGAGATCTGCATGGTGATCGGCGGTGGTAATATTTTCCGGGGCCTCAGCGGCTCGGCACAGGGGATGGAGCGGACGACGGCTGACTATATGGGAATGCTGGCCACCGTCATGAACGCGCTGGGGATGCAATCGGCGTTGGAAGGCGAGGGGGTCTTTACCCGGGTTATTTCCGCCATCCGCATGGACGAGGTATGCGAGCCCTATATCCGTCGCCGCGCCGTGCGGCACCTTGAGAAGAAGCGTGTCTGTATCTTCGCTGCAGGCACAGGTAACCCCTATTTCACCACTGATACGGCTGCGACCCTGCGCGCCAATGAAATGGCGTGTGAGGCAATTTTCATGGGCAAGAACGGTGTCGATGGTGTTTATGACAAGGATCCGAAAACCAATTCGGATGCCGTACGCTATGATACGATCTCGTATGACGACGTTCTGACTAAGCGCCTGCGCGTCATGGATGCCTCGGCCATTGCGCTGGCGCGGGACAATAACTTGCCTTTGATCGTTTTCGGTCTGGATGAGCCCGGCGGGTTCCGTGGAATCCTGGCGGGCGAGGGGACCTATACCAAGGTTCAGGGCTGACGCTGACCCGTGTTGCGGGTGCTCGGTACAAGTTCATATTCCGATAATTAAAGGCGTGGCGTGATTCCCGGAGCAGAGTGTCGGGCTCACCGATCCGTGATGTCGGAAATCTGACAAAACTGTGCAAGAATGTCGTTTTTTGTCATCGGACGGTCTCAGCAGTCGTGCCGCTTTCAACTTCCTTAACCGAAGACTGTCGTACGTAATAAGAAAGGAAGAGAAATGTCCGATAATACGGATACCGACTATGAAGTCGGTCAGGACAATGTTCAGATTTTTGGTCTGGACGTCCACAATCCGGTCTTTGTCGTTTCGGGTCTAACCGTCATTGCCTTCGTGTTCTTCTCGCTTGTCTTCCGCGAGCAGGCGTCGGAGTTCTTCGGTTGGCTTCGTCCGGCATTGACCAGCAACTTCGACTGGGTGTTCATGATTGCAGCCAACATCTTTGTGTTGTTCTCGCTCATGCTGATCGTCACACCATTTGGGTCGATCCGACTGGGTGGTGATGACGCAAAACCTGATTATTCCTACGCAGGTTGGTTTGCGATGCTGTTTGCGGCAGGCATGGGGATCGGCCTGGTGTTCTGGGGTGTTGCAGAACCGATTTCGCACTACGGTTCGTCCGTCGGCGGTATTGCCGTTGGCGAAGACGGCGTGCGCACGGACTGGGCCCCGCTGGGTGCGGGTCTGGAGGACCCTGAGGCGTCGAAAAAGCTGGCCATGGCTGCAACCATCTTCCACTGGGGGATGCATCCTTGGGCGGTTTATGCGGTTGTCGCTCTGGCGCTGGCCTTCTTCAGCTTCAACCGTGGCCTGCCGCTGACCATGCGGTCGGTGTTCTATCCGATCTTTGGCGAAGCGACATGGGGTCCGCTGGGTCACATCATTGATGTTCTTGCGGTTTTCGCGACCATCTTTGGTCTGGCAACCTCGCTGGGTCTGGGGGCGACGCAGGCGCTGGCCGGTCTGAACTATCTGTTCGGCGTACCGGTGAGCGATGGGATGAAGGTACTGCTGATCGGTCTGATCACCGCGTTTGCTTTGGTCTCGGTCGTGGCTGGTTTGGACAAAGGCGTGAAGCGTCTGTCCGAGGCGAACATGATTCTGGCCGCAGCCCTGCTATTCCTGGTTCTGATCCTTGGTCCGACGATCGCGATCCTGACCGGGTTCTTTGACAGCCTGATCGCTTACGTGGTTGCGCTGCCTGCCCTGTCCAACTGGGTTGGCCGTGAAGACGTCAACTTCATGCAGGGCTGGACCACCTTCTACTGGGCGTGGTGGATTTCCTGGTCGCCGTTCGTTGGTATGTTCATCGCGCGTATCTCGCGCGGTCGCACCATCCGCGAATTCGTGACCTGCGTGATCCTGATCCCGACCGTGGTTGGCGCATTGTGGATGGCCGTCTTTGGCGGTGCCGCACTGGATCAGGTTCTGTCCGGTTCCGGTCAGGCCCTGTCGGACGCGGCGCTGGAACTGAAGATGTTCACCATGTTCGAACAGTTCCCGATGACCTCGCTGCTGTCTTTTGTCGGCATCATCCTGGTTGTCGTGTTCTTTGTAACCAGCTCTGACTCGGGCTCGCTGGTGATCGATACGATCACCGCTGGCGGCAAAACCGACGCTCCGACTGCACAGCGTGTGTTCTGGTGCGTTCTGGAAGGCGCGATTGCCATCGTGCTGCTGCTGGGCGGAGGCTTGGGTGCGCTGCAGGCTGCAGCTATTGCGACCGGGTTCCCCTTCGCGATCGTTCTGGTGCTGATGTGCGTTTCGCTTTTCATTGGCCTCATGAACGAACGTCGCCGCAGCTGATCTGAGCCGACGGTTTGAAAACGAACAAGGCTCCGGTGAAAACCGGGGCCTTTTTCGTTGACGCGGCAGGCGGCTATGGGCTTACTGCCCCGGACAATCAGTGGAATTGAGACGTCAGGAGGTCCGCGCGATGAGCGGTTTGGATATTGAGTTCGTGCGCGCGCAGTTTCCCGCATTTTCCGAACCCAGCCTGCAAGGTCAGGCGTTCTTTGAAAATGCAGGTGGATCATACACTTGCAAGCCGGTTCTGGACCGGTTGTTTCGCTTTTATCATCAGCGCAAGGTACAGCCCTATGCTGCCTATGAGGCCAGCCGGCTGGGCGGTGAAGAAATGGACGAGGCCCGCACCCGTTTGGCCGCGTTGATGGGCGTGGCCACCGATGAGCTGAGCTTTGGTCCATCGACCACGCAAAACACGTATGTGCTGGCGCAAGCTTTTCGCCAGTGGATGCAGCCCGGTGATGCAATCGTGGTGACAAATCAGGATCACGAAGCAAATTCCGGTCCCTGGCGCCGTCTTGCCGAGGACGGCGTCGAGATACGGGAATGGCAGATTGACCCGGATACCGGCTCGCTGGACACTCAGGCGCTTGAAGATATGCTGGACGACAAGGTGCGCCTAGTCTGTTTTCCCCATTGCTCCAACGTGGTGGGAGAGTTGAACCCCGTTACGGAAATCACCGCCATCGCCCATGCCGCGGGCGCGTTTGTTTGTGTGGACGGCGTCTCGTACGCGCCGCACGGGTTGCCCAATGTGGGCGATCTGGGTCCCGATATCTACCTGTTCTCGGCCTACAAGACATATGGGCCGCATCAGGGCTGCATGGTGATCCGGCGGGCGTTGGGACAATTGCTGCCCAATCAGGCCCATCATTTTAACGGAGATGCGCTTTACAAACGGTTTACACCTGCGGGCCCCGATCATGCCCAGATTGCCGCCTGTGCCGGTCTGGTCGACTATGTCGATCTGCTGAACGATCACCATGGCGGGCCAGCCTCTGGCGCGGCGGCGCGGGGCGCGTTTGTTCACGATTTGATGCGCGCCCGGGAAGTCGCATTGCTGCAACCCGTACTGGACGCCGTAAAGTCCCGCAACGCCGTCCGCCTGATCGGACCGTCGGATGCCGAGCGCCGGGCACCAACTGTCGCTCTGGCCCTGAACCGACCAGCTGAACCTGTTGCTGCCGAACTGGCAAAGTACGGGATCATGGCCGGAGGTGGGGATTTCTATGCCGGTCGGCCCTTGCAGGCCATGGGTGTTGACGAGGCGCAGGGTGTGTTGCGCCTGAGCTTTACGCACTACACCTCAAAGCAGGAAATTGATCAGCTTTTGGAGGCGCTTGAACGCGTTTTGTGATCCGCAGATTTAGCTGCTGCGTATACTGAAGAAAAGCAGCAGGCTTTCATGCACGGCAACGATAAAGCGATCCTACTCTGGTTCAGGCGTGATCTGCGACTAAGCGATCATGTAGCCCTGGACGCGGCGGTTCAGACCGGGCGTCCGGTCATTCCGCTGTTCATTGTGGACGAACAGGCGGAAAGACTGGGGGCTGCGCCGAAATGGCGTCTGGGTCTGGGGTTGGATGCTTTTGCCGACAAGCTGAAGCAGATTGACAGCCGTTTGATCCTGCGCCGAGGCTCGGCAGGTGCCGTTCTGGCAGATGTGCTGGCCGAGACCGGTGCAACTTCCGTTTATTGGACGCGGGCGTATGATCCCGACGCCATCCGGCGTGACCGGGCAATCAAGGCGGACCTGATCGGGCAGGGCGTCGAGGCCCGCTCGTTCGCCGGTCACCTGTTGTTTGAACCATGGGAAATCGCCACAAAATCGGGGCAGCCGTACAAGGTTTTTACGCCGATGTGGCGTGCCGTCCGGTTGCTGGATGTGGCGCCCCCGGCACCCGCCCCGGTTCGGCTGCGGCCTCCGCATCGCTGGCCACGTTCCGATGCGCTGGATGTCTGGCATCTAGGAAAGCGGATGCATCGGGGCGCGGAGATCGTGCGAGCCCATGTTCTGCCGGGTGAGGATGCGGCGCATGACCGTTTGGACGCGTTTCTGGATCACATCAGCCATTATGGAGAACGGCGCGATCGACTGGATGTGGACGGCACCTCGAACCTCTCTGAATACCTGTCATTGGGCGAAATCGGTCCGCGAACGGTTTGGCACAGGGTGCAGCATGCGACGGATTTGGGTATGCCGGGCACCGAACCATATCTACGGCAACTGGTCTGGCGCGAGTTCGCCTATCACCTGATGTATCACTGGCCGCATCTGTTGTCGGCGAACTGGAAATCGGAATGGAATGATTTCCCCTGGCGCACGGATCCCGATTCACCCGATGTCAATGCCTGGTGCCGGGCACGAACCGGTGTACCGGCGGTTGATGCTGGGTTGCGGCAGATGTACGTCACCGGTCGGATGCACAACCGTGCCAGAATGATTGTCGCAAGTTACCTGACGAAACATCTGCAAACACACTGGAAAATCGGTCTGCAGTGGTTCGAGGACTGCCTGATCGACTGGGACCCCGCCGCCAACGCGATGGGATGGCAATGGGTTGCGGGCTCGGGTCCGGACGCAGCACCGTATTTCCGCATCTTCAACCCCGCGACGCAGGCCCTGAAGTTCGACCCTGAATCGCAGTATATCCGGCGCTGGATCGCCGAAGGACAAAACAAACCTTCGGCAACGGCGCTGGCCTATTTTGACGCCATTCCACGTCGTTGGGGCCTTGGCCCAAGCGATGCCTACCCGGGACCTGTCGTGGATCTGGCCGAAGGGCGGCGGCGCGCGTTGGCTTTGTACGACTCCAGAAAAAAGCCAGTAACGAATTGAAAACTTGCCATAAACGGAATCCCGCCCTAGCTTTGAGCTGCGACCGCAGAGGGGAGAGCGGATGTATCTGACAAGCACAGATGGGCAGAAAAACCTGCCTCGATATTTTACACAGGTCTTCAAGATGCTGCGCAAGATGGATTCGGGCCGTCTTGACATTGCATTGCCGGACGGCCGGGTGTTTCGCGCCGAAGCGTCCAAGCCCGGGCCCATCGCGCATGTGGACATTCATTCCGAAGATGTGTTTGCCCGACTGGTCCGAGAAGGCGAGTTGGGGTTTTCAGACGGGTATCTGGAAGGGGATTGGAGCACCCCGGACCTGCGCGCCTTTATGGATCTGGTCCATTTGGGAACTGAAACCGTTTACGATGATTTCACAGGCCAGTTTCTTGTGCGAGCCTACGAGCGCCTGCGGTTCTGGTTGCACCGCAACAATCGTACGCAAGCCAAAAAGAACATCTCGTACCATTATGATCTGGGGAATGAATTTTATGGGCTCTGGCTGGATGACACCATGACCTATTCCAGCGCTATTTTCGAGACCGGACAGGAGAGCCTGGAAAAGGCCCAGACTGCGAAATACGCCAGCCTCGTTGATGAAATGGGTGCAAAACCGGGTGACCACATACTCGAAATCGGATGTGGCTGGGGCGGGTTTGCCGAATATGCCGCCAAAGAGCGTGACTTAAGGGTCACGGGTCTGACGATCAGTCAGGAGCAGTTGAAGTACGCGCAGAAACGTATTGAAAAAGCGGGACTTTCTGACAAGGTGCAGTTCAAATTACAGGACTATCGGGATGAGCGGGGTCAATATGACGGCATCGCTTCGATCGAGATGTTTGAGGCCGTCGGGCAGAAATACTGGCCGGTGTATTTCGAGACTGTTCGCGATCGCTTGAAACCCGGAGCCAACGCAACCCTTCAGATCATCACAGTGGCCGATCATCGCTGGGAGATTTACAAAAACGGCGTTGATTTCATTCAAAAATATATCTTTCCCGGTGGTATGCTGCCCGCACCTTCGGTCCTTAAGGAACAGATTGCCGATGCCGGACTGAGCGTCGTGCGATCCAAGGAATTTGGGCCCAGCTATGATCTTACCCTGCGCCGGTGGTATGAGACATTCAACTCTAAGTGGGACCAGATTTCCGACCTTGGCTTTGATGAGCGTTTTCGCCGCATGTGGAATTATTATTTGACCGCTTGCGGCGCGGCCTTTGACACCGGCAATTGCGATGTGACACAGATCACAATAGCAAAACCAGGGTAACAGACGGAAAGATTAAATGCCTACTGCTTCACGACTTGTCGCCGCTTTGTGCTTGTTGGTGGTGGCGTTTCTTGTGTCGACGATGGTCATCGCAAACGGGGAAGAGGGCAAAAACTATGGCTACTTCACCTATGTGAACATGGCGTTGGGTGTCGCGTGCGGTTGGGCCATCATGGGCAAACGCGCTGGACGAGGCTGGACGGCCGCAATCAACAACGGACTGACTGGTGTTGCGGCCTTAGTGTTCTGGGGGCTGTTTGTCCAAGGCACGTATGAGATGTTCGATCAGGCGATGGGTCACAAATTCGGCGGGCCGTTCGAGGCCTTGCTTGCAATCTTTGAGATCGGTCTGGATTTCAGCCGACAACTCATGATTTCTGAGATTTTGTGGACCCTTGCGATCGGAGCACTGATCACTGGCCTGTTCACCGAAGTTGCCGCGCGTCGCTGGAGATAGGGCGACAGCGCCGATCAAGAGGCTCTGAACCTTGTCCGATCTGTTTTTCTACGGCACCCTGCGCCACGTGCCATTGCTGGAGCTTGTTCTGGGACGGGCGTCGGGTGATTTGCCCGTGCTTGAGGCCAGTTTGGCCGATCATGCGGTCTACGAGGTAAAAGATCAGTCATTTCCGATGATCGTTGAAGAAGCCGGAGCTTGGGCCTCCGGCGTTCTGGTGCGTGATCTGACGACGACTGATCTTGAAAGGCTGTCCTTCTATGAGGGGGGCTTTGACTATGATCTGCGAGATCAGACTGTCATCCTGAGCGATGGCTCGGTTCATTCAGCGCAGGTGTTTTTTCCCACTCCGGGCGTGTGGATGCCCGGGTCACTCTGGTCTCTGTCCGACTGGCAAGAGACCTGGGGGGCGCTGACTCTGTTGGCCGCCGAAGAGGTGATGGCCTATTTCGGACGAACCGATGCCACCCGGATTGAGCGCAGCTTCCCGGCGATCCGGGGACGTGCCTGGGCGCGGCTTATGGCGCGGAGGCGCAAATCCGATGAGGTTCGGCAAACAGCGCGCGATGTCGTGCTGCACAACCGCCATCACGGCTATGTCGACTTCTTTTCGATGGAAAGCGTCCAGCTTCAGCACCGACAGAACAGCGGTGAAATGAGCCCCGTTCTTAGCCGTGCCAGCCTGGTCATGGGCGATGCGGTGATTGTTTTGCCGTATGATCCGGTGCGCGACACGGTTCTGCTGATCGAACAATTCCGCGCTCCTCTGTACATGATCGGCGATCCCGCGCCGTGGGTGTGGGAACCTGTGGCCGGTTTGATCGATCCTCTGGAAACGCCGGAACAGGCTGCGTATCGTGAAGCGCAGGAAGAGGCGCACATTGCTTTGAACGCGCTGGAATATGCCGGGGGCGCCTATACAACCAGCGGGTCTTCGACTGAGTTTGTGTATCTTTACATAGGCATAGGAGATTTGACTCACACGGTGGAAAACGGTGGGCTTGAGTCCGAGGGTGAGGATATTCGCAGCAGAATATTACCGTTTCAGGAATTCATGGACATGGTGGACACGCATGTTTTCAAGGATTTGCCCATGCTGATGCTGGCGAACTGGCTGGCGCGTAACAGGAAACGTTTGCGCGCCGGGTGATCCCGGCTTGTGGTTGATGCGGCGCAACGGTAAATCTGTCGCGATACCAAATGACAAGAGGGCGCCATGCGCATTGCAACAGACCTTGCCGACGCAGTCGGAAAAACACCTCTGATCCGCCTGCGCCGCGTCAGTGAAGAAACCGGGTGCGAAATTCTCGGCAAGGCCGAGTTCATGAACCCGGGCCAATCGGTCAAGGATCGCGCTGCGCTTTATATCATCCGCGACGCCATTGCGCGGGGCGAGCTTAAACCGGGCGGCACCATTGTCGAAGGTACGGCTGGAAACACGGGGATCGGTCTGGCGTTGGTTGGGGCGTCGATGGGCTTCAAAACCGTAATCGTAATTCCGGAAACTCAATCGGAAGAGAAAAAGGACATGTTGCGCTTGGCCGGCGCACAATTGGTGCAGGTTCCTGCCGCACCATACCGAAATCCCAACAACTTCGTGCATTACTCGCGCCGACTGGCAGAAGAGCTGGCGCAAAGCGAACCCAACGGTGCGATCTGGGCCAACCAGTTCGACAACGTCGCCAACCGTCAGTCGCATGTGGAAACCACAGGCCCTGAAATATGGGAGCAGACCGGCGGCAAGGTTGATGGATTTGTGTGTGCCGTGGGCTCGGGCGGGACGCTGGCCGGTGTCGCCGACGCGCTGCAGCCCAAAGGCGTCAAGATCGGTTTGGTCGATCCGATGGGGGCCGGGCTTTATTCCTACTACACCACCGGTGAAATCGCGATGGAGGGCAGCTCGATTGCCGAAGGTATCGGGCAGGTGCGTATTACCAAAAACCTTGAAGGGTTCACGCCGGATTATGCCTATCAGATGACGGACAATGAAGCGTTGCCTTATATCTTCGATTTGCTGCGCGAGGAAGGTCTCGTCATGGGCGGGTCGACCGCGATCAACATGGCCGGTGCCGTGCGTCTGGCCAAGGATTTGGGGCCGGGCCATACGATTGTGACCATCCTTTGTGATTATGGCACGCGCTATCAGTCCAAATTGTTCAACCCCGAATTCCTGCGCGAAAAGGAATTGCCGGTCCCCGACTGGATGACCGAAGCACCCCGCAGCATTCCCGGCGTGTTCGAGGACGTGTGATGCTGCGGCAGGTCCGCTGGTTTCTGGCCCTTGCCCTGATTGCGTTTGTTTGTCTGGGGGGACCTGCAGCCGCCCAGCTGACTGATCGACAAAGCGAGTACTATCAGGGCTGGGTCAAAACGGCGGACCGTGCCGAAGCGGTGATCGAGGCGAACAGAGCCTCAAACGCTGCGTTGGAAAATTTGCGCGCCGAAATAAACTCTTACCGAGAGGATTTCAATCGGGCGAGGGGCGCAAACACCGAACGTATTCAGACGTTGGATGCGCAGATTGATGCGCTTGGGCCCAAGCCCGAAGGTGACGCCAACGAACCCGAAGACATTGCCAATCTGCGGACGCTTCTCGGAGAGCAGCTGAACGCGCTTCAGGTGCCTAGGATCATCTCGGAAGAAGCGTTTAGCCGGGCCAATGGTCTGATTGCCGAGATCGATCAGTTGCTCAGAAACCGGCAGGCGAGAGAGCTGCTGGAACGAGGCCCGTCCCCGATAAACCCGGTCTACTGGGCACCGGCGTGGGTGGATGCGACGGAAGCCGCGCGCAGCCTATTTCATGAAGCGCGCAGAAATCTGCAAACTGACGTCGTGCATGAAAAGCTCCGGGATCAGGGGTTGGGTATCTTCCTGCTGGTACTGGTGGCGGGAATATTGCTGTTCTACGGGCGGCACTGGTCTGAACTGGCTGGCAATTACCTGCGTCAACTTGGGGGGCAGGGCAGTGGGGTTTGGACCTTCCTGACCTCACTGTTACGTATTCTGCTGCCTTGGCTTGGGGTCTGGCTGATCGTCCAGGCCACGGTCATGGTCGGTGTGCTGGGCCTGCGTGGTACATTGGTGATCCAGAACGTACCCTATTGGGCGGCTATCATCCTGTATTACGATTGGATCGGTCGGCAAGTTTATGTTTTGCAAGCGGCACAGGGGTTCAAACGTCTGGCGGCGAAACGTGTCGCCGAATTGCGGGTCTATCTGGATCTGTTGGCCTGTTTGCTGATCCTGCACGAGTTAGTGAACCTGTTCGATCAGATCGAAAACGTGTCGGATGCAACCCGTGCCGTGGTCGGTTTCCCGGTCACTGTCGCGACGGCGCTGGTGTTGTTGCGTGTGCGTCAGGTGCGCACCAGCGAAGTCGCGGTCGATCCCGATGATCCCTCGGCCAAGACGCGTGGCGCCGGATTGGGGCAACTGATTGAGTTTCTGCGCCGTGCGCTGTTCCTGCTTGGCATGGCTAGCCCTGTGCTGGCTGTGGCGGGCTATACCAACGCCGCCGAAGCCATAGTTTATCCGGCGGTCAGATCGCTGGTTCTGATTGCGGCATTGATCATCGTGCAACGCTTTCTTACCGCGGTTTATGGCTGGATCAGCGGACAGGGCGATGCGGCGAAGGATTCGTTGTTTGCCGTTCTTATCGGCTTTGTGATGGCGATTTTGGCCCTTCCGGTTCTGGCGCTGTATTGGGGGGCACGGGAAACAGTGCTGATGGAGGCCTGGTCGCGTCTGCTGCTGGGATTTGACATCGGTGGCGTGACCATCTCGCCCAGTAATTTCTTCACCTTCCTGGTGATCTTTGCCATCGGTTATGGCCTGACGCGGCTGCTGCAAAGCGGATTGCGCAGTTCGCTTTTGCCGAAAACCAAGATTGATCCCGGCGGGCAGAACGCCATTGTCGCGGGGACCGGCTATGTCGGTATTTTCCTTGCGTCTCTCTCGGCCATTGTCGTGGCGGGATTCGATCTTTCATCATTGGCCATTGTCGCCGGTGCGCTGTCGGTCGGCATTGGTTTTGGGTTGCAGACCATTGTGTCGAACTTCGTCTCAGGCATCATCCTGTTGGTTGAGCGTCCGATTTCCAAGGGTGACTGGATCGATGTGAACGGGATGATGGGATATGTGCGCGACATCTCGGTGCGCTCGACCCGGATCGAAACGTTCGACCGCACGGATGTGATCGTTCCGAACTCTGATCTGATCAGTGGTGTCGTCACGAACTACACGCGCGGGAACACGATCGGTCGGGTCATTGTGCCGGTGGGCGTCGCCTATGGCACCGATACCATGCGGGTTGAACAGATTTTGGATGAGATTGCGAATGCTCATCCGATGGTTCTTGCCAACCCGGCACCCAGCGTTGTGTTCCAGGGGTTTGGGGCGGATTCGCTTGATTTCGAAATCCGCGCCATCCTGCGGGATGTGAACTGGGTGCTTTCGGTGAAATCGGATATGAACCACGAGATCAATCGCCGCTTTGTTGAAGAAGGCATCGAAATTCCGTTCGCGCAGCGCGATGTCTGGTTGCGCAACCCCGAGGTCTTACGCGCTTCCGAGATGGCGGAGGAGCCAAAACCCGAACCTGTCGCAAAAAGAAAGCGACCATCGTCGCCGACAGAAATGACCGAGGGCGATTTGTCCGATGGGGACGGAGACGAGGTCTGACCCTGATCACTGTTCCAGATGCAAGGGGCGATTTTCGCCACAATCGCCCCTTGCAAATCCCCAGGCGATAGTCCAAACATCGCGCGCACGGAGAGGTGGCCGAGTGGTCGAAGGCGCACGCCTGGAAAGTGTGTAGGCGGGAAACCGTCTCCAGGGTTCGAATCCCTGTCTCTCCGCCACCCTATCCTGACATTTCGGTACCGGCCTCATGCCGCCTGTACGGCGGTCACGGCATGGGTTCACCACGCGTGGTGTTAGACCATGGATGCTGCGCCAATCAGCCGAAAACCTCTTTGAACCTGTTAACACACAGACGGAAGCCGTCTTCAAAGTTACCGTTTCCGGGATGGTAGACGCTTTCGAAGGAGATGACACCGTCATAGGCATCCCTCCGCAAGGTGTCCGCGATGGGTTGGAACAGATCACCCAATTGGCCTTCGCCCATGCGCCGCACCTCGAGAGTCGCTCTTGGCGTGTCGACCTGAACATCCTTGATGTGGATATGCCCCAGATAGCCACCGCGCAGTTCTTCGTAACCATCGGGATAGGCAAGCTCGTGGCACCAGCAGTTGTTGCCGGGGTCCCACAAAACCTTCAACGTGTCCTTTGCGTCCAGTTCGTCAATCAGTTTGCGGGCGGTGTAGTTCGAATTCACCAGCGTCCCGTTCCCCGTCTCAACGACCAGCACGACGCCTTCGGCTTTGGCCAATTCGACCGCAGGGGCAATCATCGGGGCCATCGTATCCCAGATACCGTGGGCCACATTCCATTTTTCGGCGCCGTTTTTGCCCCACAGAATCTGCTCTTTCCTTTGGGTCATGATACGCACCAGGGGCGAGCCCACGACGTGGGCCATGTCGATCACCCGTTTCAGCGCATCCATATGTTTGGTGTGCAGGTCATCGCCCGGACGGTTTGCGGCGGTCATACCGGCGAAGACATGGCGTGACAGGCACGAGACGGGTTTGCCCCGGGCCCGCAGCAACGCATCGATCTCGGCGATTTCAGAATTTGAGTGGTCACCAACCTCGGTATCTCCGACGAATTGCAACTCGGCATATTCCAGGTCGAATTCATCCATGACATCGACGGCGTGGCGCAGGTCGCGGCTGATGCCGTCGCAAATTACTCCCAGTTTCATGTGGTGTTCCCTTGGCTTAGCGATGCAGTTCGGCGCCGACGATCTCTTCGATCACGCGGGTGCATATCCAGTTGTCGCCATCGGGGTATTTGGTTTTCCCGGCGTGAAACACCTGCATGGCTGAGGCGGCGGTGTGCATCGGAACCCCCAGTTCGCCGGCGACCGCCAACGAGATCGTCAGATCCTTATGCATGGTCGCGATATGGCTGCCGGTGCCGACAAACTGCCGGTCGATGATCTTTTCAAGCGCGTTGTTCACGATCCCGCAGCCTGCGCTGGAAGTTGAGAAGACATTGAGCAGGACCTCTCCGCTAACTCCGGCTTTAGCGGCCAGTGCTGCGGCTTCGAACGTGGCCGAGAACATCGCTCCGATCAGGGATTGCAGACAGGCTTTGACGGTCTGGCCGTCCCCGACCTGCGTTCCAACGCGGTGAATTGTGGCCGAAACGGCCTGCATTACTTCGGCATTCTTATCCAATACATCCGGCGGGGCAGCGGCCATCATGGTAAGGGTGCCACCTTGCGCGCCAGGAAACCCGCCCGAAACAGGTGTATCGATCATGTCAATGCCAGACCCGTCCATGTCGGCCGCAATGGCGCGGGCTTCGGACGGTGTGATTGTGGCCGACAATATAACTGTGCTGCCCGGCTTCATGTTGGCGACAAGCCCGTTTTCGCCCAATATGACCTCGCGTGCCTGATCGCCATTCATGACCATGACAAAAACACTGCTCGCATGGGCTCCGACTTCTCCGGCAGTGGCTTTGCCCAAGCCGCCCATATCCGTAAACGCGCTCATACGCTCGGCGCTGAGGTCGAAGCCTGACGTTTCAAAACCGTTCTTGATCAGGTTTTTGGCCAGACCGCTGCCCATATCACCAAGACCGATTACACCTGCGGTTTTCATAAAAAACCTCCCGTTTTTTTCGACCTGGATATAACCGGGCCGACGTTTCGAAAAATGATGCGACTGCATCGGTTTTCGCGGGGATTTCACACGTCGGTTGTCAACGTCGGGCGAGTCCGGAAGACACCCCGCTGCCCGTTTAGGTAAAACCAGTAAACGGCGCTTGGCGCCGTGACGCAAGCATAGCTTTCTGGGCGCTGCAATCTGCGGGGATCAGGCGCAAGCTGCCATGATACCGCGTAACTCGGCCAGGCCGCGCATCCGCCCGATCAACGGGTAACCGGGCGTGCTGTGCCCGTTCAGGTCGCTCAGCAATTCCTGCCCGTGGTCGGGGCGCATCGGAATTTGCCAATCGGCGCGGCCTTCAACCTTGCGGCGGCGTTGTTCCTCCATCAGGGCGCGCACCGTTCCGACCATGTCGGTGTCACCCTGCAGATGCGCGGCCTCAAAGAAACTGGGTCTTTGCGGGTCTGGGCTGGCAAGGCGTTTGGTGTTGCGCAGATGGGCGAAATGAATGCGCGGGCCGTGTTGTTTTACGAACTCGGCACCGTCAAAGTCGATCGCCACGCCCAGCGATCCTGTACACAGCGTCGCCCCGTTTGCGGGCAGATCCACCGCCTGCAAGACCGCACCGTAATCTTTTGCGCTGGACATCACACGCGGAAGGCCAAGCAGAGAAAAGGGCGGGTCGTCCGGATGACAACACAGCCTTATTCCCAGTTCTTGTGCCAGCGGCGCAACCTCGGCCAGAAAATCGACAAGATTGGCGCGCAGGCGATCCGCGTCAATGCCGTCATATGTTTGAAGCAGGGCGCGGACGTCATCGATGCTCCACTGATCGTTGGCGCCGGGCAGACCGGCGGTGATGTTGTGTTGAAGCTGGGTTTTCTGGGCGTCGGTCAATGCGGAAAAGCGCATCTTTGCGTCGTCCAGCACCGGGTCAGGATAGTCATCCGGCGCGTTTGGACGGTTCAGAATATGCAGGTCGAACACGGCGAAATCAGTCAGATCGAACAGCATTGCATTGCCGCCATGGGGCTGACGCGCGCGCAGAGAGGTACGCGTCCAGTCCAGGATCGGCATGAAGTTGTAACACACGGTCTGAATGCCCCGGGTCGCCAGCGCGCGCAGGCTGATCTTGTAGGCGTCCACATGCTGCGCCATATCTGCGGATTGGGTCTTGATAGCCTCGGATACCGGCAAGCTTTCAACCACGTCCCAGCCGTACCCGCTGGCGGCCAGCAGGTCTTGCCGGGCCTGTATGTCAGCCTCATCCCATGGTGCGCCGGGCGGGATGTGATGCAGCGCAGTTACGATCCCCTGAACGCCAACCTGATGCAGGTCGGACAAGGCAATCGGGTCGTTCGGGCCGAACCAGCGCCAGCATTGTTTCACGGTTGCCATCCTTCATAAAGCGGGTGATCCGGGGCGAGGGGCAGGGAGACGCGCGCGCCCGTTCGCGCAGCATGGTAGATCGCAGTCACCAACGCGACCGAGGCCGCGCCATCCTCTAGCGTCACGGCCGAGTTGCCTTGCCCCTTAAGCGCTTTGGCGATCTCGGTGAAAAACCCGGCAAAGCCAACGGGTTCGTCGGCGAGGTTTGCAAGCTCGGTGTCGATGGCACTCTGCTGGTCCGGATGCCGCGCCTTGAACGTCCAGTGTGCTGCGCCCGGTGCATAAGGTTCAGTTCCCGAGGTGGCGGTCAGGTGTTCAAACACGATCCGCAAGCGGGTTTCATCGGTCGCCGCCCCCAATGTGATGTTGCTGGTACACAGGGCACCCGAGGTCATTTCGAATGTGATTGCCGCGCAATCCTCGGTCTCGATCGGGTTGACGCGGGTTGTGGCAAAGGCCGACAGCGCCGCGACCTTGCCTGCGATATGGGTCAGCAAATCATGGTTGTGAATGGCATGGCCCAGAACCGCCCCGCCGCGTTCCCCGGCCCAGGTGCCACGCCATGGAACTGCGTAATAGTCTGCCCCGCGCGACCAGTGCGTTTCCAGCGACGCGACCTGCACCGCGCCCGTCAGACCCTTTGCCTGCAGATGCCGCAACTGGTTCAGCGACGGGCCCCAACGGTATTGAAACACGGGAAAAACCTGACGATTTGCCGCTTGCGCTGCCGCGGCAATCCGGTCCACATCCGCCAGGGA
This sequence comes from Ruegeria sp. AL1, assembly GCF_056540905.1. Taxonomy (NCBI): domain Bacteria; kingdom Pseudomonadati; phylum Pseudomonadota; class Alphaproteobacteria; order Rhodobacterales; family Roseobacteraceae; genus Ruegeria; species Ruegeria sp. AL1. The sequence continues at coordinate 421,450 of NZ_JBQFXP010000002.1, forward strand.
AGTGGCAAGTGGCTTTTCACAGACAACATGTTTGCCCGCAGCCAGTGCTTTCAGGGTGACGGGGACATGCAGATGTGGCGGCAGGCAAATGTCGATGACATCTATGGACGGATCGGCCAAAGCCAAATCCACGTCAGAAAGCGCCGCAAATTCAGCTATATCCCGCAGGCTCTCGATACGTGACAAGTCCTGATCAACCACAGCGGCGACCTTGAAGTGGTCGGGCAGGCTCACCAAGGCGCTCAAATGCTGAGCACCGATACCAGCCCCCAGGATTGCGACATTGATCATCTGGTCTCTGCCATCTGTTGCGCGCGGAGGGCCAGTTCCATCACGGTAAAGCAATGCGCCTGTGTCATCGCGGTTTCGGTGCGGTTTTGTATGTCCTCCGCCAGGCGCGCGAAATAGGGCAGACCCGCGCCCGAGGCGTCGATCTTCTCGCACCTGTCACCGTTCACCAATATCAGATGGTCGGTTCCGCTGGCCCCGCCGACATCCACGTATTTGCGCAGCTCGATATACCCTTCGGTGCCCAGCAGCGTCAGCCGTCCGTCCCCCCAATTGGGCAGGGCGTCGGGCGTGTACCAGTCAACGCGGATATAGCCGGTTCCGGCGTCACTGCGAAGGTTGAGTTCGCCAAAATCCTGCAGGCCGGGATCACCCGGGTTGGCATAATTGGCCACATAAGCATTGGTCACCTCGGCCGAGGCCGACCCGGTATAGTGCAGAAACTGATCGATCTGGTGCGAGGCGATATCGGCGAGGATGCCGCCATATCTGTCGCGCTGAAAGAACCAGTCGGGGCGCGTTGCGCGGTTCAGGCGGTGAGGGCCAAGGCCGATTGTTTGCACCACCTTGCCAATCGCGCCCAAGGCGACAAGTTCGGACGCGCGGGTACTGACCGGAGTTTCGAACCGTTCCGAAAAGTTCACCGACCAGATGCGCCCGGTTGCTTTGACGGCAGCGCGAATTTCTGACAGCTGATCCAGTGTCGTGCATCCGGGTTTGTCGCTCATGACATCCATACCGTGATGCATGGCCTGTGTCGCCAGATCGGCCCGATCCGCAGGAATGGCCGAGATCAGCGCCAGATCAGCGCCTGTATTTAACGCGGCATCGAGGCTACTCAGCCGGGGGATATCGGGGAAGCGTTTGATAAAGCCGGGTAAGGTTTGTGGCGCGCCCTGCGTCCAATAACCGATACACTTAACCCCGACTTTCTGCATGTTCTCGGTCATGCCGTAGATATGGCGGTGATCCAGCCCGATGGCGACGCAGGTTAGGCTCATGTCGATACCCTTTCTCGGGTAGCCGACTGGTTGGCGCGTTCCATGGCATCAATCACCGCATGCGTGCGAAGCGCGCTTCGCCCAGTGGCCATTGGAGGGCGGTTGAGTGTGATGGCCTGCGCAAAATCTTCAATTACGGTTTGGTGCCATTCATGGGTGAACGCCATTGGATCGGCCCCGCCGCCGGTCGAGGCGATTTCGCCGAAAACAGTTGTTTCGCCGGTCAGGTCCGTCAAGGTCAAAACGCCCGATCCAAGATGCGCCTTCGCTTTGGTTCCTTGGATCGTTATAGTCTCGGCCGCGCCCGGGAATTCGGCAGTTGTGGCCATCATCGTCCCAACGGCGCCATTTTGCAACTCGAACAAAGCGCCGGCCCAGTCTTCGGCTTCAAGCTGATGCAGCGCTGTGGTCCGCATCACGGCCTGAACACCAGTGATCGGGCCCAGCAGCCACATGGCTAGGTCCAGCGTATGAATGGCCTGAGAGATCATGACCCCGCCACCATCCCGCCCATACGTGCCACGACCGGGCGCGTCGTAATAACTTTGATCCCGCCACCACGGCACCCGGATTTCGACGGTTGCGATATTGCCAAGACCGCCTGCATCCAGCAGAGATTTCAGCCGCATGGACGCCGCACGCGCGCGGTGCTGAAAAACGATCCCCAAAGGCACAGATGCCTGTTCGCAAAGTTCGACTATCTGGGTCGCGGTCGCCAGATTGCGTTCGATGGGTTTTTCCATGAGGATCGGTTTGCCTGCATCGGCCATCGTCTGAACCAGCCCAAGCCGTTGGTCGGGTGGGGTGGCGACAATGACGAAATCAACCTCGGGATCATCGGCGATCTCTTTTGGCGACGAAAACACGCGTGTGTCGTGACGCGTCGCAAAGGCGTCGGTGCGCGTGGGGTCGCGCCCCAGCACGCCGGTCAGGTTCAGATCCCGGTCCGAGGCTTTAATTGCGGCCACATGTGTGCCGGCAACCATACCTAAACCTATCAACGCGATGTTCATGTGCCCCCCTTGCCTGAAAACTATTCTGGGGGTGGTCGGCTAAAAGATGCAAGCGACAAAAAACATGTTAACAAAAGTACGGAACACGGGGTGGAGGTGCGAATGACATTGCAGTTAAACGGAATGGCGGATGATCTGTATCAAGGCATCAAGGCGCTGCCGATCGTGTCACCACATGGCCATTGCGATCCGCAGTGGTTTGCCCGCGACGAGGCTTTTCCAAACCCCGCACAGTTGCTGGTGGTGCCCGATCACTATGTGTTTCGGATGCTTTATGCGCAGGGTGTTGCACTGGCCGATCTTGGAGTGGGCGAGAGCGGACAAGATGCTGACCCGCGCGAGGTGTTTCGGATTTTTGCGGCCCATTGGCACCTGTTTCTGGGCACTCCTACGCGGATTTGGATCGACTTTGTGCTACGCGAAACGCTGGGCGTTCAGACCGCGCTGTCTGCGCAGACAGCGGATCGTATCTATGATCAGATATCTGAACGGTTGACCCAAAAGGCCTTTCGCCCGCGTGCCCTGTTCGAAGCCTTCAATATCGAGGTTCTGGCCACCACCGACGCCGCGCTCGACGATCTGAAACACCATGCCGAGATCGGTCAGAGCGGCTGGGCGGGGCGCGTGGTGCCGACTTTTCGGCCCGATGGTGTGTTGGACGGAAGCGACCCGGCGTTCCGCCAGAATCTGACGCACTTGCAGGCGATTACGGGTTGCGACGTCGGGACTTATGATGGCTATATCGCTGCGTTACGCGCGCGGCGGGCTTTTTTCGCTCAGATGGGCGCGACGGCCACGGATCACGGTGTCGAGGTTGTGCAAACTGAATGGCTCTCTGACCCTGACCAACTGTATCAGCGCCTGCGAACCGGAGGCGGATCGGCAGACGACGCGCGGCGCTTTTATGGTCATATGCTGATCGAGATGGCTCAGATGTCGGTTGAAGATGGCCTGACGATGCAAATCCACGCGGGCAGCAAACGCAATACCAACAGTGCTTTGATGCGTCAGTTCGGGCGCGACAAGGGCGCGGATATTCCCATCGCGATGGACTGGGTTCATGGTCTGGATGCGCTGTTGAATCGGGTCGGGAATATTCCTGATCTGCGGATCGTTCTGTTCACACTGGACGAGGGCACCTATGCGCGCGAGCTTGCCCCGATGGCGGGGCATTGGCCGTGCCTTAGGATTGGGCCGCCATGGTGGTTTCACGACAGTGCCGCAGGCATCACGCGGTATTTCGATCAGGTGGTGGAAACTGCGGGGTATTACAATCTGGCAGGGTTCAACGACGATACGCGGGCCTTTTTGTCGATCCCGGCGCGGCATGATCTGTGGCGGCGCGGCGTGGCGCAACATCTGGCCGCGCAGGTCAAGAATGGCTATTTCGGTCGCGCCGATGCCGAGACGTTAGCGCGGGCGCTTACCACCGATCTGGCCCGCGATGTTTACAGGCTGGGCAGATAGATGCCGTGTATCCTGCATTTCGGGCTGGGCAATTTCGCGCGCGCGCATTTGCTGGACTACACCCAGAAGGCGGGCGACTGGGAGGTGATCGGCGTCAGCCTGCGCTCTGCCGCGATCCGGGATGGGCTGTCCCGGCAAGGGTTTGACTATGATTTGTGCGTTCAGGGGCAGGGGGTCTCACGCATCACCGTTCTGCGTGATGTTCTAGTCGCGCCCGAGGACCCGGCCGCCGTGCTGGACGCCACGTCGCAGGTCGAGATCATTTCGGCCACGGTCACCGAAAAAGGGTATCATCTGAACACGTCTGACGAATTGGATGTGGCCGATCCCGCGATTGCGGCCGATCTGGCGGGGCAGGGCCCGTCGACCCTGATCGGGTTTCTTGCGCACGGCCTTGCCTCCCGTGATCGCCCGGTCACGGTGCTGAGTTGCGACAACCGTGTCAACAACGGCGCTGTCTTGCAGGCCGCAGTGTCTAAGTTTGCGGCCATGGCAGGATTGACGGTGGATTGGGACAAGGTGCGGTTTCCGAACTCGATGGTCGACCGGATCACGCCCGCCACGACCGATGCTGTACGCGCTATCAGCGGCGACCCCATGGCCGTTCCGACCGAGGCGTTTTCGGAGTGGGTGATCGAGGGCGATTTCGCCGGACCTCACCCGGATTGGCCCGGGGTTCAGCTTGTGACGGATGTGGCGCCCCATGAACTTCGGAAACTGCGTATGTTGAACGGGGCGCACTCGTTGCTGGCCTATGGTGGGCTGATGCGTGGGCACAGTTATGTACATCAGGCGATTGCGGACCCCGAGCTGCGCGCCTTGGTGCAACAACTGATGTCGGATGCGGGGGCAAGCCTGCCCGAGGAAGTTCGTGATCAGGTTCCACATTATGCGCAGGCGTTGGTTGCGAGGTTCGAAAACCCGGACCTGAAACACCGGCTGGATCAGATCGCGATGGATGGCAGCCAGAAATTGCCCTATCGGTTTCTCGATACGCTGCGCGCGACTGGGTCGCGTGCGGCGATTGAAGGGGTGCGCGCTTGGATAGCCTACTGCATCGACAAGGCTCAAAAGGGCGAGACGGTGAATGACCCCAAGGCGGATGAAATCAGGGCAGCGGCGCTGTCGCATGATCCCACCGGCGCGCTTTTGGCCCTTGTTCAAGCACAAGATGTTGCACCCTTGGTGCGCGAAACGGATCGCACCTGACCAAAGAACAGAGAGGGCAGAGCTCTAGCGCTGCTCGCGCTTCCAGATGATAAGGCCCGCCCCCATGATCAGCGCGGCCCCGGCCAGAGTGCCGACATCAGGGACCGTGCCAAAGAACAGATAACCCCAGATCGCGACATAGATCAGGAAGGAATAGGTGAACGGCATCAACTGGTTCGCGGTGCCGAACCGATGCGCGTTGGTCAGCAGCTGGTGACCGGCCCAGCCCAGAACGCCCAGGCTGATCAGAACAATCATTCCCCAGGTTGTGCCGGGTTGCACCCAGGACCAGACGGCAAAGGGCAGCAGCACGCATGTGCCGGTCAGCCCCATGTAAAACTGCATCGTGTCCACGGCGACGATGCCGGACAACCTGCGCGTCATCAGGGAATAAAGCGCCAGCGCCGTGGCGTTATAGACGATCAGCAACATGGTGGGATGGAACGTGGTGCCGAACGGACGCACAACAACCAGAACGCCGACAAATCCAAGCAGGATTGCGGCCAGACGCCAGGGGCCGACGCGTTCTTTCAGCACGAAAACCGACAGAAAGCACACGATCACCGGGCTTGAGAACATGATGGCCGAAACCACTGTCAATGGCAGAAACCGAAGCGCGTAGAAATTCAGGACCGTGGCCGAGATCAACAGCAAGGCGCGGCTGATCACCTGCCAGGGATGGTCTGTCTTAAAGCGGTGCAGGTCCAACCCGCCTTTGGCAATAACGCCGATCGAGATCACGAAATGGCCCGCGTAACGCATGAAGGCCAGTTGAAACGCAGGCAACCCCGCAACGGCTAGCCATTTCGCGCCCAGATCCACAACGGAAAACAACAACCACGCCGTCAGCATCAGGACAATGCCGAGGCGTGGTAGGTCCGCGGTGGATTTGGCCGCGACGGCCACGGTTACGCTTTGAACCGGTTCACGTAATAGTCAACCATCTGACTGACCATGTCGTCGGCCTGGCCCGAGTTTGTCGCGTCGTTCAACGCTGCCAGCGTGCCTTTGGACATGACACTGTCCACACCGGCATCATGGGCCATTCGGTCGTAGTAGCCGATATCCTTGGCCGCGTTCTTGATCGCAAAGGCCAGCTGGTTCGGATCATCGTTAACGCCATAGGCGGTCACAAAATCCATCATACCCGAATGCAGGGGACCCGCTGCCATGACATCATACAGCTGCTTACGCTCGACACCTGCAATATCGGCCATCGCAAAGGCCTCGGCCATCGCATTTGCGACGGTCATGCCAAAGAAGTTGTTGATCAGCTTGATCGTGTGGCCAGACCCCGTAGCCCCCAGATAGAATACGTTTTCTCCGAGGTCCTTCAAAACCGGCTCCACCGTGTCGAAGGCCGCCTTGTCGCCTGCTGTCATGATGTTGAGCTGCCCGTCCAGCGCATGTGACGGCGTACGCCCCAGCGGGGCGTCCAGATACTGACCACCTGCTGCAGCGACTTCGTCGGCGAGGGCTCGCGTGCTGCCGGGCAATGAGGTTCCGAAGTCGATGACCACCGTGCCGGGGCGCAGTCCGGCGATCACTCCGGTGTCGCCGCGCATGCGTTCCTCGACCTGATCCGAGGTGCCCATGCACAACATCACGATGTCGCTGGATTGCGCGACTTCCTTTGCATCGGCAGCCTCGGTCGCGCCACGTTTTATGGCGACATCCAGATGGGTACGGTTGGTGTTTCCGAGCACGGTCAGGGAATAGCCACAGTCCTGTAGGCGGTTGACCATCGCGCCACCCATCAGTCCGAGGCCGATGAATCCGATTGCTGGTTTGCTCATGGGTTGTCCTTTCAAATCAATCTTCATGTCTCAATGACGCAAAGGCGCCTTGTCCCTCGGCCCGGTACAAGCGTGTTTCAGGCGCTGCTCAGGCTGGGTTTCTTCGTGTGTTGATCGGCCAGTTGTGCCTCGATCTGCGTGGCAATGGCCAGGGTGCGGGCAGCGTCGGCAACATCAATCAGCGGACGCGCGCCGTCAATCACGTCAAGAAAATGATCCAGCTGTGCCACAAGAGGTTTGCGCGCATCCGTATGTTTTTCCAAGGGCACTTGCCGGGCCGGTGTTCCCCATTCCTTCCCGCGCCACAATGTCATCGAGGGATAACTAATCGCACCTTTGGTGCCGGAGATCCACATCATGTCCTGTCGGGTGGTGCCAATATTGGGATTTTCGCCGGTTCCGGCTTCAAACCCCCATGGGCTGGGCGCGGTGTCTGCAAAGCTGATGGTGCCGGTCGCCCCGTTTTCAAACGCCACCGCCACTGCGCCGCTTTCGATGCGATCCGATCCGCGCACGGACGTGCCGCGCAGGGCTTGAACCCGGGAAATCTCGCCGATCACAAAGCGCAGAAGGTCAATGTCATGGACAAGATTTATCATCACCGGGCTGCCGCCGGATGTTCTCCAATTCTGCTGAAAATACGCGTCGGGCTTGCGCATCGCCCAGATCAGAGAAGCTGTGATGACGGTACCAATCGCCCCTTGTGCAATTATGGTTTTCAACTGTTGCAGACAGGCATGATACCGGCGGTGATGCCCGACCAATGTATGGACTTTTGCCGAGGCGACCGCGTTTTGCAGCATCATTGCGTCCTGGACAGTGCCTGCAACAGGTTTTTCGATCAGCATATGCCAGCCTCGGGCCGCAGCGCTTTTTCCATGAGCGGCATGCAGATGTGTGGGGGTAGCGATGATGACCGCATCGACTGCATGATCTACATCTTCGATGCTTTTGAACCGTGGCACATCCACCGCGATGGACATGTCGGGATCGGCCAGCCCGACCAGCTTGCACCGGTCATGCGCCTGAACCGCCTCGACATGGCGGATACCGATCAGCCCGCCGCCGACGACAAGGATGCGTTTCACGTTATCTCTCCGTCACTTGTCGGCATCCATGTAGGTCCAGGGGTCGGCATCAGGCACAAAACGGCGAGTCCGAGGACCATCGGTGAATATCGATATGCGGTTGTGCAGACAGTCGTGCGCGGGCCTCTTCCCATTGGGTTCTGCAGACCCTCCAGTCTTTAAGCTCAGTCTCTGGACGCGCGCGCGAGCGGGCCACGAAATCCGGAAAATGACCGCGCCCGGTCGGCTGGCCGGTCGCGCTGTAGCGAATGTCGAAGGACCACCGGAAATCGTTGGTGGTGTTGATTAATGATGCGTGCGGGGTCAGCGGGTGGAACAACACGATGCCGCCCGCCTTGACCGGCAAGGGGACAGCTGCGGCTTCGTCGACAAACCCGTCGGCGATGCCCGTTTGCGTTCTGGCGCAATGGGGCAGGATATCCTGATCCGGGGTCTTGGCCTGAACCTGCAAACAGCCGTTCTCGACAGTTGCATCATTCACCGCGATCCAGACGGTGACCATCTCGGTCTGATCGGCATCTTCAAGCGCAACCGCCCGATCCTGATGCCAGTCTGTTGCTGTGATATGCGCGCGGATTTCATCCGTGGCCAATTTCCGCGACGGTGGTTTCAGGCGGACATGCTGAATAGGGTTGCTGGTCAGCTCGGGTCCGATCAATTGCTCGACCACATCCAGAAGCGGGGCGGCGGTCAGCATGTCGAACACGGCAGGTCCGATGTGAAAGGGCGTCTCCGCCTGAATGCGATCCCCGGGCAGCGAAATGTCCATTGGCTGAAAATAATCGCACCCAGCCTCATACGCGGCCAGCAACTTGCCCCAGAAATCCAGACCGTCAGGTTTGGGCACGCGCCCTTGCGCCACCCATTCGGCATAGAGCCCGTCCAGAAGCGTCGTGTATTCTGCGACCACCCTGTCCAGAATGTCCTGCGGAATGACATCGGGCACAACCAGATAGCCATCTGAATTGAAGCTGGAGATTTGGGTCGGCGTCAGCATTGGTCTTTCCTCACAACAACAACGCGATGATATTGGGCCAGATCAGCAGCACCGAAAGGGCCAGAATCTGAATGCCGATAAAGGGCAGGAAGCCACGGAAAATGTCCGTCAGGCTGATATGCGGAGGCGCGACGGATTTAAGGTAGAACGCAGCCGGACCGAAGGGCGGCGACAGGAAGCTGACCTGCATGTTCATACAGAACACAACGCCGAACCAGATGGCCACATGGCTGGGCTGCAGCTGCCCGATCAGACCGATTTCCTCGATCGGCAGGCGCAGAACGATGGGCAGGAAGACCGGAATGATCAGAAGAACGATCCCGACCCAGTCCATGAACGCGCCCATGAACAGCAGGATCAGCATCATCACAAGGATGACCAGCATGGTCGGGAGATCCTGACCCACGATCAGGTCAGCCACGTATTGCGGCCCGCCCGCGATGGTATAAGCCCCGGCCAGCGATGCTGCGCCGATGGTCACCCAGATGATCGTTCCGGTAGATTTGAGTGTACGCATCAGGCTGTCCCAGACCAGTTCGAACGACCCTTCGCCGCGCAGGATGGCGATGATCAGAACCGCAAATGCACCCATCCCGGCTGCTTCGGTGATGCCGGTGATCCCTCCGTAGATCGAACCCAGAACAACACCGATCACAACCAGAGGGGCGACAAGCCCTTTGCCCATGTGCCAGCCGGTTCTTGCACGTTCCTTGCCGAACACGAAAAAGATCAACAGAAGCGCCACGATGGTGATGCCTGCAAACCATGGCAGGTAGTCCGCTGTGCCAAATCGCGCGGGCTCTCCCTGGCTGGCCGCGTTGGAACCTGACAGTTCGAAAAACGCGGCGCGGATGAACAGCGTGGTGGAAAAGCCCGCAACGACGATGCTGAGGAACGCGGCAAAGAGCTTGCGTTTCTCGGCTGGCTCGGGGTCATCCGGATCAGGCTCGGGCAGGGGCGCGTCATCAGGGTTCAGGCGGGTGCGGATGACGATGTAAAGAATGATCATCGAAGCCAGCATGAAACCGGGAATGAACGAGGCTGTGAACAACGCCTTGATCGAGGTTTCGGTGATCAGCCCGTAGATGATCAGAACAATGGAAGGCGGGATCATCGTACCCAGCGAACCCGATGCGCAGATCACGCCGATCGCGAGGTTCTGGTTATACCCAAGCCGCAACATCTGGGGCAGGGCGATCAGACCCAAAAGCACAACCTCGCCCCCGATAATGCCGGACATGGCGGCCATGATGACCGCCATGATCGACGTGACAATCGCAATGCCCCCCCGTGTACGCGACAACCAGATGTTCAGCGACGAATACATGTCCTTGGCGATGCCAGAACGCTCCAGCAGCGAGGCCATGAAGATGAACAGTGGCACGGATATGAGCACATAGTCCGTTAAGAGCCCGTATATTTTCTGCGCAAGGATATAGAGCGGCCCGGTGCCGGGGCGTCCGGTCAGAATGCCATCTCCGAACGAGAGCGGATTGACCAGCAAGTTTGGCTCGAACTTAAGAACTAGCACCAGCACCGCCAGCGAAGCTGAAGCGAGGCCCAGCGGCATACCAATCGCCAGCAGCACGATCAGGGCGACCATCAGGATCAGTGAGATTGTTCCAATATCCATCAGTCTTGTCCCACCGCTTTTTTCAGCATTTCGATCTCTTCTTCATCCGGTTCATCCGTGTGTATCTCGGGTTCCTTGTTCCAGTCCGAGATCAGGTTCATGACCGCCTGAAACGCCACCAGCGTAATGACGATCAAGACCATCGGTTGCAGCGTCGCAGGTATCGGGGGATTGAAGGCCGAGCCGTAAAGTTCCCATTTATAAAGCTTGTTGACGAAGACCTGCTTGTAGCTGCCGTAGACCAGAAAGAAGGCAAACAGGACGATCAAAACGGTCGAGATCGTATCGAACACCCGTTGCAGCCAACGGGGCACTACGTCGTAGAGCAGAAATATGCGGATATGGCTGCGTTGTTGCATGGCATAATAGCCGGACATCAAAAATACGAAGCTGGCAAACCACAGGGTCATTTCATTGGCCCATTCTGTTGGTTTCTCAAGAATGTAACGCATGAACACTTCGTAAAGCATGACGATCGTCATGATTGCGATCATCATCATTGTGACGCGGCCAATGAACAGGGCCATACGGTCAATGGCGCTGGTGCCGCCATATTCCATTGCCGCCGGACGCACCGTGCGGGCACCGGCAATGGCCAGGATTGGAGTCAGGATAAGCGCCAGTATGTCGAGATAATCCAGATGTCCGCCGAAAATGCCGTTTGCATTGGGTGTCAGGTCACTGCGCAGATAAATCTCCTCGACCTGAGATTTCAGGGACTCGGATGTGTAGGGCAGCCAATCCAGAAGAAACGCGGGCAGGTGCCAGACAACCCAACTGGCTGTACCGACAAAGGCCAGAGGTATTAGCCATTCAATCAATCCGCCTGTTGATTTCTGCATCTCTTGCCCCTTGCCGTTAGTCTTCGATCCGGAAGTGATCAATAAAGTCCGGGTCGGGTTCCACCCCGAGGCCCGGACCCGTTGGAATTGCGACGCGGCCCGCATTGGCCTTGACCTGGCCCTGGATATCCAGCGGATCGGTCAGCAAATCGTCGCGAAACTTGTTGTCGGTGGTGTCGAATTCCAGCATCGGCTCCCACGGGTGCAGTCCGCCCGGAATGGCGGGCATCGCAGCAAGCAGTTGCAGGTTCGTCGCAACAGCAATGGCGCTGCCCCAGACGTGGTTGATGACCGGCGTGAAATGCGCATGGCACAGCGACAGCACGCGCAGATATTCCGAAACTCCGCCCAGCGCACAGACCTCGGGCTGCGCAATATCCAAACCCCGATGCTCCAGAAGGTTGCGCCAGGCCCAGCGGTTATAGACGGCCTCGCCCCCCGCAATGTTGGTTTTCAAACCCTTGCGCAGTTCGCGGTATCCATCGGTATCTTCGGGCGCGATGGGTTCTTCGAACCAATACGCTCCAAGCTCGTCCAGCGCACGCCCCACATAGAAGGCATCCGACGTGGTATAGGCGTGGTTGGCATCGACCATAAAGCGATAGTCATCGCCCACACCGCGCCGAACCGCCTGACACAGCTTGACGTCTGGTCCGGGTCCCAAGCCGGTCTTCATCTTGGTCGCGACAAAACCCATCTGTTTGATGGCGGCTGCTTCGTCAGTGAACCGCCGCGCCAGATCATTCACAGGCTCGTCGCGCAGCATCATTCCATAGCCGTAACAGGGCACCGAGGTCCGATGTGCTCCGCCAATCAGCTTGTGCAGGGGCAGGCCCGCGACCTTGCCCGCGATGTCCCACAGGGCGATATCGACACCGGACAAGGCCTGTATCGGCATTCCGCCTTGCCCATGATCTCGCAGAAGGTTGTAGACCTTGTGCCAGATCACGTCGCGGTCCAGCGGGTCCGCGCCCAGCACCATGGGCTGAATGACCTGCTCAACGATGGATCTGTTGGCAATGGCAACGTTGCCGGGGCCAAAACACTCGCCCCATCCGGTGACGCCTTCATCGGTCTGCACTTCGACCAGATGCGCGGTCCGCTTGTCGTAATACTGCTGAGAATATCCCAAAACCTCGGGCATGTCGTACAGCAGGACGTGACTGATGATTTTGGTGATTTTCATAAAACAAAGGGGCCTGAGATGCGTTCGGAAAGGCCACCGGGGCAGCCTTTCCGACAGGTTGTCTCAGCGAAACGCCGGTTATTTCATCGCGCCCAGATCTTGCAGGAACGCGATGTGGCTTTCCAGCAGCGCCTTTGCTTCCGGAGTGGTGGCAAACTCGGTCCAGCCAACCTGTACGGCATCACGGTATGCGGCCAGGTCTTCCGGCGACCATTCATACAGCTGGATGCCCTTGGCGCGCAGTTCCTTGGCGGTCTGTGCGTTCTGGACTTCGTTAATGGTTGCGTTGTGCAGCGCCAGGCTGTCCATTGCGACCTCGATGATCTTGCGGTGATGCGCGGGCATGGACTCCCAGACATCCTTACGGCAGGCCAGATGGTCGGCCGGCATCGAGTGGAAGCCGGGGAAATTGGTGTGACCCGCGATCTCGTACAGACCCAGACCCACATTGTTGGTCAGGTTTGCTGCATCCGCACCGTCAATGATGCCGGTTTCAAGCGCGGTGAAGATTTCGTTGAAATCCATCACGATGGGCGAGGCCCCAAGTTCGGCAAACACTTTCGTGGCAAGGCCCGGGGGTGAACGGAATTTCCAGTCCTTGAAGTCTCCGACGGTTGCGATTGGCTTGGTCGAGGACAGCGATTCAGGGCCCGGAATCCACCAGCCGATGAATTCCATGTCATAGCCGTTATACAGCTCGTTCAGAGCATCGCGCCCGCCGCCGTGCAGCAGCCATGCCATTTGCTGATAAGGGTTCTGATAACCACCCAGAAGGTCGCCAGCGAACTGGAACGCAGGGTTCTTCCCGGTCTGGTAGCCACCCCCGGTCATGTCGCAATCCAGAATACCCGTCGCCGCCGCGTCGAATGTTTCCACCGATTTGACGACGGACGAAGAATAGAACATCTCGACTTCGATCTCGCCATTGGACATCTCGGTGATATCTTCGATGAACTTGGCCGCCATCTTGCCGGACAGCTGTTCCGGAGAGAAATGGGTTTGAATGCGCAGCTTCGTTGTTTCGGCCGCCGCGAATGTTGCTGCCATAGTCGCTGCTACGGCCACGGCAGCCGCTGTCGTCAGTAATTTCATATTGTCCTCCCAGACGTTGATCGTGTGTGCTGAAGGTCTTGGTGCCTTCTCTTAAACGACGTGATTTGACGTTAGGACGCCGAATCGAATGCGACAAGTAAAATTTGAAATTACAGAAAATTTCGAGATTCTTGCCTAGAAACGATTTTCGCGGTAGGAGAAATCCAAAGCAATGTTCGGGGCCCGCATTGAAATGACAAGCGATGTCGATATTTATCAGGACCTTAAGACACGATTGGTCTCAAATGGATTCGAGCATGGGGCCAAACTCCGGGCCGAGGATTTGCGGAAGGAGTATCATTGTTCGGCCAGCACGGTGCGCGAGGTTCTGTTCCGTCTTGCCGCCGTCGGCCTTGCCGATTTTCAGGAGCAGCGCGGGTTTCGCGTGCCGCAGCGCGCGCCTCAGAAACTGATCGAACTAACCCACCTGAGAATCCTTCTTGAGAGCGAGGGCACAGCGCTGTCCATCCGCAACGGCGGCGTCGATTGGGAGGCCCGGCTGACCGCGGCGCATCACAAGCTGAGCCATATCGAAAAGCGTATTCATGCCCAAAGCGACCCGAGCAACCTGGTGGATATCTGGTTTGCGTCGGAAAATGAATTCCACCAGACACTGATCTCAGCCTGTGGGTCAGACACGCTCAAGCAGATGCATGGACAGATTTATGCGCAGTTCCGGCAACAGTTGATGGTCGCTGACCGGAAGTTTGAGTTCATTTCCGACAACATCCAGCATCACGCCAACATTCTGGATGCCGCACTGTCTGGCGACGAGCAATTGACCCGTCAGAAAATCCACGACCACCTGAAACGGCATCTGACCGGAAATACCTTGGACGTCAGCGCGCCAAGTCCTGTTCCAGATACAGCCGGATAATCTCTTCAAAACTCTGTTCCGCCTGAAAACCCAGGGCACGCGCGCGTTGGGGGAGAAAGTCACGCGGCCAGCCGGCGACGATCTTTGCAATCTTCGGGTCTGGTTTCAGTTTGATCAGATCGACCACGTCCTGCCCGGCGACTGTGCGAAGTGCTTCGATCTGTTCGGCGACAGTACAGCTGAGCCCGGGCATGTTCAGCGCCCGGCGACCTTCAAGCCGTTCGGTGTCCAAGGTTGCGGCGTGGGTCATGAACCCGGCGGCGGACCAAGGGCTTGCGTGCCAGTGGCGCACTGTGTCCGGTACGGGCAGGATCGCTTCCTGACCGTTCAACGGTTCGCGTATGATACCGGAAAAGAAGGACGAGGCGGCGAGGTTGGCCTTGCCCGGACGCACGCAAAGGGTTGGGAGACGGAGCGATATCCCGTCGATAAACCCTTTGCGGCTGAAGTCTGTGATCATCAGCTCGCTGGCAGCTTTCTGCGCCCCGTAGCTGGTCAGAGGTGCCGACAGGAACGCATCGTCGATCTGGTCCGGATAGGGTCCGCCGAACACGGCAATGGACGAGGCGAAGACCAAGCGCGGGCAGTATGAACCGCCCGAACCCTCGTGTTCATCTTTCAGTGCATTCAGAAACGCCCAGTTGGCCATCATGTTGACATCCCAGCCTAACGCAAATTCGTCTTCGGCCTGTCCCGAGACGATTGCAGCAAGGTGAAAGATCACATCCGGGCGAGTAGCAGCCAATGATTTTGCACTCTCGGGTGACGAGACGTTGCCAAGGACGGCGTTGTCCGAGTTGTGGTTTTCTGGAAAAGCCATATCGAACAGAGTCACCTCTGCGGCTGGTCCAAACGGTTTTTCGGACTGGATGCGGCGCGCCAGTTTCTGACCCAACATCCCGCCGCCACCGATGATCAGAATACGTGTCATGTCAGGTTGTTCCGATTTCTGAGTTCGAGATACAGGGCGGCATGATCGAGGTCCGCGCCATCCATTTCTTCGATCAGATATTCAAAACGGTCACGCACGGATTGAGTGGAGGGCAGTGCAAGTCCAAACGATGCGGCTTCGGCCAGAGTGTTGTCCAGATCCTTGAGCTGGAATTTCGACAGGCCGCCCGGCACGAAATTTCTTTCGGACATGCGTTCGCCGTGTTGTTGCAGAATGACGCTGTCGGCGAACCCGCCTTTGAGCGCTGCGCGCAGCGCTTCGGGGTCGGCACCACCTTGTTCCACCAGCAATGTGGCCTCGGCCACGGCCGAGATCGTCACGGCAACGATTGTCTGGTTCGCCAGCTTGCACAATTGTCCGGACCCGCTGGGACCAACATGCACAGGGCGGCCCATAGCGGACAGGATATCTTTGACCTCTTCAACCACCTCGGCGTCACCCCCGGCCATGATTGCCAGCGTTGCAGCCTCGGCCCCTTTGGTTCCACCAGATACGGGGGCATCGATGTGGCGAATGCCTTTGGTGGCCAACAGCGCGGATTGCTCGCGCGCATGTTCGGGTTTGGCGCTGGACATGTCGATCCAGATCATTCCGGTTTCAAGAGCGGCTGCAAAGGCGGGATCTTCCAAAAGCGCCTGCGTGGCGTAGCCATCCGAAAGCATCGTGATGATGACCTGCGCGCCATTTATGGCATCTGCGGCCGAGGGCGCGGTCGCTGCGCCCAGATCGACAAGCGGTTGCGCTTTACCGGCGCTGCGGTTCCATACTGTCAAAGGGTGCCCCGCGCTTAGCAGGTTGCGGGCCATGGGAGCACCCATCAACCCGGTCCCGATCAGTGTAATTCGGCGGTTCCTGCTCATGCCAAGTGGTCCTTCCTGAAGGAAAATGCGTCGTGCAGACGTTCATATAGAGACGATTTCGAACCAGTCACGCGGTCCCAAAGCATATCAGCGCGCACCGTGGATTTATCATGCCAAAGTTGATTCGTGACTGTAATCTCGAAAATAAGTCAATTTTCGAGATTGACCCTCTGGCCCGATAGCGCGAGGTTAGCGGGGAATTTTCACTTACCATCGACGGGACGAGCCTGGCTCATGGCACATAAAATCACCAAGGATCAGTTGCGGTCGCGCAAATGGTTCATGAACTCCGACAATCTGGAAATGACAGCGCTTTATCTTGAGCGTTACCTGAACTACGGCCTGACGCGCGAAGAACTGCAGTCGGGTAAGCCGATCATCGGCATAGCACAGACCGGCAGCGATCTGAGCCCGTGCAACCGGCATCATATCGAATTGTCGAAGCGTGTGCGTGACGGTATTATCGCCGCCGGGGGCACCTGTATCGAGATTCCGGTGCATCCGATTCAGGAAACCGGCAAGCGGCCCACCGCGTCGCTGGATCGCAACCTTGCATATCTTTCGTTGGTCGAAAGCCTGTTCGGGTATCCGTTGGATGGCGTGGTTCTGAACATCGGCTGTGACAAGACCACTCCGGCCTTGTTGATGGCGGCAGCAACGGTGAACATACCGGCAATTGCCCTGTCAGTCGGACCTATGCTGAATGGCTGGTGGAAGGGCGAGCGTGCGGGGTCCGGCACCGTGATCTGGCAGGCCCGCGAGGATCTGGCAGCTGACAAGATTGATACCAACGAGTTCATGGAAATCGCGGCGGCTGCGGCTCCGTCGGTTGGCTATTGCAACACGATGGGCACTGCGACCACGATGAACTCGCTGGCTGAGGCGCTGGGGATGCAACTGCCCGGATCAGCTGCGATTCCCGCGCCATATCGGGAGCGTGGGCAAATCAGCTATGAAACGGGCAAGCGCATTGTCGAAATGGTTTGGGAAGATTTGCGCCCAAGTGACGTGATGACGCGCGCTGCGTTTGAAAACGCCATCGTCATCAACTCGGCCATCGGCGGATCGACCAATGCGCCGATCCATCTCAACGCGGTTGCACGCCATCTGGGCGTGCCACTGAACAATGATGACTGGCAGGCTTTGGGGCATGAAATTCCCCTGTTGGTGAATATGCAGCCCGCTGGGAAGTACCTGGGCGAAGATTATCAGCAGGCCGGGGGTGTTCCTGCCGTCGTCGGTGAGCTGATCGCGGGTGGTTTGCTGCCGCATCCTGACGCGCCAACGGTCAACGGTCGGACCATGGGTGAAAACTGCACGGCCCGGCGGACGTTGAACGAAGACGTGATCAAACCCGCCGGAGAACCGGTGAAAATGCAGGCGGGGTTCATCAACCTGTCGGGGAACCTGTTCGAAAGCGCGATCATGAAAACCTCGGTAATTTCGCCCGCGTTCCGCGAGGCCTATTTGTCGAACCCCGATGACCCTGACGCGTTCGAAGGCCGGGCCGTTGTGTTTGACGGGCCAGAGGATTTTCATCACCGGATCGATGACCCGGCGGAAAACATTGATGAAAATTGCATTCTGATTATGCGTGGCGCGGGCCCGAAAGGCTATCCCGGCGCAGCCGAAGTGGTAAATATGCGGCCGCCGTCCTACCTGATCAAGAAAGGGGTCGAGGCCCTTCCGTGCATCGGTGACGGTCGGCAATCGGGAACATCGGGCAGCCCTTCGATCCTCAACGCATCACCCGAAGCGGCAGAGGGCGGCGGGCTGGCGTTGGTCCAGACGGGCGATCGGTTGCGTATCGATCTGGGTAAGGGCACGGCGGATATGCTGGTGTCACTCGATGACTTGAACACGCGCGCCCGCGCGCTTGAGGCGGCAGGCGGCTATGACGTGCCGCCCAATCAGTCGCCGTGGCAAGAGATTTTCCGTGAAAAAGTTGATCGGCTTGATCGGGGCATGACTCTGAAAGGGGCCGATGAATATAAGGATATTGCTCGGCAATACCTGCCTCGAGACAATCACTGACAGGACCCCAATATGAAACTTGTTCGTTACGGTGAGGCGGGCGCCGAAAAACCCGCTTTGCTTGATGATGCCGGCCTGCTGCGGGACCTTTCGGAGCATGTGGCCGATATTACCGGGGATGTGCTTGGCGACGCGAGCCTGGATACGCTGCGTGCACTTGATCCCGCCAGTCTTCCCATTGTCGAAGGAAAGCCCCGGATTGGGGCGTGCGTCGGGAATATCGGCAAATTCCTGTGCATCGGTCTGAACTATTCGGACCATGCCGCGGAAACTAGCGCGACGATACCCGAACACCCGATCCTGTTCTTCAAGGCAAATTCCGCCATTGTCGGGCCTTACGATGACGTGATCATGCCGCGCGGCTCGACTCGTACCGATTGGGAATGTGAGCTGGGTGTGGTGATCGGCAAATCGGCCAAATACGTCTCGAAAGAGGACGCTTTGGAACATGTTGCCGGGTACTGCATCGTCAATGATGTCTCTGAGCGGCACTTTCAGAAACACCTGTCCGGTCAATGGACCAAAGGAAAATCCTGCGACACCTACGGACCGACCGGTCCTTGGCTGGTGACCCGGGACGAGGTCGGCGATCCCCAGAACCTGAGTATGGAGCTGGATGTGAACGGCACGCGGATGCAGACCGGCAATACGGCAACGATGATCTTTACCGTGGCCGAGATCATTGAGCATCTGAGCCATTTGTTCACCTTGCACCCCGGCGATGTGATTACGACCGGAACACCTCCGGGCGTTGGGCTGGGCATCAAGCCCAACCCGGTTTTCCTGAAGAAAGGGGATGTGATGGATTTGCGAATTGAAGGGCTGGGTCATCAACGTCAAGTGGTCGGTCAGGATGGTTGATCTGCTGCAGATCGGTAATATTACCGACCCGATGCGCGCGCGTCTGACGGATGCGTTCACCATTCACCAACTGGATGACTACGATCCTGCGGCGATCACGCATGTCGTGACCAACGGCCATGCCGGAGTGCCACCCGAGGTGATGGCGGCGCTGACCAATCTGAAAATGATCAGCGTCTATGGCGTGGGGTATGACGCGGTGGACGCCACCGAGGCGGCCAGACGCGGGGTCATGGTAACGCATACGCCCAACGTGTTGAATCAAGAGGTCGCGACCACCGCTGTTCTGCTGATGCTGGCCTGTTACCGAGAGCTGGTCCGCGATGACGCTTATGTCCGGGCCGGTCATTGGGAATCCGAAGGCAACGCGCCTTTGACCCGCACGGCGGATAACCAGAAGGTCGGCATTCTGGGACTGGGCCGGATCGGTCAGGCAATTGCGGGAAAGCTGGCACCCTGGAATGCCGAGATCGTATATCACTCACGATCTCGGAAAGATGTGGAATATCAGTATTTTGCGGACCTGACCGAAATGGCGGATTACGTTGACACGTTGATCTGCATCACGCCGGGCGGGCCGTCGACCAACAAGATCGTCAATGGCGAGGTGTTAAAGGCGCTTGGGCCAAACGGAACATTGGTCAATGTCAGCCGCGGATCGGTGGTGGATGAGGCGGCTTTGATCCAGGCGTTGAAAGACGGAACGCTGGGCTGGGCCGGTCTTGATGTGTTCGAGGCGGAACCGGCGGTGCCGCAAGCCCTTCGTGATCTGCCCAACGTTACCTTGCTGCCGCATGTCGGCAGTGCCACTGTTGAAACCCGCGCTGCGATGGGAAATCTGACCGTGGACAACCTGTTGCAGCACCTCAAGGACGGCACGGTTCTGACTGCCGTTCCGGAATGCGCGGACCTGTAGGGGGCAGGCGACGTGATTGAGTTCATCGTCGCCGTGTTCTTTTTGCTGATTACCCCGGGACCGGGTGTTCTGACCACGGCGGGGATCGGTTCGGCCTTTGGCTATCGGGCCGGGTTTGGTTTTGTTGGCGGTCTGATGCTGGGCGGTTTTGTCAACATGATGCTTGTGGTTTCGGGCGTTGCTGCAGTGGCATTTGCGGTACCTGTGCTTCGGTCCGTTTTGCTGTTCGCCTCGGCCCTGTATCTGGTCTATCTGGCGTGGCGCATTGCCAGTGCAGGGTCCCGGATCGGGTTTGCTCCTGCTCAAGCACCGTTGGGATTTCGCAACGGTTTGATGCTGCAATTCATCAACCCCAAAGCCTACGTGGTCAGTACCACGCTGTTTTCCGGCTTTGCCTTTATGCCGGACACACCGGCCTGGGAGGTCGTGTTAAAGGTCATTATCTTCAATGCGATCTGGCTTCCAGTTCATCTGATCTGGTTGGGTGCAGGCACGGCGCTAGGTCGACTGGACCTTGGCCTGAGGACGCAGCGCCTGATCAATATCGGTATGGCTGCGTCCTTGCTGATCGTTGTCGCCATCGCCGTGGTGTCGACGCTATGAGCCTTCCACAAACAACGTGGACAGCACTGACTGGCCTCAAGCGAGGCGGTGATCCCGCCATCCACACACAGGGTGCGGCCATTTACAAAGCTCGACGCCGCAGACGACAGGAAGATTGCCGCCCCGACCAGTCCCTCGGCATCGCCCCGACGGCCCGCAGGTGTGCGTTTGGCCAGCCAGGCGCTGAACTCGGGGTCAGCCACGAGCGTGGCGTTCAGTTGCTCTGCACCCGCGTTCAGCTTACCTTCGTCCCGTCGGCTCCGAACGATTTCGGCCTCGGTGGTCAGGTTAAACATCTGAAGTTTCGTATCAAAAATCCCTTGGTGCATGGCACTGACTATCCGTATCTTTTGCGGGTCCGTAAGAGGAGAAAATGCAATGCCGACGAGCAATGTTGCGGTTGTCCTTCACGCAGCAATGGATTTACGTCTGGAACCGCGCGACACACCCACACCCGGTGTCGGCGAGGTTCTGGTCGATATGCAGGCGGGCGGGATCTGCGGCTCGGACCTGCATTACTACAACCATGGCGGATTTGGCACGATCAGGGTGAAAGAACCGATCGTTTTGGGTCATGAGGTGTCGGGCGTGGTGTCACAGCTCGGCGCCGGGGTCGAAGGATTGAAGCCCGGTCAATTGGTGGCCGTTTCGCCATCTCGTCCGTGCCAGACATGCGAATATTGCTTGCGCGGGCAGCCGAACCATTGTCTGAACATGCGATTTTACGGCAGCGCAATGCCATTCCCGCATATTCAGGGGGCGTTTCAGACGCGGCTGGTTGCTTCGGCCAGCCAGTGCATTCCCGCCGATGGGTTGAGCGCGGGACAGGCGGCAATGGCCGAACCGCTGGCAGTGTGCTTGCATGCGATCCGGCAGGCAGGAAATCTGGTTGGAAAAACGGTTCTGGTGACAGGTTGCGGCCCAATCGGCTGTCTGAGCATTCTGGCCGCAAGACGGGCAGGGGCTGCTCATATCGTCGCTACGGATTTGTCGGACTTCACTCTGGGCAAAGCCCGAACCAGCGGCGCGGATGAGACGATCAACGTGGCATCCCATGCGGAAGCTCTGACGCGGTATCAGGTCGGGAAAGGTCAGGTTGACGTGCATCTGGAATGTTCCGGCGCGGCGGCCGCGCTGAGCACCGGTGTCAGCTGTCTTCGACCCGGCGGTACTTTGGTTCAGCTTGGCATGGGCGGCGACATGACAGTGCCTTTGCAGATGATTACGGCCAAGGAAATCATCATGAAAGGGTCGTTCCGGTTCCATCCGGAATTCGAGACGGCCGTGCAGATGATGCAACAGGGTCTGATCCAGGTGGATCACCTGATCTCGCACCGGTTCGATGTGCCGGATGCCAAGACTGCGTTTGAAACAGCCGCAGACCGCACCTGCGCCATGAAAGTTTTGCTGAACTTTCAGGGGTCGGATACGACATAAACAGGAAAGGACATACCAGTGAACAGATCCAGACCAGAGGCGGGGGCCGCAGTGACCCCGACAGAATTCCCGCATGTTGACGGTGGTCACCGGCAGATCGGTGGAAACCGGGATCGGTGGAGCATGGTTTTTGTCTATCGCGGTCGCCATTGCCCGCGCTGCAAACGGTTCCTCAGCAAGCTGAATGCGCAACTGTCCGAGTGGACAGACAGGATGGACGTTCTGGTTGTCTCGACCGATCCTTTGGAAAAAGCACAGGCTGATCGGGCAGAGTTCGGCTGGTCCTTTGACCTGTGCTACGGAATGACCATCCCGCAAGCCCGCCAGCTTGGCCTGTATGTATCCGAGCCCCTGTCCGAGGCTGAAACAGACAGCCCCTTTGCCGAACCCGGTGCCTTTGCTATCCGCCCGGACGGATCATTAATGCTGGTCGATATCTCAAACGGCCCCGCAGCGCGTCCTGACCTGGACGAGCTTTTGGACGGCATGATTTTCAACATCGACAATGACCGTCCGGTCCGGGGCACCGCTTGAAGGGCACGATATGAGCTTGATCGAATCCGTCGAGGCCCAGCTGTTCAACGTCCCGCTGGCCGAGGTTCTGGTGGATGCCAAACACGGCGACCACACGTTTTTTCAGCTGATCACAGTGACCGTGCGCACGTCTGACGGGGTGGAGGGGACCGGCTACACCTATACCGGAGGCAAGGGAGGTCACGCCATACTGGCGATGATCCGGCACGATCTGACACCCTTTCTGATTGGCAAGGACGCGCGCCATGTCGAAGACCTGTACGACCAGATGCAGTGGCATGTGCATTACGTCGCGCGCGGCGGGATCGCCTCATTCGCGATCTCGGCGGTGGACATCGCGCTTTGGGATATCCGGTGCAAATCCCAAGGTCAGCCCCTGTGGAAAGTGGCCGGTGGGGCGTCGGACCGGTGCAAGGCGTATGCGGGCGGGATCGACCTGAACTTCTCGTTGGAGAAACTGCTGGCGCAAACTCGGGGCTACCTGGACCGCGGTTTCAACGCGGTGAAAATCAAGGTAGGCCAGCCTGATCTGGCGGAGGATCTGCAGCGCGCAAAGGCCGTGCGGGATATGTTGGGGCCGGACCGTTTTTTCATGGTTGATGCAAATTATTCGATGAGCGTTGATCAGGCCATCACAGCGGCGCGCGGTTTTGCTGAATGCGACATCCTTTGGTTTGAAGAGCCAACCATCCCTGACGATTATAAAGGGTATGGGCGCATCGCCACCGAATCCGGTGTGCCATTGGCGATGGGCGAAAACCTCCATACGATTCATGAGTTCGAATATGCGTTTGAGGATGCAAAACTCAGCTTCGTTCAGCCGGATGCGTCCAATTGCGGTGGAATTACCGGATGGCTGCAGGTTGCGGCGCTCAGCCAGGTGCACGGAATTCCTGTGTGCAGTCATGGCATGCAAGAGCTTCACGTCAGCCTTGTCTCGTCGCAGCAGAATGCCGGTTGGCTGGAAGTGCATTCGTTCCCGATCGATCAATACACCAAACGTCCGCTGGTGGTCGAAAACTGCCTTGCCGTGGCCCCGGACACGCCGGGCATTGGTGTGGAATTCGACTGGGACAAGCTGAATGCCGAACACGCAGAGATGACGTAATCAGCCGATTGTATCGCGCTGTGAAACGGTCTGCCGCTGACTGATTATCAGGCAGGGTCTTGGTGTGCATGCCCGCAAGTTAGCCGATTCAAAAGTTAATTTTCCGAAGGGATGAGATTTAGTTCACAGCGTGTTATGAGGAAAGTGTTAACAATACGAAAACAATTTTAAGATTCTGGGGGGAATCCATGTCAGATCCGAAACTGGTTGAAGATATTGTGCACGCTTTGGACGTGCCGGGTGGCAGTACCAAACGGCGGCCAGTCCACACCGTCGGCATCGGAGCGACCGGTCATTTCAAGGCCTCTGCGATTGCACAGGAATTCTGTACGGCGGCGCATTTTACCAAACAGGCGGAAACGGTTCCTGTTGCGGTGCGTTTCTCGAACGGAATGGGAGTTGTCGCCGAACATGACGGTTGGTCGGATGTGCGCGGCATGGCCGTGCGGTTCGATCTGGGCGCGGGCAAAAGCACGGACCTGATCGCCATGACCTTGCCGGTATTCTTTGCACCGGACCCAGAGAAATTTCTGGAATTCGCCCTGCATGCACGCCCTGCGCCCTGCGAAATCGAAAGCGCCTGGAGCAAGATACGCAGCTACCTGAAGCTGCAACTGCCTATGCCCGACCCGTATCCGGGGCAGGACGAGCGTCCCAACGAAGGCGCGACGGCTTTCGCCGACAAACACGCATGGGCGCAACCTGCGGTGCTGCAGGCCTCGATCATCGGCGCGCCGGTCAGCTATGTGCGCGCCTCCTATCACGCGGTGCACACTTTCATCGTCACCGCGCCGGATGGCACAGACCGATATGTGCGCTTTCACTGGGCCCCCATTGCAGGCGTGTTGCGCACAGACCCGGAAGAGCCGCCCGAGGACAAATACCTCAAGAAGGACCTCAAGGATCGGCTGTCCAAAGGGATCGAGCGGTTTTCGCTGATGATGACTATCGGTGAGACAGGCGATGATTTTGAAGACTCGACCAAGCAATGGCCGCCACACCGTAAGCGGGTGATGATGGGTACTCTGACGTTGGACAACGTTCCCGAAGATCAGGAGGCGCATAACGAAAAACTCAGCTTCAACCCGACCCACCTGACCGACGGGATCAGGCCGTCCGAGGATACGATTCTGCGAATACGCAGGGATGTATACGAGTTTTCAAGCAAACGGCGCGGGGGAATACCCTGCCCATTCAGTGGCACGGGGGGGACCGAAGAATGAGCAAGGAAAGCGGAAAGCTCAACGAGTATATCAACAGTCTTCCGGAGCGGGGCTGGTTTCAGTTCCTGTCCAGATACGTCGTGGTGCCTTATTGGATTTGGCGCGATCCGAAACCCAAGCTGCCCGGCGGTCCCCGGATCACCACGCAGCCCAGCGACAGCACGCAACGGATGATGAACCTGTTGATGCCGCTGAAAGACCCGTCGCCCGTTGGACGGGCAAAGGCGGTCATGGCATTGGCGGCGAATGTTGACGAGGTGTTTGCAGGGCTCGACAATGTCGGCACCGTTCATTCGGCCCGGTTCCTGCTGATCGGTGACCATATCTGCATGATTTCGGTCTATGACGGTGATTTCAGCAATTATATCCGCGATTTCATTTCGACCATCGGCAGCGTTTTTGATGCCCTGATGCATTTGGTCGAGGGTGGCGAAAACCTGTATCCCTGTGAGGAAAATGTCGAAACCTTTATCGACTGGGTGCGCGATCACGACCTGTTTCAGGCGCCGGATTATGCCATTGATCTGTTTGGCGTTCAGGATGAACAGGCCGGTCGCAAACCGAACGATCCGCCGCATGAACTGATGGCACTGCCGCGTGATCTGATCCTGCAGTTACATGCAAACAAAAACATTTCGCTCGGAGGTGGCTATCGCGGCTATCCGGGATATTCGGCGGCGCAAATTCGTCGCAAGTTGGGAGTGGGCTGGTGAACGAAGTTGTAAAAGACCCCGTATTCGATCCTGAAAAGATTCAGGGCAACATTCTGCGCGGATATACGAACAATCTGGTGCGCCATATCGTTCTTGAGGTCACCGACCGCGCGGCTGCGCGACGGTTTCTGGCGGCGTCCGCGGATGGCACAAGCGACGATGTCCCGGCCATTACCCGGTCCGCGAAGTGGAAGGTAAAACCCGAAGTTTGCTTTAACATCGGCATCACCTTTCAGGGCCTGCGCGCGCTAGGCGTGTCGGAAAGCGATTTGGCGACGTTTCCGCTGGAATTTGCTGATGGCATGGCTGAGAGGGCCGAAAAGCTGGGTGATTTCGGTGAAAGCGCGCCCGAAAATTGGCCGGCACCGTTCGACAAGCCCGACAGGGTTCATATTATCGCCTCGGTCTATGCCAATGATGACGCGGGATTGGACGCGACCGAGAAGATGGTTGCCAAGGCCTTCAATGTTCTCGGGGTGCGGAATGGTCGAAATCTACCGGAAGGCAAGGTGTTCTTCGGCTACCGGGACAGCATCTCTCAGCCCAAGTTCAAAGGCATTGTCGATCCTGAACAGACGCTGGTTGAAGAGCCGCTGGATCCGCTGGGCACGGCGCTTTTGGGATATCAGACCCATTTCGAGGGGCTACGGTTCAGTATTCCGACACCCGAAGCTCTGGGGCTGTTTGGATCATTCAACGCTTTCAGAGTGTTGAAGCAGGATGTTCATGCGTTCGAGGACTATCTGACCGAAGCAGCAACCAAGCTGATGGATCATCCCCTGGTCGACAAGTTACTACCGCCCGGATGTGAAAAGGACGTCGGTGAAGGTCTGGATCGACATGGCGCATTGCGAGAGGTTGTGGCGGCGCAAATGTGTGGGCGCTGGCGCAATGGCGTACCGTATGAGCTGTCACCCAACGCTC
The DNA here is from genome assembly GCF_056540905.1 of Ruegeria sp. AL1. NCBI lineage: Bacteria > Pseudomonadati > Pseudomonadota > Alphaproteobacteria > Rhodobacterales > Roseobacteraceae > Ruegeria > Ruegeria sp. AL1. The sequence continues at coordinate 448,104 of NZ_JBQFXP010000002.1, forward strand.
AATGGCCTGACGATCGTGTTTCGCTGACCAATTACGACTATACGCGTGAATCGCGCTGCCCGGCGGGATCGCATATGCGTCGGGTCAATCCGCGCGGAGGGCCGATCGTACAACGCATTGCCAACCGGTCGCGTCGTCTGGTCAGACGTGGTATGTCCTATGGCCCCGATTTTGATCCCGCCGCAAAGCGCGACAACGAGGAACGCGGATTGCTGGGCAACTTCATCGGTGCAAATTACGGCGCACAGTTTGAGGCCGTAGTTTGTGACTGGCTGAACTTTGGCCTGCAAGACCCTGAGATCACAGGGACAAATGATCCGCTGCTTGGCGCGAACGTTCCGGAAACCAGCATGTTCGAGATGACCATTGCCGGGTCCGAGGAACGTATTCGCCTCAGCAATTTCCCTCGGTTCGTCATCACCAGAGGTGGCGCGTATACCTTCCTGCCCAGTCTGGATGCGATCCGGTATCTGTCGAAACTGGGTGAGCAGGAAGAGGCTTCAGGCAGCTAATTCGGCAAGCGCGTCCTCGATCCGTGTCAGCATCGGGGACGTGCCTGTGGGTGCGATCAGATGATGTGCCCGGTTCAGGTGTTCCAGCGCCTTGGGCTTCTTTTTCTTCAGTTTGTAAAGAAGCCCAAGGATCATCTCGCCACGCGCGAAGTAGTGGCCTTGCGGGTCGAACTGAGGATTTTCGCGCGTCTTGTCGATCAATGCGACAATGCGCTTTTCGCCGTTCAGCATGACGCCCAGCAACGTCCGCAGGTTCCGCAACAATACACCCAGCGAGGCATCTCCGTCGCCAGACAGGATTTGCAGGTATACCTCGCTCAGGAACAGGCGGTTCCAGTCGGCGGCGGTAAAGGCGCCCTCGGCTTCACGCTGGGCGATTGTCGACTCGATTTGCTGCAGCCCTTCGCCCACGCGGCCTTCCATGGCAAGAGCCACACCCAGCATTGTCTGAGGGACGCCGGCAAAAAGAGTACTGCCCTTGGTGTGCATTAGATCGACATATTCCTGCACGTTTTCCCGGGCATCCGGTCTTTGCAACGGCACCAGCGCCGCAACGCGAGAGGATTCGGCGATGGCAAGCTCAAATTCGGCGCGCGACAGATGCAGGGCCTCTTCTGACAGGTCAAAGGCGGCCTGATGATCGTCGGTCACCACCGCCACCAGTGCTTTCATCGCGGTGCCGTACCCAAGGGCGCGGGGGTCGTTCTTCTGTTCACCAACGGCCACCATACGTTCAGCGGTTTCGCGTGCCTTGACCACACGTCCACGGGTCAATTCGTTCCAACCCACGGTTGCCAGATAGAAGTTCTGCAGATACGCGTCGTCAAACTTGGCCAGGGCCTGTTCGATCTCGATCTTCTTGGCCTCGAATTCCGCGTTTGGCAGGGGCGCGCAATAGATTGACACCGATAATTCGTTGACCATGGCGTAGGCCACGGATTTCGGATCGCCCAGACGGTCCGCCATGGCCGTGAGTTCCTTTTGAACACGCAGCGCTTCGAGGAACTTGCTGTTGCAGACCAGGCAAGAAACATAGTGGTGCAGAAACAGCGCGTGGTCCTCGCTGTCTCCGATTTTGCCAAGGATGGGACGGATGCGCGGAGCCAACCCGATGGTGGTCATAACGTCCAGCGAGATATTGGAACACAGCGCGTAATTCGCCAGAAAACCCGCAAAGGCAGTATCGCTGGCGCAGTCCGGGTCTTTTTCATACAGATCCATCGCTGCTGCGAAATACTGGTTGGCCTGATCGTGCGAGAACACCCCAAGGCTTTTGGCCCCGGCAAGTGCGGCGTATTCGAACGCTTTGTCTGTGCGCTCGGTCCGCGCATAGTGATGCGCCAGCGTTTCCGCCGCCTCGGGCAGGCGGTTGGCGTTGCGCTGTTCCAACGCGGTGGCAATGGCAAGATGAAGCTCGGTTTTGCGTGCGCTGACAAGGCTTTGATATACCGCGTCGCGCAGCAGAACGTGCTTGAACATGTAATCCGACGAGTTGGCCTTGCGGTACACGATATCGTGCGCCTGCAGCCTTTGCAGCGCCGCACCAATCTCGTCCGGGCTGGAGGCGACCAGAGACAGCAGACCGGGATCAAACCCGCGACCAATGGCCGAGGCCGCCTGTAACAGAAACCGATCCTCGGGTTGCAACTGCTCGATCCGCGCCAACAGCAGGCTTTGCATACTGGCGGGCAAACCTTGATCCTGCGGGCTGGTGTCGAACAGCACATGGCCCGATTCCACGCGCAATGCGCCTTGTTCGATCAGAAAGCTCAGGACTTCTTCGGCGAAAAGGGGGTTGCCTCCGGCGCGTTCACTAACCTGCCGGACCAGTTCATCGGGCAAAGAGCTGACACCCAATCTGGTCGAGGCCAATTGGCGGAAATCCGTTTCGTCCAGGGGTTTCAGCGCCAGGGTGATCGCGGCTCGGCTGCCCAGCCATCCGGGCGCATATTCGGGCCGCCTTGTGTGCAGGATAAGCAGGTTCGCGGTATCATCTTCATCAATGAGCGTCTGCATCATCTCGGCTGATGCACCGTCGATCCAGTGAATATCCTCGACCAGCAAAATCACTTTGGTGCGCTTGCATTGGGCCTTGAGCAGGGCAGGCAACAAATCCCGTGTGCGCAAACCGATCAGAACCCCGTCTAGGCCATCCAACGAACCTTTTGGCGGTTTCTGACCCAAAAGGTTCATCAAAAGCCCGATATTCTCGGGTGTTTCAAGATCGGATCGAGCCAAACCGGCCCGTAGTTTTTCAGCGATTTCATCCGGTTCGTCCTCGTCATAAATGTTGAACGAGTTCCGGATCACCTCAAGAAACGGCATGAAGGGCATTTGCTGCCCGTCGGCGGTGCAGTGGCCGCGGTAAATGATTGTCTCGGCTGTTTTCACCCGGCCCAGAAATTCATGTACCAGGCGGGTTTTGCCGAGGCCCGGCTCGGCGACCAGATCGACGACTCGCATGCTTTCATGGCAGTTCTCAAGCGCCTGGGTCAGAGCGGTCAGTTCATCATCGCGTCCAACATACTGACTGAGCCCCCTCGCGAGGGACGCATCGAACCGGGATGCCCCGGCGTGAATGGCCTCAAGCAACCACAGCTTTTGTTCGCGCGGGACACCCTTGATCTTATGTTCGCCGTCAAAGCTGAGATCCACAAGCCATTCCACAAGCCGTCGGGTCGCATCGCAAATCAGAGTTCGCCCTTCGGGGGCCAAATCCTGAATGCGTGAGGCCAGATTGACGGTGTTGCCCACGGCGGTCATCTCGGCCCCTTCGCCTTCGACTTTCGCCATAACGACTGAGCCAGAGCTGACCCCGACCCGCATTACGGGCCGGACGCCAAAGCGGGATTCGATATCGTCGCCTGCGTCTTCGAAGGCCGTGTGTATGGCCATACCGGCCCGGCAGGCACGCAGGGCCGCGTCTTCCAGTGCTTCGGGGATGCCAAAGACGGCCATGATGCTGTCCCCGGCAAAGCCGCGCACCACGCCGCCATGGTCTTCGACGATGCCTTTGAGCATTTCATAGACCATGCGCGTAAACTGAACGGTCTTTTCACCGCCCAGGCTGTCCACAATCGCGGTATACCCAACCATATCGGTGAACAGCACCGATACCAGGCGACGTTCGCCCAAATGCGTCGACGACGACACCGAATTTTCAGCAGCCTTTGCCATGGTACGACTTGCTTAACACAACTAAAATTGAATCGGCTAGCGCCTGACGTGAGGTTAACGCAACCGGAATCGCCGCATCACACCTTAGGGCTGTGCTAAAGTGTAAGGCATTCAATTTAAAGTATTAGATCGACGTCTAAGCCGTGAAATTCAACTTCAGCCCCGGGCGCGGCCACTTTGTCTTGTAGATCTTTCCAGTACCCGAGGCTGTGATCCAGACGTCATCCATGTCCGCACCACCAAAGCACAGGTTGGTTGTCATCGGGTCGGGGACCTGTAGATGTTCAGTGCTTCCATCAGCACTGAAGACGGTAATACCCCCGGTGAACAAGGTCGCGACACAGACACGCCCGTCGGCCTCGACCTTGAGGCTGTCGAGCCACTGGAAACCGTTCAGGGTTTGCACGACGTTTCCGGGGGTTCCCGGCAATGCGCCGGGTTTCAGCTTGCCGGGCCCTTCGATATCCATAACCCAGAGGCGGCCAAAAACGGTGTCGGACACGAAAAGCTTTGTGCCATCTGGCGACAACCCGATGCCGTTCGCCGTCGGAACTGTGGCCGCGTGGATCAGCTTTTTTCCGTCGATGGTGGCGTAATAAACGGCCCCGAACTCACTGCTTTCGGCATGTTGCATGCCAGTATCGGTGAACCAGAAGCCACCTTCTTTGTCGAAAACAATATCATCGGGTGATATCAAGCACTTGCCTTTGTATTTGTAATAAAGATCCGTGACCTCGCCGGTTTTTAAATCGACACGCTGGATTGATCCGCCGATATAGTTTGGCCGGTCAGACGACGGGACTGTGATTTTGAGGGTCGGCTCTTCGACAAAAGTGTAGACCCCGCCATTGTTGCACACATAGGCCGCGCCATCGGGCCCAATGGCAGTTCCGTTGGGACCACCCGGAAGATCCGCCACCTTGACCAGAGATTGGTCGGGCATCAATCGCATCAGGGTTTCGTTCTTGATATCGACATAAAGAACCGAGCCATCATTCATTGCCACGGGACCCTCGGGGAATCCCAGACCGCTTGCGACTTCTTCCAACTGTAGTGCCATTGAACTCTCCCTTCGGCGTGTGCCGGTTCTATAGTTTCAAGAATAATTAGGATATTAAGGACTGTCTTGCGTGAAAAATGAAGCGGCCTTGCGGCTTTGGGATCAGGTTATCTAGTAGAGTTCACTCGGGCAACAGCGCTGTTTCTCGTGTAATAATTATGAATTGCAATGTATTAAACGTCATTCTTTACGTATGTCAAAGCCAGCGCATGGCGTTCTTTGCCACGCAAGTATTTTGAGCGTGGTGCAGATTTTATCCTTTTCAGGCCCGAATTCCTGTACCACAACATAACAGTTGTCCCGATTTCATTAGAGCATTGGAGTAGCCATGACATTTAAACTTGTTTCCTGTGATGGGGGCGGAATTCGGGGCTATCTGACATGCCTTATCCTCCAGGGATTGCATGAAGAGACCGGTTTTCTGGACAGTGCGAACGGATTCGCCGGGACGTCGACGGGCGGTCTGATTTCCGTGGTGCTGGCTGATGGCCGGACACGCGGTAAAAACATGTCGGATTTGGTGAAAGAACTCATTTCGCTTTACCACGACAAAGCCGAACAGATTTTTCTGGAAAACGAGCGTTCTCTGTTCGACAAGGCGCTGGATGAGGTGCTCAAACGGTTTCATCTGACCGGCGGCCCGGGTGTCACCGCCGCGCAATTTTCCTCAGCTGGGCTGGAGAAGATCGGCTACGAGCTGGTCGGGGACCGCACCATCGGGTCTATTTCCAAAGATATCATACTGGCCGTGACTACGGTTTGCCTTCATCTGAATGACAAGGTGGGATGGGCACCGTTTACGATGACAAATCAGATGGTTACCGAAGGCCCCTGGATTGATATGAGCGATATCAAGCTGCTGGATGTGGCGATGGCAACCTCAGCGGCGCCGACCTATTTCCCGCCGCACCGGATCGAATCTTCCGGTCGCGATTACGGGTATTTTGCGGATGGCGGTATGTTCGCCAACAACCCGGTTCTGAATGGGATCAACATCGCGGTGGCCACGCAGAAAGGGGTACATCTGGATAATATTCAGGTGGCCTCGGTCGGGACGGGCCGCCAGCCCACCGCCATTGCAGAGGATACGTTCAAGACGCCCGAAGACTGGGGTCTTCTGAAATGGTTCGGCGTTACCTCTGACGTGCCGACTGGCGCGCTTTTGGAACTTGGCCTGTCGACATCCGCCGAGAACCAGTTCTGGATTGCCCATCTGGTGCTAAAGGATCAGCTGGCCCGTCTTGACCCTCCGTTGTCAAAAACAGTCGGGCTGGCAAAGATCGAGCCCCGGAGCTTTACCCTGATGGACGAAGCTTACGAGATCGCGCGCAATAGTAAGGAATGGACGCGTACGGTCGAGATGTTGCACACTTGGTAGGTCGCGGTCGGTCAGCATGGTTTGCGGAACCAGCAGACGCTGAAACGCGTCTGTTGCGATCAGTCGTCCTGTGCAACCAGCCCCAAACCCCGCAGGTAAATGCCGATACCGGATTCCAACAGATCTTCGGGCGGGAAGGGCGACGTTGCGCCGGTGTTACGGGCATATAGTTCTACCACACCATGGCTCATGGCCCAGATATGGGCGCTGAACATGGATGCCGGTGGGCGTTTTTCCGGCGGGATATGCTGCGACAGGTCCGAGGCCGCTTTCTCAAGAACCTGCTTGGCGCGGTTGGCGGCCAGGGCGAGTTCGGGCGTACGGTTCACCGAGATACCACTTTCAAACATCGCGATGTAATGCCCGGGATGCTTACGCGCGAAGGCCAGATAGGCCCGGCCCGTCGCTTCGAACGCGGCAAGGGCCGAGGGTTGGCCCTTGTCATAGGCATATTGCATCAGATCGGCGAACATCTCGAAACCCTGTCGCGCAGCCTCGGCAATCAGGTCCTCGCGCCCGTGATAATGGCGATAGACAGCCGCTGGCGTGACACCAGCGGTCTTGGCTGCTTCTGACAGGGTGAACCCCGTTGGTCCTTTTTCTTCGATCAAAGACAGCGCAGCTTCGATCAACGCCTGTTTCAGATTGCCATGGTGATAGCCGCGCTTGGTCATGCAGGTCTCGGGCCCGTTTGGTGATCTGATCGGGGACGAGCTAGACAGTACGTTTCGGTCACCCTACGCATCCCAAATATCCGGCCCGCCGCAGATTTCAGGGTCAGGCTGCCCAACCGCCTTGGCGTCTTTCTCGTCATAATCCACGGCGCTTAGAACCGTGCGGATCGCGGCCAGACGGGCCCGTTTCTTGTCGTCTGAACGCACGATTGTCCAAGGACATAAATCGGTATGCGTACGGGTCAGGGTTTCGTGGATCGAGTCGGTATACTCGTCCCATTTATGCAACCCAGCAACATCAATCGGGCTGAGCTTCCACTGTTTCAGCGGATCGGTCTCGCGCGCCAGAAAGCGGTTCAATTGTTCTGCCCGACCAACGTTGAGCCAAAATTTGAAAAGCAGGATTCCGTCATTTACAAACCCGGTTTCCAAAGGCAGAACCTGACGAAAAAAACGCTCACGTTCCTTTGTGGTGCAAAAGCCAAAGACATTTTCGACAACGCCCCGATTGTACCAGCTGCGATCAAAAAACACGACTTCGCCCGCCGAAGGCAGATGCTGTATGTATCGCTGGAAGTACCATTGGCTGCTTTCCGCATCCGACGGTTTGCTCAGCGCGACATTGCGCGCGCCCCTTGGGTTCAGGTTTTCGCGGAACCGTTTGATCGTGCCACCTTTTCCGGCGGCATCCCGGCCTTCGAACAGAATTGCAACCCGTTTGCCCGAGGCTTTGACCCAGGACTGCATCTTGACCAGTTCGATCTGCAGCGCCTCCATCTGCGCCAGATAGTCCTTGGTCTTCATCTTATCGGAATAGGGATACGAAGGATTTAGGATTTCGCCTTTCTTGGCATCTTCAATCGCGGTTCGGATCGCTTTGGGCGCGTCTTTCTGAAAGTAGGCCTCAATCGCGCCTTTTTCTGAACGGGTCATGTCCGGCCTCGTCATAAAATCCATAACTTACTATGGATTACCGATGGGTTTAACGCAAACCCGCGCGTTCGGCAGCGCGTTGGATGGCCGCTGCGACCTCGGGGGCCGCCACGACCTGTGGCATATGCCCGATCCCGTCCAACTCGATCAGCTCGGCGCCCTGAATTTGTTCCAGAAGCTTGGGCACATGCCAGTCCAGTTTGACAGTCGTATCCGCATTTCCGAAAACGATCTCGGTCGGTACTGAAATTTCGCTGTAGCGCGGTTGAAGTGCGGTGACCTCATCCAGCAGATTGGCCCGCTGCTTGGCGTTGGCGTGCATGGAGGCGCGTCGCATGGTCAGACCCGGTCCGAAATGTTCGGAATAACCTTCGGGCGCCTTTTGCGGGGCAAACACGCGGTCCAAAGCCTTGTCCACGTACCAATCCGGTACAAACGCGCCAATCACGGGCAGGGCGAAGGCGTTGCCTGCGCCCGTTGATGCAATGGAATTGAACCCGTCCAGCGGGGTCTCCCACGGGATCGCTGCCGGTGCGATAAGCACCAGGGCCGAGATATTGTCGGGTCGCGTCACGGCCCAGGCCAGAGACACCGAACCACCGTAACTCTGACCGGCTACAATCGGCTTGTCAGCCCCAAGCTGGGCTGCCGCCTTCTGCAGAATGTCTGCTTGTTCAACAATAGTTTCACCCTTGGGGTTGAAGCTTTCGGAATAGCCCAAACCGGGGCGGTCGAAGACGATCACCCGGAAATACTCGGCGAGTATCGGAGCCAGCGCGAAAGTCATATCCCGCGTATTGCCGCTGGAGCCGTGAATCAGGACCACATCGGGGCCTTCGCCCATCACCACCGCGTGAACGGCGACGCCATCGACCTGCAATATCTCGCCCTCAGGCGGAAAGGCGGCCTCGGCCCGGGATTCGCGCTGGCGGTTTTGCCACACCACCACGACCGCCAGGCCAAAAAGGAAGACACATAACGATATCAGAATTTTACCGGCCAATTTTATCCATCTCGAATGGTGTGGACTGATAGATAGCGTTGATCCAGTTGCCGTAAAGAAGGTGGGCATGACTGCGCCACCGGTTTTGCGGCTCGCGGTTTGGGTCATCATCCGGATAATAGTTCATTGGAACGTTTATCGGCGTGCCGTTGCTGATGTCCCTATCATATTCCTGTTTCAGCGTGTCGCTGTCATATTCGAAATGGTTGAAAATATAGAGCGCACGGTGCGCCGTGTCTTGGACCAGACAGGGGCCGACCTCATCACTGCCCAGCAGGGTGGTCAGACCCGGGGCTGCATCAATCTCGGCCTGCTTCATCTCGGTCCAGCGGCTGACGGGGATAACGCAGTCATCGGAAAATCCACGCAGAAACGGAGAGGCCGGATCCAGATTCTGGTGCCGGAAACACCCAAAAGCCTTGGCGTCCAGCATATGCTTTTTTACACCGTGGAAGTGATTGATCATGGCCATGCCACCCCAACACACACCTAAGGTCGAATGCACGTTTGTCTGTGTCCAATCAAAGACTTCTCTGATTTCATCCCAATAGGTGACGTTGGAAAATTCCAGATGTTCGATCGGAGCGCCGGTAATGATCAGGCCGTCGAATCTTTGATCCTTGACCTCCTGGAACGGGTGATAGAATTCGGCCATGTGTTCGGCAGCAGTGTTCTTGGTCTGGTGTTCGGTCATCCGGATCAAGGACAGCTCGATCTGCAGCGGGGTTGCACCGATTAGTCGGGCGAACTGGTTCTCGGTCTGGATTTTCTTGGGCATCAGATTCAACAAACCGATCCGCAGGGGGCGGATATCCTGCCGGGCCGCCTGATCTTCGGCCATGACCATAACGCCTTCCTGCGTCAGGACGTCAAAGGCAGGCAGGTCGGAAGGAATCTTGATGGGCATGGGAGCACGCTGCTGAGTATATGAATGAATTCTGGAACTTAGGCGCGGTTTGCACGGTGCTCAAGGGTTTGTTCGATCAACTCATCGAAATCCCCCGCATCGCGCACTTTTGCAATGTCGTTTGCCGTGACTTTCACGCCCCAGTTTTTTGCCATAGCGGCATATCGCGGCTTCCTGTGGTTCAGCGCCCGTGAATAGGTCCAGCGAATGAAAGCGTCGGGGTCGACCTCATGCGCGGCGCATCCGTTTTCGGCCAGATAGCCGTCCCAGGCCGTGGTCAGAAACTCGGCCTGATAGGACATCGGCTTTGGGGCTCTGTCGAAACGTCGGATCAATTCCTCTGTATGTGCCTCATCGCCTTCGATCCAGATCATCAATGTGTGGCGCGAAAGCTCTGAAAGGACCTGATCGTTTGGATCGTTCGGTTCGACCCATTCACAGATCGATCCCCCGGTGTCGCAGATGAAATTCGGATATTTGTAAAGCCGTTCGGCACGGTCGATGAAGTACTTCGTGTCCAACAACGCATGAATCTCGGCCAGGCGGAACTGTTCCTGACGGTTGCGGTACTCGGCAATTTCCAGACCGCCTTGATCCGGGTTTCCCGGTTTGCCCAGATAGGCGGAAACGGGGGTCAGGTTCTCGAACGAGATGTTCGAACCGATATAAATTGAATCTGACAGCAGAAGCTCGCGCAGAAACGGCACCTTCATCGCCTCGGCCTTGGCGTTGTCGGTGATGTATTCCCCCATATAACGCGTGCCGATACGGTAATCGATGGAGTAGTGAAACCAGTTCCCGGAATCGCGCAGGATATTGGACATATAGGTTTTACCCAGTCCGGACATGCCGAAAAACAGCACTTTTTTGCGCGCCGCGTCGCGCCAGTCCTTTGCCGAGTTGTAGATCATAATCCGCCATTCCTTGCTTTTTGCCCTAGCTAAATCGGGCAGGCCGTGTCGTCAATCACGGCGCCCGTATCGGCTGAGAATAAGCAGCCCGAGGGCCAGAATGGCAAAACCCAGGTAAGCATATGAGGGTAGCGTTTCGTTGCGGATCAACGCACCCAAAACGATGGCAACCGGTGGGATGATCAGCGTGACCAGCAGCAGATTGCCACTGCCCGCCCTGACCAGAACTCGGTAATACAGCAGATAGGCCCCGGCTGTTGCGATCAGAGAATAGTAAGCGATCGCGACCCAGGTTTTGAAGGGTAAGACCAGATCAGGTGGGCCATCGATCATCAGGGTGATCGGCACCATCATCACTGCCGAGGTGGTCAGCATTCCGGCCGCCGCAACTTGGGGCGCGAGCCCGGACAGGTGGCGACGGGCCCAAACTGCGGCCAGTGCATAGCTGACGGTGCCAGCGAGGATGGCGATCTGCGCCAGACTGCTCGGGTTGAATTCCGTGAATTGACGCAGACCGATGACGATGGACACGCCCAGAAACCCCAACCCGACCCCCGTCAGACGAGACAGGGTCAGTCTTTCATCCTTGAAGAAAAGCGCTGCCAGCAGTACGCCGAAAATTGCCGTCGCCGCGTTCAGGATCGAAGTCAGACCCGTAGAAACGAATAGCTGCCCCCATGCCATAAGCGAAAACGGCAGAACGTTGTTCAAAAGCCCCATAACCAGAAATGCGCCCCAGATTTGAGGTGTGATGGGGATTTTCTGCCCCTGAATCCAAATCACCATCCACAGCGCCAGTGACGCCCAGAACACCCTGTGAAAAACCGAGGTCATGACGGGGATATCATCCAGTGCGATGCGAATGGCCAGAAACGAGGCACCCCAGATGACGCCGAGCAAAACAAGTTCGAACCAGACGCGGCGGGATAGGGCAATCGGAGTGTTCATGAGACCGTCTTTTCAGACTATCAGGTTTGACGCGACCCGAAACATGCGAAAAGCCCCGCCGACGGTGGCAGGGCTTTTGCAATTTGAAAGTTATGCTGCGCGTTTAGTTCAGCGCGTATGTGATCTGAATGCCGACGCTCCAGGCTTCGTTGCCGCTGAACTCGGCGCCCTGGTTTGTGGTGGCGTCGCCAATATCGGTGTAGCGAATACCGCCAGAAATCTGCGCATTTTCAAGCGAGTAGGTCCCGCCGACCCCAAAGCTCCAGAAACCGTCGGTCGGGCCGAGGTCCGACACGGTCGAACCTTCGGAGGTTTCATACCCGACCGTAAAGGCACCGGCGAATGCATCGGTAAACTGATAGCCCATACCCAGCGAGTATGTGAACGTGTCGTCATCATAGTCGACGAGGTTGGTGCCGGTGATACGGAAAAACTCCGGAGGCTGCACGACAGTCTGAGGCCAATCCACCCAGCGAACCGAGCCGAAAACCAAGGTGCGCGGTGCGACGCCGGTCTGAAAATCCAGGTTGATCGACTGCGGTGTTTCCACCTCGGTCGTTGTGCGAACATTCTGCCTCTGGACCGATGTCGGAACTGGTCCGATGCCCGGTATCACGATGATGCCTGCAGGATCGTCAAATGATTCACGCGCCCGAATGTCATGCGTGATTTTCGAGTTATAAACCAGCGAAACGCGCGCGGCGATTTCCGGCTTTTCCCATGCGACACCGATCAGGTAACCAAAGTCGACCTCGGCGTCGGCATCAAATTCATAACCGGTGGCCGCGGGCACGGTTACGTTGGAATCCACACGCTGCGCCCGAATGCCGCCGATAGCGCTGAACCCGTTGTCGAACTTGTAGCGGAATACCGCTGACAACGCATCAACATCCGCCTCTGCTGCCAGCACACCGGGTCGCCCCCCAATAGCAGCCAACGGGTTTTGAGAGAGCGGGTAATTCGCGCCATAAGATACGTCCGCGCCAAAGGGCTGGTCATAAATCAGGGCGAAATCCAGTTTATCGGTCAGCGCACGTTTGTATCCAAGGCCCGGCGAAAAGAAGTTCTCGGTGACGTTGCCCGAATCTACGCCGCCCAGTGTCCCGCTGACGTCCGGTGTCGTGTATCCAAGGCTGAATTGAACCGCTGATCCTTCTTCGAAGATCAGGTTGATTCCCTGCCCGCTGCGATCAAGCCCCCCGGCTTGCGCAGCTGTTGCCCCAGCACACAACGCGCAAGCGCTCAATAGCGCTTTCCTCATTTCCTTCTCCCTTTACCTGTCCACCTGCCCAGACATTCACGCTCGTGAATGCTCAAGCGAGTTCCCGGGTTGTTACTCGCGCAATTGTTAATTTACCGTCAACCGGTGACGGCGCGTTACTTATGTGCAGGGTGGTTGGAAAGTGTTGCTAAACTGTTACGATTCTCGGCGCGAACATTCAAAAAGATACCTGAGAAGATCACGGCAGCCCCAATGAGCGTCCATTGGTCCAGCGGCTCGTGATAGAGAATCATCCCGACAACGGCAATTGTCGGCAGGCGAGCAAAGTCGAACGGCACCACCACAGTGGCTGGGGCGATGGCCAACGCGTTGGTGATACAGAAATGCGCCAGCAGTCCCGCCAGACCCACAAGCAGCAAATAGGGGGCCGTGCTCGGATTCGGCAAGGTGATCTGACCATCCAGCCCGGCAGCCGCCAGTCCCATGAACGATTGCATCACCGTTAGCCAGAACAGGATGCAACCGGTGCTGGCAAATCTGGTCAGTGATTTTGTCGAGATGGTCGTGAGGGCGAAAAAGATCGCCGACATTGCCGCCGTCATGACGCCCAGACTGATCGGTGCCGCGCCTGGACGTGCGACGATCAGAATGCCGGCAAACCCTATTATGGCGGATGCAAGCCGCACCGCGGTGAGCCGTTCGCCTAAGAACAGCGGCGAGAGCAAGATAACCCATAGAGGGCTTGTGAATTCCAGCGCAAAGACCTGCGCAAGGGGGATCACGCTGACTGCGTAGAACCACAGGTTTTGACCGGTAAAGTGAAGGATGTTGCGGACGCCATGAAGGCCCAGACGCTGGGTAGACACCTGATTCCATTTACCGCTGAGGGTCAAAACCAACGAGACGACACAGACTCCAACAAGACTGCGGAAGAACATGATTTCAAAGGTGTCATGGGTCACGCTCAGCTCGCGCCCGGCAACGGCCATGGACGAAAACGAGGCAATGGCCCCTGTCATCCAAAGCGCGGCCTTGCCGATTTGCGTTTTGCCGCTGTCCATGATCGCCCTTGTAAAGATTGCGTCTTAACCCGCTGAACTAGAACGAGTATTGCCTGCGCTGTAAACAAAAAAGCCGGGTCTTGGCCCGGCTTGGTTTCATTCCCATTCGATCGTTCCGGGAGGTTTCGACGTGATGTCATAGGTGCATCGGTTGATGCCTTTGACTTCGTTGATGATGCGTGTGGCGGTCTCGCCCAGAAATTCGTGACTGAAAGGGTAATAATCCGCTGTCATCCCATCCACAGAGGTCACCGCGCGCAGGGCACATGCGTAGTCATAGGTGCGGCCGTCGCCCATGACACCGACCGTGCGGACGGGCAGGATCGCGACAAATGCCTGCCAGATGTCATCATACAAACCATGTTTGCGAATCTGGTCGATGTAAACGGCATCGGCTTCGCGCAGGATTTCGAGCTTTTCGCGAGTGATTTCGCCGGGGCAACGGATTGCAAGGCCGGGGCCGGGGAAGGGGTGCCGACCGATGAAGCTTTGGGGCAGGCCCAGTTCACGGCCCAAGGCGCGGACCTCATCCTTGAACAGCTCGCGCAAGGGTTCGACCAGTTTCAGGCCCATCTTTTCCGGCAGACCGCCCACATTGTGGTGCGATTTGATCGTGACCGAGGGGCCGCCGGAAAAGGATACGGATTCAATCACATCCGGGTACAGCGTGCCTTGTGCCAGAAACTCGGCGCCCTCGATGGTGTCGGCGTGTTTCTGGAATACGTCGATGAACAGCTTGCCGATAATCTTGCGTTTGGTCTCGGGGTCGGACTGGCCGTCCAACTCGCCCAGAAACAGCTCGCTTTCATCGGCGTGGATCAGCTGGATGTTGTAATTGTCGCGGAACATGCCGACGACTTCCTGCGCCTCGTTCTTGCGCAGCAGGCCGTGGTCGACGAACACGCAAGTCAACTGATCACCGATCGCCTCATGGATCAGAATCGCCGCCACCGAGCTGTCGACGCCGCCGGACAGGCCGCAGATCACTTTCTTATCGCCGACCTGTTCACGGATCTTGCGGATCATCTCGTCGCGGTAAGCGCCCATCGTCCAATCACCGGCAAAACCCGCGAGTTTGACAAAGTTCTCATACAGTTTCGCGCCTTTGGGGGTGTGGTGCACCTCGGGGTGGAACTGGACCGCATAGAAGTGGCGCGAGGGGTCTGCCGTGATCGCGAAGGGCGCGTTGGGCGAGGTGCCGAAAACCTCAAATCCCGGCGCGATTTCGCTGACATGATCGCCATGGCTCATCCAGACCTGCTCGTCGCCCTCTGCGAACCAGCCGTCCAGAATATCGAGGCCGGATTGAGGGGTGACGAAAGCCCGGCCAAACTCGGCCGTGCCATGGCCGCTTTCCACCTTGCCGCCCAATTGATGCATCATCACTTGCTGCCCATAGCAGATGCCCAGGATCGGCACGCCGAAATCAAAGATTTCCTGCGGCGCTCGGGGCGAACCTTCGCGGGTGACACTGTCGGGCCCGCCCGAGAAAATGACAGCCTTGGGCGCCATTTGACGCACAAAGTCCATCGTGACGTTCTGATAGGGGTGGATTTCGCAATAAACATTCAGCTCGCGCAGACGGCGGGCAATCAGCTGGGTTACCTGGCTGCCGAAGTCGATGATCAGAAGGCGGTCATGGGTGTCTTGGGTCATGCTTGGCTATTAGGTCGCAAGCCTTGCTTGTGCAAGCGGAATGACGTCAAATAAGCCATTGTATTCGGCAATTTTGGGGGGAATCACTAAATGGCCGAAGTGGGTATTAGACCGGCCAGGGTTCAGGACACAGATGCGATCCGCGACTGTATTTCCAGCGCATACGCATCCTTTGCAAAAGATATTCCGGACTTACCGGACGTTACGGATGGCATTCGCGAGGACATCGAAGCCCGCGACGTCTTTGTTGCCGAACAGGACGGTCGTATTCTGGGTGTGGTCGTGTTCGGTGAAACCCTTGAGGCCCTTATGGTTTTCAACCTTGCGATTGCGCCTCATGCGCAGGGGCAGGGCCTGGCACGCGCGTTGATGAACGAGGCCGAGGCATCCGCCGCAAATGTTGGTCTGTCCCTTCTTCGGCTGCGAACGCATCGTCTGATGACGAAAACCCGCCACATGTACCAGCATCTGGGATGGCAAGAACGTGATGTGGTTGAAAACACTGTATTGATGGAAAAGTATGTCGATTAGCGACCTGACCGTGTTCATGTCGCTTTTCCCCCTATTTCGCCGTAAATTACCGGTCGGCGGGCGACCATTCCTGTAGCTACATATAAAATCAACCAACCAACGGGATTTTCTCATGGCAGAGGCAAACACCCGGCGCCGGGCGCGTGGTGGCGGCGGTGCCGCCCGCCGGGCCGAGCGCACCGCGGTCCGTATCGAAACCGCAAAATACATCGAACGCAACATTCCGAATTTCGAAGTCCTGAATGAAGAGGCTTTGGAAATCATCGAAACCAACGCGGAAACCGTGCTGGCGGAAGTAGGTGTCAACTTTGTCGACAATCCTGCCGCGCTGGAACGTTGGCGGGATGCTGGGGCCGATGTAGATGGCGAGCGTGTACGTCTGCCGCGCGGTCTGGCGCGTGAGTTGATCAAGACTGCTCCCAGCCAGTTTACCCAGCACGCCCGGAACCCCGAAAAATCGGTGGTGATCGGTGGCCGCAATCTGGTATTGGCCCCGGTTTACGGCCCGCCATTCGTAAGGGATGCGCAAGGTGGCCGTCGCTATGCGACGATGGATGATTTCAATAAGTTCGTAAAACTGGCTTATATGTCCAAGTGGCTGCACCACTCGGGCGGCACGGTATGCGAGCCCACGGACATCCCGGTGAACAAACGTCACCTGGACATGCTGTTGGCGCATATGACCCTGTCGGACAAACCGTTCATGGGGTCGGTGACCGATCCCAGCCGGGCGCAGGATTCGATTGAGATGTGCGAGATTCTGTTCGGCAAAGAGTTCGTGCAGGAAAACACCGTCATGACCTCGTTGACCAACATCAACTCGCCGATGACCTTCGATGATGTGATGATGGGCTCGCTTGAAGTCTATGCGAAGAACAATCAGGCCTGCATCATCTCGCCCTTCATCGTCGGCGGCGCGATGGCACCGGTTTCGGTGGCCGGTACGTTGACGCAGGTTCTGGCCGAGGTGATGGCCGGTGTAGCCTACAGCCAGATCATTCGCCCGGGCGCTCCGGCGATCTTTGGGGCATTTGTTTCTTCGATCGACATGAATTCTGGTGCGCCGACCTTCGGCACACCCGAAGCGTCTCTGGTAACCTATGGGGCCGGACAATTGGCGCGTCGGCTCGGGCTTCCGTTCCGGTCTGCCGGTTCCTTCTGCGGTTCGAAACTGCCGGACGCGCAGGCGGCTTATGAAACTGCGAACTCGCTGAACATGGGTTTGATGGCGGGCGTGAACTTCATGCTGCATTCTTGTGGATGGCTCGAAGGCGGTCTTGTGGCCGATTTCGAAAAGTTTGTCATGGATGCCGATCAGCTGGGTGTGTTGCACGGGCTGGCCAAAGGTGTGCCCTACGACGAAAACGGACAGGCGATGGACGCGATCCGCGAGGTCGGCCCCGGCGGGCATTATCTGGGATGTGCTCACACTCAGGCGAACTTTAAAGACGCATTCTGGAAATCCGAGATGCTGGACTACAAACCCTTTGAAACCTGGGAAGAAGAAGGTGCGCGCGATACGCGAACCCTGGCCACGTCTCGGGTAGAGCATCTGTTGGCAAATTACCAGCAGCCGCAGATCGATCCTGATATCAAGACGGCGCTTGATGAGTATGTCGCGGCGAAAAAGGCATCCATGCCGGATGCCTTCACCTGATCACTGATACAGCTTGGCGCGGCTGGCCTGAAACAGCTGCGCCTCGCCGACCAGCGCGATCAAAAGATCAAGATGCCGAACCAAAGAGTATCCGGCATCTTCTTCTTCCCGCCGGGAATTGATCTCTCGCTCGAGATCCATCAACCGCATCAATGCGGCACCCGGACCCGGCAACCCGCCATATCCCAGAATACGCTGTAGGTGGCGGTCCCTGTTGTAATCGCGCGCTCCGATTTTTGCGGCGCGGGTCAACAGGCGCGGGCGTTTCAGGGCGGTGACCATGGTCATGAGATCCTGCACAGGGCTTTCCTTTCGTTCACAACGTGTTGTCTTAGTTGTGACACAACCTTAGCGGGTGTTGCCCTATTTGCTTTCGCGCCGAACTATGGTTTCACCACTGTTTATCTTTTTTAATCGATTCTGCTCTCCACCGTCCGTCATTAACGAACGAGTAACAAAACCGGCTCTAGTTAGGTTTGGTTAACCAAGATTCCGACGGCGGACATGGACAAATTGTGTAGTCGACGAGGGCGAAAGACGATGAACAACAGCGTGGCATTTAACGTTCCGACATGGGTCCCGGAAGGAGCGCAGCGGTATCTGGATCATACCGAATCCGGTCGTTCGATCCGCGATATTGCCCGGTCTGCGGGATGCCATGCCTCGACAATCCTCAGACAGATCCGCAAGATCGAATTGCGTCGGGATGATCCGCTGGTCGATGCCGCGCTACAGGCTCTGGCAGCGGACCATACCCCGGCACCGGATGGCGCGATGTACCCCGATGCGGGCCGTTTTGCCAGTCCCGGAGGGGGTGAGGCGCAGGAAGCGGATTCTTTCAACGACAAAGCGTTGCGTGTCTTGCGCCGGCTTTGTGAAACCGGGGCTGTACTGGCTGTGGCCGAGGATATGGACAAAGCCGTTGTGGTGCGTGACAGCGGCGAAAAGCAAGCCACGAAAACAGCTGTGGTCGAATGTACGCTGGCGCAGGCCCTTGCCTTGAACGACTGGATCACCTGCGACAAACCCGGCCGGATTTCACGGTACCGTATTTCGTCGGCAGGTCGGGCGGCGCTGGGACATCTGATCGCCGAGGCGGAAAACCGGGCGCGGGCGCAAAGCGAATTCGGTATGGCCGAGGCGCAGGCATCCTTCACCTCGTTCGCGGCCAAACCCGACAGCGCGGCAGTCGCACAAAAGCGACCGTTGCGGATGCGCTACAGCGCGTCCGAGAGCCCTCTGATTGCGCTTGCACGCCGGAAGGACCGGGATGGTAGGCCGTTTCTGGATGAAACGCTTGTGAGGGCAGGCGAGCGCTTGCGCGAGGATTTTGAACTGGCGCAGATCGGCCCGCAGGTGACACAAAACTGGGAACGGTTTCTGACCGGCGGCGGTCGCGCGGGCTTCGCGCCCGATTCTGGGTTCGGCAAGGGCGCGTCCGGCGCGCGCGACCGAGTTGCCCGCGCGCTTGCGGATCTGGGGCCGGGTCTCAGTGATGTGGCATTGCGGTGCTGCTGTTATCTTGAAGGGCTGGAACTTGCAGAAAAGCGCATGGGTTGGTCGGCCCGGTCCGGCAAGATTGTGCTGCGTATCGCATTGCAACGGCTAAAGCGGCATTACGAAGAACAGACGGAAAAAGACCGTTTGATTGGTTGAATCATAAATAAAACTTGCGGCTTTGAAATTTGGCAATAACTTGGGATTATGAATTTTTCTCTCAGGCAATTGCAGTATTTCAAAGCCGTGGCCGAACAACGCAATTTCGGTCGTGCAGCGCAGGTATGCCACGTGTCTCAGCCTGCGCTGTCGGTTCAGATCAAAGCGCTGGAGGACATAATGGGCGGGGCCCTGTTCGAACGGCAGGCCCGCGACATTCTGCTAACCCCGCTCGGGCGCGATGTTCTGGAGCGGGCACATCAGGTTTTGGACGCTGCAGGGAAACTGGATCGCTTTGCAAAGGACCATTCCGAGGGGCACAGGTCGCTGTCCATCGGAATTATCCCGACTGTGGCCCCTTATTTGCTGCCCGGAGTTCTGGCAGGTCTTCGGGCCGGTGACGTGTCCTTGCGCGTGTCTATCCGTGAGGCCAGAACGGAACACCTTCTGATGCTGCTGCACACGGGTGAGGTTGACGCAGCTGTTCTGGCCCTGCCGTCTGGCGAGAACGCGTTGTACGAAGAGCCTCTGTTTCAAGACCACTTCCTGCTGGCTGGCAACCAGTCCAGGCTTGACCGCCTGACCGTTGGGCCCGATTCCCTGCGGCCTGTGGATTTGAAGGATGTTCAGTTGATGCTGCTGGAAGACGGTCATTGCCTGACAGATCAGGCGCTGGAGGTGTGCGGTCAGGACAGAACCAGCGGTCAGATCAATATGGGGGCGTCGTCACTGGGAACCTTGTCGCGGCTCGTGGCCGAGGGCTTCGGTTTGACGCTTATGCCCGAACTGGCGTCCCGCGCGGAATCCGAGGCGGTGCCGGGGCTCAGATTGTTGCGCTTCGACGCGCCGCAGCCGTCGCGAACAATCGGGCTGGTACGGCGGGCCTCGACCAGCGGGGATGAGTGGTTCGAACGTCTGGTAGAGGTCATCCGAACAGTGGGTGAGGGCATTGTTGCCGAGAGCCGCCGGAAAGTTGCGCCTTAAAACTGCGATCTTTCGCAATCGGCCCATTGTAAGCTCGAAACTGTGGGTGCCACCAAAGCGACCGTTTTCCTTCCGCAGGGTTTACACCTCTATTTGCTAAGAGGGACGGGCTTCAAAAGGGATTTTAAAACAGACAATTACGCGCTTTCATGCGGTCGCATCGGCAATATCCTGTGGGGGCTGCGCATAGCGGCTATGCGCCACAGGTCTAGAGAGGGAACATGGATTATGTTACAGGCAATCCAAATTGACCCAAAGTCAGGAACCCCGCCCGTGCGTGATTTGAAGATCCCCGAACAAAGACACCCTGAAAAGGCACATCGGCCCGACAATTCGCAGCCGAAAAA
Organism: Ruegeria sp. AL1; assembly: GCF_056540905.1. Classification (NCBI taxonomy): domain Bacteria; kingdom Pseudomonadati; phylum Pseudomonadota; class Alphaproteobacteria; order Rhodobacterales; family Roseobacteraceae; genus Ruegeria; species Ruegeria sp. AL1. The sequence goes on from NZ_JBQFXP010000002.1 coordinate 468,721, forward strand.
GCCCAAATGGATTCGGGTCAAAGCACCGGGTGGAAAAGGCTATGCGGACACGCACAAGATCATGCGGGAAAATGGTCTTGTGACCGTGTGCGAAGAGGCGGGCTGCCCCAATGTCGGCGAATGCTGGAGTCAGGGCCACGCCACCATGATGATCATGGGCGAGATTTGTACCCGGGGTTGCACCTTTTGCAATATCGCAACCGGTCGCCCCGACGCACTGGATGCATTCGAACCGGGGCGGGTCGCGCATGCCGTTGAAAAGCTGGGTCTGAACCATGTGGTCATCACGTCGGTGGACCGGGACGATCTGGCCGATGGCGGGGCCGAGCATTTTGCTCAGACGATCCGTGCGGTGCGTCACAGGTCGCCGAAAACCACGATTGAGATTTTGACGCCTGACTTCCTGAAATGCGATCCGTCGGTTGTGGAAACAGTGGTCGAAGCCAAACCCGACGTGTTCAACCATAATCTTGAAACTGTTCCGGGGCTGTATCCTCAGGTACGGCCCGGCGCGCGGTATTTCCACTCGTTGCGTCTGTTGCAGCGTGTCAAGGAAATGGATCCGTCGATCTTCACCAAATCCGGCATCATGGTCGGGCTGGGTGAAGATGAACAGGCCGTGCGGCAGGTGATGGATGACATGCGCGCTGCGGATATCGATTTCCTGACGATTGGTCAGTATCTGCAGCCAACGCCAAAACACCACGGGGTCGACCGCTTTGTCACCCCCGAAGAATTCGCGTCTTATGAGAAATCGGCCTATGGCAAAGGCTTCCTGATGGTGTCGGCAACCCCGTTGACGCGGTCCTCTTACCACGCGGGCGATGATTTTGCCCGCCTTCGCGAGGCGCGCCAGAAGAAACTGAGTTTGGGGTGACCCCTGACGTTCTGAACCAACTGACGGAGCTGCGCCACGCGCTGCACCGGGTGCCCGAAATCTCGGGTCAGGAAAAGGACACCGCAGCCAGAATTGCGCAGGAGTTGCGCGCTTGTAACCCCGACAAGGTTCTGACGGGCATCGGTGGACATGGGGTTGCTGCCATCTATGACAGCGGTGTGCCCGGACCAACGATTGGCATCCGGTGCGAACTGGACGGCTTGCCGATTCAGGAGATCAACATAGTTCCCTATGCGTCGGAAAATCGCGGCAAAGGCCACCTTTGCGGGCATGACGGGCATATGGTCATGGTGCTTGGTGTGGCGCGCGCCTTGGGGCAGAGCAGACCGTCGCGCGGGTGCATTTTGTTGATCTTCCAACCCGCCGAGGAAACCGGACAAGGTGCGGCTGCGTTCCGTGCCGACCCACAGTTTCAGGAACTGGCCCCGGATTACGTGTTCTCGTTGCACAACCTGCCTGGGCTGGATCTGGGACAGGTTGCGTTATGTTGGGGACCCGCCAATTGTGCCTCTCGCGGGATGCGGATCGAGATGCAGGGCAAGACCTCGCATGCCGCTGCGCCTCAGGACGGGCTGTCTCCGGCCAAGGCGTTGACAACTTTGATTCCGGTTTTGGATGGTTTGGGACAGGGCGGAGATCTGGATGAGGGCTATGTGCTGACCACTGTGACTCACGCCAGTCTGGGCGAAGCCACGTTTGGCATCTCGCCCGGTTACGCACAGCTTTGGGTGACACTGCGCACGGTCTCGGATCAGCGTATGGCACGGCTTGTTGCGGATGCAGAAGCTGCCGTAACCAAGATCTGTGACGCCGAGGGGCTGGGGGTGGCGATTACCTATGACGATATCTTCGAGGCATGCACAAACAATGAGGATGCGGGGGACATTCTGCAGCAAGCCTGTGCAGGGCAGGGCGTGCCTTGTCAGTTCAGCCTTGAGCCGCAGCGGTTTTCCGAGGATTTCGGGCAATTCGGAAAGAGCGCGAAAACCGCCATGTTCTGGCTGGGCGCGGGGCGAGATCATCCGCAATTGCACAATCCCGATTATGATTTCCCCGACGCACTGATTCCGATTGGCACTGGGGTATTTCTGAATGCGATAGAGATCGCGCTGCTCAAGGCTTGAACCGGGTCCATTCTCCGGTTGCCCAGTCAGGCCACCACCCCATGTACTCGATAGCTCCGATCCCCAGACAAACCGCGATGACCGAAAACACGAAAACCACCCGTCTGGTTGAAGGCGGGGTCCTGGCCCATTGGGACATGCGCAAAAGATGTCGGGGATTCATTTAACCCTCGGTGAAGCGAACCTTGCCTATATATGGCAGGTTGCGATTGCGTTGGGCATAGTCGATGCCATACCCCACAACAAATTCATCCGGAATTTCAAACCCGATCCAGTCTGATCTGAAATCAACTTCTCGCCGGCTGGGTTTGTCTAGCAGAGCGATGGATTTCAACCGCTTGGGTTCGCGACTTCTTAGCAGGTTGGTAACGTGGTTCAGTGTATGACCGGTATCGACGATATCTTCGACAACCAACACATCGCGCCCTTCAATTGCACCACGCAAGTCTTTGAGAATGCGAACTTCGCGGCTGCTCTCCATGGAATCACCGTACGAAGACGCCTCAAGGAAATCGACTTCGATCGGCAAGTCCAGTTCGCGTACCAGATCGGCGATGAACACAAAGCTTCCGCGCAAAAGACCCACCACAACCAGTTTGTCGGTTGCGTCAAATTCGTCCGTAATCTCGCGACACAGCTCTTCGATCCGGGCGGCGATGGCTTTGGCCGAGATCATCTCGTCTATCACATATGCGCGGTCGGTCATCACTGCCCCCTTGATCTTTGGCGCGCAACATACGACATGACGCGCCATTGTCACCTGTAAATACCCAAGTCATCATGCCGACGCACTCCGAAACCCGACACCTGCCATATACCGCTCAGCAGATGTACGATCTGGTGGGTGATGTTGGGAAGTACCCGGACTTCCTGCCGTGGTGCGCGGCAGCGCGCGTGCGTCGCACCTATGTTGACGGCGATGCAAAGGTGATGGAGGCCGATCTGGTCATTTCGTTCAAAGTCTTCCGCGAACGGTTCGGCAGTCGGGTCACTCTGTTTGACGGCCAAAAGCGGATCGATACCGAATATCTCGACGGCCCGTTCAAATACATGAAATCTGATTGGCATTTCGAAGACACGGCGGATGGCGGCTGCGACGTCTCATTCCATGTTGATTTCGAATTCAAGAATGCGGTTCTGCAAGGCATCATCGGGGTCGTGTTCAACGAGGCGATGCACAGGATCGTCAAGGCGTTCGAAGCTCGCGCGGCGGATTTGTACAGCTAAGTCTTTACCCTGATCGGTCGCGCGCTAGACTGCGGTCATGGCCGAATTTACCTCTGCACTTGCCCGCTTTGCTTCGGGTCCGATTTCGACGACGAAACAGGCGCGGATGATCGCGTCGCTCTCAGTTCTGGATTGGCTGGCGGTTGGGCGCGCGGGGGCGGCGGAACCTGTCTCATCCATTGTGCGCGACATGGTCGCAGCCGAAGGCGGTGCGGGACAGGCTCATCTGTTCGGCGGCGGTTTTGCCCCGTTGCGTGGTGCTGCACTGGTCAACGGCACTGTGTCTCATGCTTTGGACTATGATGACACGCATTTTGCGCATATCGGCCATCCATCGGTGGCAATTCTGCCTGCCGCCTTGGCCCTGAGTGAATGGGATGAACGCATTCTGGTGGATTTCCTCGAGGCAGCGCTGATCGGGATGGAAGCCTCGATCCGTGTGGGCCTGTGGTTGGGGCGCGATCACTATCAGGGTGGTTTTCACCAGACGGCCACCGCAGGTGCTTGCGGTGCGACACTTGCGGCGGGTCGCATCCTTGGGTTCGATGCCGATCAGATGCAAAAGGCGCTGGGGCTTGTCGCCACCCGCGCCTCGGGCTTGAAGGCCCAGTTTGGCACGATGGGCAAACCTTACAACGCGGGCCTTGCCGCGTCGAACGGGGTCGAGGCCGCGCTTTTGGTGTCACGGGGGTTCGAACCCAATCCGGATGCTCTGGAAGGTCCCTACGGTTTTGCCGCCACGCATATGGGTGCCGCCGACAATGCCACAGCATTGGAAGGGCTTGGGGATGAGTGGCTGTTCGAACGCGTCAGCCACAAATTCCACGCCTGCTGTCATGGTTTGCACGCCGCGCTTGAAGCCGCCCGTGAATTGGATATCGCGGAGCCGGAAGTGGCCGAGATCAAGATCAGGACTCATCCGCGCTGGATGAGCGTGTGCAATCAGCTGTCTCCTGCAACCGGGCTTGGCGCCAAATTTTCTTACCGCACCGTGATTGCGATGCAGGCGCTGGGGTATGACACGGCGTTGCCCGGCAACTTTTCCGCAAAAAACTGCGGTGATCCACGTCTGCAATCCCTGCGTGATCGGGTCAGGGTCGAGCAAGACGAGACATTATCGGAAACACAGTCCAATCTGACCCTGCTGCGCCGCGACGGTGCGCGGCTGGAGGCGACGCATGACCTGCTTGCCCCCATAAGCCTGCCGGATCGCGAAGACCGTGTGCGCGGAAAGGCCGCCAAACTCATCGGGAAGGACGAGGCCGACGAAATCTGGTCGATGCTGCGCACCGGCGGCCATACCAGCGATCTGGCCTTAAAGCTGAGCGGCTAGCTTACGCGCCAATGCAGCGGAAAGCCGGGGTCAAACACTGTCACCGGTCCCTCGCCGGTGTCGATCTTGTCGGGATAGTTCACCGGGTCGCCCTTGATCAGAGTGATCACGTCTTCATTCACCGGCAACCCGTAGAATGCAGGCCCATTGCGCGACACAAACCCTTCCAGCTTGCCCAGCGCCCCGGCGCGATCAAACATCTCGGCGACCAGAGACATCGTGTTCGTGGCTGTAAAGCACCCGGCGCATCCACATGCCATCTCCTTGTTGGCATCGGTATGCGGCGCGCTGTCCGTCCCCAAAAAGAACCGCGCATCGCCCGAGGTGGCCGCCTCCAGCAACGCTTTGCGATGCTCTTCACGTTTGGCGACGGGCAGACAATAATAATGCGGTTTGATGCCACCGACCAGAATGTGGTTGCGATTGATGATCAGATGATGCGCCGTAATCGTTGCGCCCAGATCGGTCGCATTGGCTTTCACATAGTCGACACCGTTCGCGGTGGTGATGTGTTCCATCACCACGCGCAACCCGGGCGTGGCCTTGCGGATCGGATCCAGCACACGGTCAATGAACACCGCCTCGCGGTCAAAGATATCTATCTCGGGATCGGTGACCTCACCATGCACGCACAGGGGTAGGCCGATCTCGGCCATCTTCTCAAGCACCGGGCGGACCGTATCAAAATCCCGCACACCGGAGGCCGAATTCGTCGTCGCGCCTGCCGGGTACAGCTTGACCGCAGTGATCAATCCGCTGGCATGGGCGGCGGCAACATCTTCGGCATCTGTATCCTCGGTCAGATACAGGGTCATCAGCGGCTCGAATTTCATACCATCGGGCAGCGCAGCCATGATCCGATCGCGATAGGCGGCGGCCTGATCGCCGTGCACCACCGGGGGCACGAGGTTCGGCATGATGATCGCGCGGGCAAAGTCACGGGCGGTTTCGGGCAGGACGGCCTGCAACATCGCGCCATCGCGCAGATGCAGATGCCAGTCGTCGGGGCGGCGGATGGTTAATGTCTGGTTCATGTCATCGGGCTATCACAGCCAATCCGCTGGTGAAAACCCCGGATTTTCGCCCCAGGCCTTGTCAACTTGTCGGAACGTCGTAAGTCCGGACAAAACCACAGGCTTGACGTCCGCGCGCCGCCATGACCTGTTGAGCCCAAGGGAGAGTTCGCCATGCCGCAGCCACAGTCCATCGACTCCGTTCAGTCCATGCTGGGCACACAAGGCTATGTCTGCGGGCGGGCTCTGGCGACGGTTGTCTTCCTGTCGCTCAAACTCGGACGACCTTTGTTTCTCGAAGGCGAGGCCGGTGTCGGCAAAACTGAAATCGCCAAGGCTCTGGCCGCCGGTCTCAACCGCCGCCTGATCCGGCTGCAATGTTACGAAGGGCTCGATGCGTCCTCAGCCGTCTACGAATGGAATTTCCCGGCGCAGATGGTGGCAATCCGCACTGCCGAAGCCGCAGGAGGTGCCGACCGGTCATCGCTTCAAATCGAACTTTTCTCTGATGACTTCCTGATCGAACGCCCCCTGCTGCAGGCCATGCGCGCGGACGAGAACGGCGCCCCGGTTCTGCTGATTGACGAGCTTGACCGAACCGACGAACCCTTCGAAGCCTTCCTGCTCGAAGCGCTCAGCGATTTTCAGGTCACCATCCCCGAACTCGGCACGATTGTCGCGCCCGAGGCACCCATTGTCATCGTCACCTCGAACCGCACGCGCGAAGTGCATGATGCCCTGAAACGCCGCTGCCTCTATCATTGGGTGGACTACCCCGATTTCGACCGCGAAATCGAAATCCTGAACGCCCGCGCACCACAGGCCGCCGAAGCGCTCAGTCGGGAAGTTGTGGCCTTTGTCCAGCAACTGCGCACCGAGGACCTGTTCAAGAAACCGGGCGTGGCCGAAACAATTGACTGGGCGAAATGCCTGTTGGCGCTGGACGTGATCAACCTCAGCCCCGAAGTCATCGGCGACACACTGGGTGCCATCCTGAAGTATCAGGACGACATCCAGAAACTGCAGGGCTCCGAAGCCAAACGCATTCTCGATCAGGCCAAAGCCGCACTCGAACCCGCGTGATGCTTCATCTTTTCAAAAATACTCCGGGGGTGTGGGGGCAGAGCCCCCACCAGATGTAATGGCCGAACAGCTTCCAATCGACATCCCCGACAATCCCAAACTGGCCCAGAACATCACGCATTTCGCCCGGGCCTTGCGAAAAGCCGGTTTACCAATCGGAACAGGACGGGTGGTCGATGCGATCCGCGCGGTTCAGGCCGCAGGTTTTACGCAAAAGCGTGATTTCTATTGGACATTACATGCCTGTTTCGTGAACCGCCCCGAACATCGCACCGTGTTTGCGCAGGTCTTTCGCATGTATTGGCGCGATCCGCGTTATATGGAGCATATGATGGCCATGATGCTGCCCGCTATTCGTGGCGTGCAGGAAGAACGCAAGGCAGATGCCGCAGAAAAACGCGCGGCCGAGGCCTTGCTGGACGGTATCGAACGCGACGCGCCCGAGATCACTGAATCCGAAGGCGAAACAGAAATCGAGATTGATGCAACTCAGACCGCATCTTCCGAAGAACGTCTGCGCAATCTCGATTTCGAACAGATGAGCACGGCTGAGATGGCACAGGCCAAACATCTGCTGTCGCGCCTGTCCCTGCCGGTCAAACCCATCGACTCTCGGCGGGGGCAAGCCAGCCATCTGGGTCACCGCATTGATCGGGCGCGCACTCTGCGCGCGGCCATGCGTCAGGGCGGAGAGGTGCGAGACATTGCCAGCCAGCGCCCCAAACCGCGATGGCCCAACCTTGTTGCGTTATGCGACATTTCCGGCTCGATGAGTCAATACAGTCGCGTCATCCTGCATTTCCTGCACACTGTCTCGAATGCCAAAGGGGCGGGATGGGCTCGGGTGCATGCATTTACCTTCGGAACCCGCCTGACCAACATCACCCGACATCTGCACCAACGCGACGTCGATGCAGCCCTGGCAGCGGCAGGCGCGGAAGCTCAGGACTGGGAAGGCGGCACGCGCATTGGTGACTGCCTGCATCAGTTCAACCGGGACTGGTCGCGCAGGGTCATGGGGCAGGGGGCTGTGGTCCTGTTGATCACCGATGGTCTGGAACGCGGTGATCCCGGGCAGCTCGAAAAGGAAATCGAGCGCCTGCATCTGTCCTCCCGCCGTCTGATATGGCTCAATCCGCTTCTCAGATGGGATGGGTTCGCACCCAAGGCGCAGGGTGTTGCGACCATGCTGCCTCATGTGGACAGCTTCCGCGCCGGGCATTCTATCGCGTCGCTCGAAGATCTGGCGAGTGTAATCTCGCGGCCCGACGATCAGGGGCAGAAAGCGCGGCTCTTGGCCGCGCTGTCCGCGGGGTAATCACCCCAGCTGTTCTTCGTTGCACTTACGCGCCATTTCCATGGCCTTGAACGTGCCGGTCAAGTCGACGGTAAAGGCGAATTCCTTTTCGGGAAACACCACCATCACCTTTTGCTTGGCCAGGTCCTCGGCAAATTGAGGGCTGTCGGACAGGACATAGCCACCGGAATATCCTTTGGTGATGTTGCCCTTCATGCCGGTCGCTTCACCCAGATAGATGTTCTCGCCCAACAGAATGGCCACGGCTTCTGTCTCGCCCCGTTTAATGTCGGTTTCAGCCTTGGTGAAAACGCCGACATAACCGACACCGCGATCTTCGGTTAAACCCATCTGAACCACATTTTCCGAGTCGTCCACGGCTTCGATCAGGCAGGATTTCTTTTCGTTGTCGATGAATACTTTCCACCCTTCGACCTCGCCGTAGCGCAGAAAGGTGTCGGCCACAGCGGCCGTGCTGGCCAACATGCCAATTGCGGCTCCCAGTGTAAGAATGCGTTTCAACTTTTTGTCTCCGTTTTTAAATAGGCAGAGGGGTTGGTTCGGGTTATCGCAGAACATGAACACAGGCTAGAACCCGGGGCAAGAACAATCAATATTTGGTTTTGTGAATACGATATCGCGCAGGTTACAACCCCGCGTGAGACTTTTGACCCGCTTTTCATCGCGCCAATCCTCCCTATGTTGAACTTCAAGAGGACCGGAGGTCTCAATGGAACGATTCGACAACAGTCCGGAAACCGCGTTGCGGTGGCACCGTGCCGGAAAAGGCGCGGCCTTAGCCACGGTGGTGCAGACCTGGGGCAGCGCCCCGCGCCGCGTCGGGTCGCAACTGGCCATCTCGGGCGAGGGTCGGATCGAAGGATCGGTTTCCGGGGGATGTGTAGAAGGCGCGGTGATCGTCGAGGCGCTGGAGGCCATTGACGAAGGCGAGGCGCGCCTGCTGGAATTTGGGGTCAGCGATGAGGACGCGTTTGCCGTTGGGCTGGCCTGCGGCGGAACGATCCGAGTGCTGGTTGAACCGGTCGGCGGTGTGATGACCGAACCCATGTTGGCTGATCTGGTTGCTGCCCGTGCCCAACGTGAACCCATCGCCTATGAGGTCAATGTCGATACCGGCCATCGCGCCCTGCGTCGCAATGCCCACCCTCAGCGGATGCGTATGGACCGCTCGGGCTTTGAGGAAGATGAAAAGACATTTGTGGCGGTTCACAACCCGCCCTTGCGACTGATTGTTGTCGGAGCAGTCCATATCGCGCAGGCATTGGTGCCAATGGCGCGGATAGCCGGATATGATCCAGCCATTGTTGACCCGCGCGACGCCTTTGCCTCAAGCGCGCGGTTTCCGGATCAGACGATCCTGACGGACTGGCCGGATGAGGCAGTGGCCAAGCTGGGCATGGACACCCGAACCGCCGTGGTCCTGCTGACCCATGACCCAAAGCTGGACGATCCGGCGCTGCAGGCAGCGCTTGAGGCGGATGTCTTTTATATCGGCGCACTGGGATCGACGCGTACGCATGCGAAGCGGCTGGAGCGAATGAAAACTGCCGGATTTACCGATGAGCAACTGGCGCGCATTCACGGCCCGATCGGGCTCGACATTGGTGCGGCGGACCCGTCTGAGATTGCGGTCGCGATTTTGGCGCAAATGACAGCTGTCCTGCGGGGTAAGGTGTGAAATTCGGACCGATCCCGATCAACCAGGCAGGTGGTTCCATCCTCGCTCATTCGATTCAGACCCGCGCGGGAAAACTGCGAAAGGGCCTGGTGTTGACGCCAGCGCATTTGGAACAGCTGGCGGCTTCGGGTTTCGACACCGTTGTTGTTGCCCGGCTGGAGCCGGGCGACACCCATGAAGACGAGGCGGCAAAGATGCTGGCCGACGCGTTGGCCCCGGATCCGGCAAAGGCTGGGTTGCGGGTGACCAAACCTTTTACCGGTCGCGTCAACTTGCTGGCCGAGGCACCGGGTGTTGCGGTTCTGGATGTCGATGCCCTGCACGCGTTCAATCAGGTCAATCCGATGATTACGGTCGCTACCGTGCCGCAATATCAGCAAATGAGTGCCGGAGGGATGGTTGCTACGATCAAGATCATCTCATACGCGGTGCCGGGTAAGGATGTTCTGCGGGCTGCCCGACTGGCGCAAAGTGCGATACGTCTTGCGGTTCCGCCCCACAAGACAGCCGGGCTTGTCGTCACCGATATTCCCGGTGGGCCATCGAATGAAAAAGGGATCGCATCAATGCGCGGACGTGTCGAAGCGTTGGGCATGGAGCTATGCGATGTTCAGATCGTGCCACATGAAACTCAAGCGCTGGCGCGAGCGCTTTCCGAGGTCAAGGGCGATATCGCCATGATCCTGACGGGGTCCGCGACATCCGACCCTTACGATGTGGCCCCCGAGGCGGTGCGTGCCGCAGGGGGAAGCGTAGATCGGTTCGGTATGCCCGTCGACCCGGGCAACCTGCTGTTCCTGGGTGCGCTGCCAGAGCGTCCCGTGATCGGTCTTCCGGGCTGCGCACGGGCACCTGCGCTCAACGGCGCGGATTGGGTCCTGTCGCGCGTGGCCTGCGGGATTGTTACGACCCATGCAGATATCGCAGGCATGGGAGTGGGCGGTCTTCTTAAGGAAATTCCCACGCGCCCGCAGCCTCGGGCAGGCAAGAGAAGCTCTTAATACACTCCTCGTTCCGGGCTTGGGGCGGATGGTGTCCATTTGGTAAAGTTTTCTATTCTCAAAAGAATTTTCCCGTGTTTAACTCGGGCCAAATAAAAACATGAAATGGGAGGAGCTTATGGCACAGGTCTCTATGACTGTGAACGGATTATCTGTGAGCGGTGATGTTGAGGGTCGGACGTTATTGTCTGGATTTTTGCGTGATCAATTGGGTTTGACGG